>JADFPU010000180.1 GCA_022562175.1 Pseudomonadota bacterium | reverse complement strand
CTTGCCATCAAACTGGAATGTGATCGGCTGAGAACGATCAAGACAAAGGCCATAGGGCTCGGCTAATCGCAGGCTATTCGCATGCCTGTTCATGTTTGTGTATCCGGATAGTCAATACGCTGGTTGTATACTTCGGATGCCGGATAGGTCTTGATGATCTCATTGCTGACAGTATCGCGTTCCGCGATAAACCAGTAGGAAGTGGGCGCGTGCAACCACCATTCCCGTACTACACCCCGCGTATTGTTTTCCATGAATATATAATCCGCCCATTCACGATCATTACAGTTGTCTGCATCGGGCATGTCGATGACTTCACCTCCGCATATAAATTCGGAGATATTGCGAACACCGTTTAATGGACAGCGCATTAATTTCACGATTAATTCCCCACCGAGGCTGCGCCCCGTTCGCCCACCTGTTCGAAACGATAGAAACGCTCCAGATCGAAAGATTGTATTATTGAAGGGATCTTGCCGGTTGCGAGGGTCTCTGCCATGCGCTTGCCACATACTGGCGTTGCCTTGAATCCCCAGGTGCCCCAACCCGCATCAATGTAGTAATTCTCAACCGGCGTTAAGCCCATCACCGGACTAAAGTCCGGCGTCATGTCAGCCATTCCTGCCCACTGTCTGAGCACACGTAACTTGCCGACAAAGGGAAATAATTCCAGTAAATGCATCATCAGCTCTTCCTTGAATTCCAATGTGGAACGGGTCGAATAAAGTGCATAAGGATCGGCGGATGCACCCATCACCAGTTCTCCCCGCGACGATTGCGAGACATAGACATGTAAAGAACCGGAGACAATGATGGGATCAAGAAAAGGTTTCACCGATTCCGTGACACAGGCTTGTAGTGGAATAGTTTTAATAGGCAGTTTAAACCCCGCCATCCTGGCAACTTCGGAACTCATGCCTGAAACTGCCTGCAAGACCTTGCCACACTGAATATCGCCACGGGTTGTGTGGACCCCGGTGACACGATTATTTTCTATTTTGAGACCGGTGACTTCCGTCTGCGTATGTATTTCAACGCCATATTCCGCCGCCCCTTTGGCATAACCCCAGGCTACCCCATCATGTCGTGCTATGGCGCCCGGTGGATGATACAGGGCGCCGAGTATGGGATAACGCACATCAACACCGAGATTAAGTTGCGGACACAGTTTGGCGATATCTTCCGGATACACGACTTCTGAATCTACTCCCAGATGCATGTTTACTTCCGCACGCCAGCGTGCTGTGCGCATGGCGGCATCGGTATGGGCAAGTGTCAGGTGACCACGCTCCGTATACATCACATTGTAATCCAGCTCGTTACTCAAATCACGAAACAACTGCAGTGATTCGTCATAAAAGCGGATGCCTTCCTGGGTCAGATAATTAGAACGGATAATGGTTGTATTGCGTGCAGTATTGCCACCTGCCAAATAGCTTTTTTCCAATACTGCAATATTGCTGATGCCCCAGTCCTTTGCCAGATAATAGGCGGCTGCCAAACCGTGACCGCCACCGCCGATTATGACGATGTCATAACTTGATTTTAATGCACAGGACAGGGGGAAGTGTCTATCGGCAGGATAGGATCGATTGAATCCGTATTTTAATAAATTCCACGGCATTTGAATTATTTGCCCAAAACAAATTAAAAAAGAAGTCAGTGGCTGTTAGCGAACAGCCACTGCTCCTAACACCTCTTGAGGAGAAGATGATAAACCAGAAATATTTCGTAATGACATGCAGTATGTGTATCTACATCTGGATCAGCTTAACAATCCAGCGTATTTTGTCGTTCCCAATCACTAAGATGCGAGGTGTAATCCCGCCACTCCAGCATCTTTAATTTGATGTAAGAATCAATAAACTCGTCACCCATTTCACTGCGTAATTCCTTGCTGTTTTCTAACAGACGCAAGGCATCCAGCAGCGTAACCGGTAATTTTTGCGCCGATTTCACTTTATGTCCTTCTTCATACATATTGATATGTAATGGCTCGCCAGGGTCGCGCTTGTTTTTGATACCATCGAGTCCGGCCGCCATAATCCCGGCTTGCGATAAATAGGCATTGGTAGAACCATCCATCAGACGTAACTCAAAACGGCCATCAGCCGGCACCCGGATCATGTGCGTACGGTTATTGCCGGTATAGGTTACCGAACTTGGTGACCAGGTTGCCCCGGACAAGGTGCAGAGTGCGTCAATGCGTTTATAACTGTTTACGGTGGGATTGAATATTGCACATAGCGCTGTCGCATTGTGCATAATGCCACCCAGAAAATCATAGGCGAGCTTGGACAGACCAAGGTCATCACTCTTTTTCAAAAAAAGATTTTTCTTTCCTGTTTTGTCCCAAACCGAGACATGGGTATGGCAACCGTTGCCGGTCAGGTTGACAAAGGGCTTGGGCATGAACGTCGCCCGTATCCCATGTTTTTCGGTAATTGATTTAACCATGTATTTAAAAAAGACATGGCGATCTGCTGTTTTTAATGCATCGTCATAATCCCAGTTCATTTCAAACTGGCCATTGGCGTCTTCATGATCGGTTTGATAAGGTCCCCAACCCAGTTCCAGCATGCAATCAGAAATTTCTTTAATCACCGGAAATTGACGCATCAAAGCCTGTTGGTCATAACAAGGCTTCTTTTGTGTATCGGCGGGATCGAAAATACTTGTTCCTTCCTGATTGATCAGGAAGTATTCGCATTCAACACCGGTCTTCATAAAATAACCAGCCTTCTCAGCCTTGGCTAGTTGTCTTTTTAATATGATACGTGGTGAGACCTCGACCTCTTTACCATCCATCCATAAGTCGGAGGCAAGCCAGCCGATTTCCTTGTTCCACGGTAACTGGATCAGGCTATCCGGATCCGGCACACCAAACATATCAGGATATGCAGGGGTCATGTCGAGCCAGGTAGCAAACCCGGCAAAACCGGCACCGTTTTTTTGCATACCCTTGATGGCGCGTGCAGGTACCAGTTTGGCGCGCAATACACCGAACAGATCAACAAAGCTGATAAGGAAATATTTTATGCCATTTTGTTTTGCAATTTGTTCAAGGCTTTTGGCCATGTTCAGTACCCTCGAAGTTTTAATTTATTTTTGATTCAACAAATATTACAATTTTTTATATATATGATAATTGTTCTCTAACTGTCATTCATTACGCCCCGGTATTTGCTTGACATAGTACGGCGATCATCCGAATGGGAAGATCGATCAACTCGATAGGACCATGGGGCACGTCGGCGTCAAAAAACAACGAATCACCCGCCTCCAATCAGTAAGCGTCGTTCCAGTGACGATATTCCATTATGCCTTCCAACATATAGATAAATTCCAGGCCAGGATGCTCAAATAGAGGATAGGCCTCGGATTTATCGTTGAGCGTTATCAAATAAGGTTCTATATTGAGTTCATCCTGTACATTATGCCCGAGCAATTCATAATGGTGTCCTGCTCTGGTGCCCCTACGCTCAATATCGAGGCCCTGTCCTGCCTTAACATAGCTGCAATTTCGCTGTTGTTCATACATCCTGAAGAACGAAGTGATCGGCACATTCAATGCGCTGGCCAGATTTTGCATGGTGTTAAGTGAAGGCGCTGTGACGCCACGCTCGATCTTGGAAAGCATTCCCGCTGACATATTTGCTTTCTTTGTAATCTCCACAACAGTCATTTTAAGTTGCTTTCGATACTTCCTGATTTGCGAATCGACTGCCTCTTCCAATCGATACATCGACGATTTTTCATCATGCTCTGAAATCGTAACGATTTGATTATATGTATGTATTTTCAGATTTTTTCATTACCGGTTGGTTTGTCCCAGAAAGGTAAATGCGATGGATAGTAAATAATGATGAATAAGCGGAAAGTACATACTAAAATATGGAAAATTAATTTGATTCTAAACGATTAAATTTCTTAAGCTTTTTTTCAGGCGCCTTTTTTACTATATGTAAAATAATATTACAAGCACTTGCTTTCACTATCCATCTTATTCTAAAGTGTTATATATTGAATTCAATTTAAGGTGATTGGTGTGTGTGGCATTGCAGGTATCTTATATAAACAGGAAATCCCAGGGCTAGCAGCGGGCGATGCGCTCATCCGTATGCTTGATGGTTGCCAACATCGTGGACCTGACTCCACCGGTTTTGCACTCTATCATGAACCCAAAGAAGGATTGTTGCGACTACGGTTTTTTATTGATGCCGATGATGCTGCGGGAAATATTGATCGAATCGAATCTTTATTGGAGGAACATGACGCCGAAATAATAGAGAAGGAACTTGAGGGCTCTACTATTCGCTACCTGGTCAAATTCGAAGGCGATATCCAGAGTCTGGCCTACGCCATGGAACATGCGGCAAAGCTGATTTCCATCGGCTCGAGCCTCGATATCATCAAGGACGTCGGCAGTGCACATGATGTTGATGATCGCTATCACGTGGCCGGTTTTGTGGGAACACACGGCCTCGGGCATGTACGCCTGGCGACCGAATCGGACGTCAAGCCTGAAGCCGCCCATCCGTTCTGGGCGACCGGTTTCGGTGACGTGGCGATCGTGCACAACGGCCAGATCACCAATTATTGGAAGATGCGCCGGCGCCTGGAACAGCGGGACTTCCAGTTTACCACCGACAACGACAGCGAGCTGATCGCCGTATATCTTGCTGATAAGCTTGCTCAGGGTATTCCACTCAAAGAAGCGCTGAAGACCTCAATCGACGATATGGACGGCACTTTCTCTTTCCTGGTCTCTACCAAAGACGAGATCGGCTACGCCAAAGACAATCTCGCGGCCAAGCCTATGATCATGTACGAAACCGATGAGCTGATTGCTATCGCCTCCGAGGAAGTCTCTCTCAACCGTTTGTTTCCGGGGCAGGCGCTGAACACCATAGAACCACCGCCTGGAACCTACGACACTTGGTCACGCTCGATTTAGCCAAGCTTGCGGTTCGCGAGGCTAACGAGCGAATTCGCGAAGCTGGTGCCGCCGGTGATGACGTCGAGGTACTGAATCCCGACGCGCGGCATCATATCGGTGTCGGGCTGATCCATCCCATTACCGTGCACGTGCGCGGTTCGGCCGGCTATTTTTGCGCAGGCCTGTCCGATCAAGCCCACTTCGAGGTCGAGCACAATGTCGGTTGGGGGCTCGGCGACAATATGTACAGCGGCTCGGTTGTGGTCGGCGGTAACGCGGGGGCCATACCCGGCGTCGCCATCCGCGGCGCCGAGGTGGTCGTGCGCGGCAACATGGGTTCGCGGGCCGGTCAGGTCATGAAAGCGGGCACCTTGTGCTGTGTCGGCAACGCTAATTTCATGGCAGGCTACATGATGTATGGCGGCCGTATCATTATTCTCGGTGATTCAGGCGAACGCGTCGGCGAGGACATGACCAGCGGCGAGATCTTCGTTGCCGGTAAGGTCGGAGACCTGGGATCGGATGCAGAATTGACCGATACTGAGGCCGCTGAGATCGACGACATCAAAGCCTTCCTTGATCGCTATAAAGTTTCCTTCAATGGCAGTTTTCAGAAGAT
>JADFPU010000018.1 GCA_022562175.1 Pseudomonadota bacterium | reverse complement strand
GAAATTGAGGTCGCGTGCCTCGACCAGTGACATACTGTAGGCAGCGGCATCGGCGGCATTCTGCAACTGCATCTTGTCGCTGGTGAGCTTGCCGGACTTATAAAGCGCCAGCCCTGAGACTGTCATGACAGCCAGGAACAGCATGACGGCGACTGCGGCCTGGCCTTTTTGGATTGAACGAGAGGCTAATCTCTGTGTGAGCACACTAGCTGTTCTCCACCCGCACAAGCGGCATGCGGGGTCTCATTTGTTAAGAAGAGCCCGCCATTACATGAATGACGGGCTTACTTATGATTACTTTTCGACGTCGTAGGTAGCGAGGTCTTTATGCCCGCCTTCAGCGACGGCCTCGCTAGCAGCGGTGTTCATATTGGTTCTATCTGCCTGAACACCGGTTAATTCCTGGGTCATCGCACCCATTTGGCCACGCAAGGCATCACCGAAGAAAGAATAGACACCGATTGCAGCGATGGCTATCAGAGCAACAATAATGATGTATTCCGTCATGCCTTGACCGAGTTGTTTAAATAATTTTCTCATCGGATTTCTCCGTTGCAGGTTGGATTCATTAAGTATGCTTACAGGGAAGCTGTTATGATTATGACCCTATCATGGTGGTAAAGCAATCTGCTGAAAGGCGCATGTTGATTGATTACCCACTGATCTTTTTTCAGAAAACCCTTGAAATATGCTACAGCGACCCATAGATAGATAAACTCTAAAAAATCACCGACATAGGAATGTAGCCGTATGAGTATTGAAACAAACAAAGAAACCCTGGGCTTTCAGACAGAAGTGCAGCAATTGCTGGACTTGATGATCCATTCACTTTACAGCAATCGTGAGATCTTTCTGCGGGAATTGATCTCCAATGCCTCGGATGCCGCAGACAAATTACGTTTTGAGGGGCTTACCGATGACAGCCTGTTCGAGGGTGATGCGGATCTGAAGATTCGGGTTGAATATAACAAGGATCAAAAGACCATTAGCGTGATCGATAATGGCATCGGTATGACCAGGCAAGAGGTGATTGAACAGTTGGGTACTATCGCCAAATCCGGCACCAAACAGTTTTTTAATGCATTGACCGGTGACCAAAGCAAGGATTCGCAACTTATCGGGCGATTCGGCGTGGGTTTTTATTCAGCCTTCATTGTCGCGAAGAAAGTTGAGGTCATTAGCCGGCGTGCGGGCTTGCCCCGAACTGAAGGTGTTCGCTGGATATCATCCGGTGAAAGCGATTACAGTATAGAAACAGTTGATAGACCGAAGCGTGGCACCAAAGTGGTACTTTACCTGCGCGATGAGGCAGACGAATTTCTGGATGGCTTGCGTCTGCGTAGCATCATCCGCAAGTATTCTGATCATATATCACTGCCCATCATCATGATGACGGAATCTACGGATGACAAGGACAAGGGCAAGGGTGAAGAAACGATTAACAGCGCTACTGCGCTGTGGAACATGAACAAGAAGGACATCAAGGAAGAGGAATATAACGAGTTTTACAAACATGTGGGTCATGACTTTGAAGACCCTCTGGCCTACAGTCATAATAAGGTAGAAGGTAAACTTGAGTATACCAGCCTGCTCTATATACCCGCCCGCGCGCAATTCGATCTATGGGACCGGGAACAGCGGCATGGGATAAAGCTGTATGTGCGACGTATCTTCATTATGGACGATGCCGAACAATTGATCCCGTCGTATCTGCGTTTTGTTCGGGGGGTTGTCGATTCCAATGATCTGCCGCTGAATATTTCCCGCGAAATCCTGCAACGTAACAAGACCATAGACTTGATCCGTAGTGGCTGCACAAAAAGGATACTGGGTTTGCTAAAAAGCCTGGCCAAGAAAGATGCTGAAAAATACGCAAAATTCTGGAAAGAATTCGGCCGGGTGTTAAAAGAAGGTATTATCGAAGAGATTGATAAACGCGAGGATCTGGCAAAGCTGTTTCGTTTTTGCACCAGCCACGAAGATAAGCAAGAGCAGAGCGTTGCATTGGAAGACTATGTTGCCAGAATGCAAGAAGGACAGAAGGCAATCTATTACGTGACCGCAGAGAACTATGTCACGGCAAAAAACAGTCCACATCTTGAGATCTTTAAAGAAAAGGGCATTGAAGTCCTGTTGTTGACTGACCCAATCGATGAATGGTTGACTTCCCACCTGACAGAATTCGATGGCAAGCCGTTGCAATCGGTGTCCAAGGGTGAGCTTGATCTGGGAGATCTGCAGGATAACAAGGAGAAAGAACAAGACAAGGAGACCAGCAAGGAATATGACAAACTGGCAAAGCGCATAAAGGATGTCCTTGAAGATCAGGTACAGGACGTCAGGATCACTCACCGCCTGACAAGCTCACCGGCTTGTCTGGTAGCCGATGAGCATGACATGGGCAGACACCTTGAACAAATCATGAAAGCTTCAGGGCAGACGTTCAAAGGCGCCAAGCCGATCCTTGAAGTAAATCCGCAACACCCTATCGTCGCCCGTTTGAAGGACGAGAGTGAACAGCAACGCGTGGTGGATTGGTCGCATATCTTGTTCGATCAGGCATTGCTCAGTGAAGGTGGCAAGCTGGAGGATCCTGCCGGCTTTGTACAAAGGCTCAACAGCGTATTTATGGAACTGGCGGAAAAGTAGTACCGGGACCGGGCAAGAGTGAAGCGATTGGCTTGTCAAAGCGCATAAGTTATGTCCATTCAGGCAGAGTAATTCTCGCCAAGGCGCAAAGATCGCAAAGTTATAAAATATTGGTATAAAAACATATTATGATTCCTTGCATGGCGTCTTTGCGCCTTGGCGAGAAAAATCATAGCGTTTATGAACGGGCACCAATCCATGTATCAAGGCAAGTCAAATCAGATTTTGTGTCAGGGCTCCGAGATAACTGCCACTGAGGACGCTAAATCGTATAGAATGAGTTAAAGCTCGTTAGATATTTGGCGGTTTCTGATGGAAATATCGAAAGTAGATTTTTCAAGTCTTCTTGGAGAGTTGACTGATGTGGGCATCGCCCTGTCGGCACAAAAGGATCACAGTCGTTTGCTGGAAATGATCCTGTTAAAGGCCAAGGAACTGACCAATGCAGACGGCGGAACACTCTATACCCGCACCGATGATCAAAGACTCAAGTTCGAGATCATGCTGACCGAGTCACTGGGCTTTCGCAAGGGCGGCAGCAGCGGCGAAGCTATTGAATTTGATCCTATTCCTCTCTACGACAGCGACGGCCAACCTAATAATCATATGGTAGCGACCTGGGCTGCGTTAAGTGGTGAGACGGTCAATATCGAGGATGCCTATACCAACAAGCAATTCGATTTTTCCGGTACACGGGATTTTGATAAGACCACAGGTTATCGCTCCAAATCTTTTCTGACAGTGCCACTGACCAACCATGAAAGTGAAATTATAGGTGTATTGCAATTATTGAATGCGCAGGATCCGGACTCAGGAGAAGTTGTGCCTTTCTCCAAGCTGGATCAGCAGGTCGTCGAATCTCTGGCATCACAGGCAGCGGTGACAATTACCAACCGCAGTCTGATCGATGCCCAGAAGAAATTATTTGATGCCATGATCCAGTTAATTGCCAATGCGATTGATGAAAAATCGCCTTATACCGCAGGTCACTGTCGACGCGTCCCTGAGCTGACCAATATGATTGCCGAAGCCGCATGCAATATAAAAACGGGTCCGCTGAAAGACTTCGATTTGTCCGACAAGGAAAAATACGCGCTGGATGTGGCTGGTTGGTTACATGATTGCGGCAAGATCACGACGCCGGAATATGTGGTTGATAAGGCTACAAAGCTGGAAACCATTTTCGACAGGATCGATATTATTGAGGCCAGGTTCGAAGTGTTGAAGCGAGACCGTGCAATGCAGGCCCTGCAACGTAAACTTGCGGAAAACGGTATTGAGTTTGAACTGGATGACGACGACATTTATCAATCCGAGATTCAGCAATTACAAGATTACTGGGAGTTTATACGTTCAAGCAATATTGGTGGTGAGTTCATGGGCGATGAGAACAAGGAGCGTGTCAAGCAGATAGCCAGCTACAGGTGGCAGGCTTCTGATGGAGAGATGCGGGGGCTTTTAACGGAAAATGAAGTCCAGAACCTGATAATTGGCAAGGGAACATTAACCTTAAGAGAACGGAAGATTATTAATAATCATATCTCTGTTACGATTAATATGCTGGAATCCTTACCCTATCCCAAAGACCTTGCGAATGTGCCTGAATATGCCGGTGCTCATCATGAGAAGATGGATGGCACAGGATATCCGCGTGCTCTTGTTCGTGAACAGATGTCCGTGCCGGCGCGTATTATGGGTATCGCGGATATTTTTGAAGCATTGACCGCAGGTGACAGGCCGTATAAAAAGGCCATGCCTTTATCTCAGGCACTGAAGATACTCGGTAATATGAAACTCAGCAATCATATTGATCCGGATTTGTTCGATATATTTATCCATGAAAAGATATATATGAAATATGCCGAAAAGTTTCTTGATGCCGATCAGGTGGATGAATTCGAGATCAGCGATATACCGGGTTACGAACCTGCTGAATGACAGGTCCGGGCTCCTGGTAATATTTACCTGGATATGACTGAAGCAATACCAGTACCACTGGTGGAGAAATCTACTCCGCGCCAATTAGTTTTATGGGCTGCTCAGCGTTTCAAGGGCGCCAATCTGTTTTATGGTCATGGTACAGATAATCCTCATGATGAAGCCGTCTATCTGGTTTTGCGTGCGCTGGGCCTTGAGTTTGATGTGGATGAGGCGGCGCTTGATCAGTTATTGAGTGATGCGGCAAGGCAGCAGGTAGTAGAACTCGTCGACAAACGTATTCAAACACGTACGCCTGTTGCTTATTTAGTCAACGAGGCATGGTTTTTCGGGTTAGCTTTTTATGTCGATGAGCGTGTATTGATCCCTCGCTCTCCCATCGCGGAATTAATCGAACAGGGTTTTTCTCCGTGGCTGGATAGTTCGACTGTTAAGCGTATTCTGGATATGGGTACCGGCAGTGCCTGTATTGCCATCGCCTGCGCGGTTGCCTTTCCTGACACCAGTGTTGATGCCGTCGATAGCAGCCATGCTGCACTGGACGTTGCCCGGCAAAATGTGCATCGGCATGACTTGTCGGAACGGATCCGTCTTATACAGTCGGATCTGTTCGAGGCGCTTGACGGCCAACAGTATGATCTCATTGTTGCAAACCTTCCCTATGTTGGTGAAAATGAATTAGCTGAATTGCCACAGGAATACCGCCATGAACCAGAGTCAGGACTCAAGGCCGGCGACACAGGACTGGAAATAGTAAAACGTCTATTGCAACAGGCAAAAGATCATCTCAATGCGGATGGCTTGCTGGTAGTCGAAGTGGGTAACAGCCAGCAGGCTTTGGTTAATGCCTACCCGGGCATGCCGTTTTTATGGATAGATTTTATTCACGGTGGGGAGGGTGTCTTTATCATGAGCAGAGATGAGTTGGTTCGTTTGCAGGGTGATAATGTCGACAGAATTTCTAACGCGCATGTGATGAATGATTATAAGCGTGAAACTTAGCCTCGACAGGCTGATCGCAAATAGATTTCTTTTCTGGTCCACCGCCACGAGACCCTGTTTAAAAATAACAAGAGCCGTTACAATACGCAGCCATGTCAGGTAATACTTTTGGAAAATTATTTACGATGACAACCTGTGGAGAGAGCCATGGCGTGGGCTATCTATGCGTTGTCGATGGCTGCCCACCAGGAATGTCGCTTACTGAAGCTGATTTACAGACTGATCTGGACCGGCGCAAGCCGGGTAAATCGCGCCATGTTACACAGCGGCGTGAATCTGATTCTGTTAAAATTATTTCCGGTGTGTTTGAAGGGAAAACAACGGGTACACCGATAGGCCTTTTCATCGAAAATGAAGATCAACGTTCCAAGGACTATTCCGCCACCATGGATCGTTTCCGGCCTGGCCATGCTGATTATACCTACCAACAGAAATACGGTGTGCGAGATTACCGTGGCGGTGGCCGGGCGTCTGCGCGTGAGACCTGTATGCGTGTTGCAGCGGGTGCTATCGCAAAAAAATATCTGCACGAACAATATGGAATAACTGTGCGTGGTTATCTGGCCCAGCTTGGACCGATTGAAATTGAATGCAAAGACCTGAATGTGACGGATAACAACCCGTTTTTCTGTGCCGATGTCGATAAGGTTGATGAGTTGGAAGCATATATGGATGGCTTGCGTAAAGAAGGTGATTCGGTCGGTGCCCGGGTTAATGTCATCGCCAATAACATACCTGTTGGTCTGGGTGAGCCGGTTTTTGATCGGCTTGATGCCGATATCGCCAAGGCGATGATGAGTATTAATGCGGTGAAGGGCGTTGAGATTGGCGCGGGCTTTAATGCTGTTGTACAGAAAGGTTCCGAGCACCGTGACGAGATGACACCCGCCGGGTTTCTGAGTAATCATGCCGGCGGTGTCCTCGGCGGAATATCCTCCGGTCAGGATATCTTGGTCAGTATGGCGCTGAAACCGACATCGAGTATTCGCATACCAGCAAAAACCATCAATCTTAATGGTGAGCAAGAGCAGGTTATTACCACCGGTCGTCATGACCCCTGTGTTGGCATCCGCGCAACACCTATCGCCGAAGCCATGTTGGCACTGGTATTGATGGATCATTTGCTGCGTCATCGCGCCCAGAATCTGCAGGTAAAATCTGCCACACCCGTTGTGCCGGCATCTACAGGTTGAGCGTACCTCTCGAAGCAACCTCATAATGTCTTTTGCAGAATGTCACGCTTGATGAGTTACGCGTGACGCTTCACGAACAAACTCCGGGTGTACCTTACTGGCGTTTGTCTAGCTTCTATCTGTTTTACTTCGCGGTACTGGGCATCTTTTTGCCGTACTGGTCACCCTACCTCAGATCCATTGGTTTTGATGCCAAGGCTATTGGTCTGCTGTCTGCGATCCTGGCCGGCACAAAGATTATTGCGCCGAATATCTTGGGCTGGATCGCTGACCATCGCGGACAACGTATGCGGATTATCCGCATCGCATTGTTGCTCGCCTGTATGGCATTTTCATGTATGTTATTTACTACTTCATTTGTATGGATGGCCCTGATTATCACAGTCTTTGGTTTTTTCTGGAATGCCGCACTACCACAGTTCGAAGCGACAACTTTTACACATTTGGGTGATTCCTCACACGCTTATACCGGCATACGTATTTGGGGATCGATAGGTTTTATCGTAGCAGTTGTGAGTCTGGGTAAATATCTGGAAAGCCATTCTCTGGGGCAGTTGCCGGAAATTATTCTGGCATTACTGCTGGCGATATTTATAGTGAGCATTATCGTGCCGGAACGTGCCAGCGGCCCCATACACGTCACTGATGTTTCTTTATTCAAGGTAATAAGACAAACCAGGGTTATCGCTCTTTTGCTTGTTGCCTTCCTCATGCAGTTCAGTCATGCCCCGTATTACATATTCTATTCTATTTATCTAGCGGATCATGGCTACTCAAGCCTGTTTATAGGTGGCATGTGGGCAATCAGTGTCATTGCAGAAGTCTTTATTTTTATGTTAATGCCACGGCTTATCACGTGGCTGGGGCTAACAAGACTGTTGTTGATTTGTTTTACGGTTGCGTGCATGCGCTGGTTGATAATTGGTTATTTTGTTGATGTGCTGCCACTGTTAATCATCGGTCAACTTATGCATGCCGTTACTTTCGGCATATTCCACGCGACGGCTATCCAGTTGACGCATCGTTATTTTACCGGACGGACGCAGGGCCGTGGACAGGCTCTTTACAGCAGCATGAGTTTCGGTGCAGGGCTGTCTGTAGGGGGTTTAATGGTCGGTTTTAGCTGGAATAGTCTTGGCAGTTTGGCAAGTTTTCAGGGGGCATCCGTGGCCTGTGTTGTTGCATTTCTGATAGCCTGGCGCTGGATCAGGGATTGATATGTAAAACCAGCAGGGCGTTTCGAGAGATAATTGTGTGCAATGTCAGTTAGTGATAATTCTCGCCAAGGCGCAAAATCGCAAAATTCTAAGATAATAATATAAAAATAATGACTTGGTGGTCTCAAGTTCAGTTGATTCCGTGCCGATATAATCATCAACCTATAACTATTGCTCTGATGAAAAAGCCATGCAAGTGACCGCCCCTAATCAGGCAGAACAGGTGTCCAGGGCATTTGTCGGGCGCCAGCCTATTTTTGACAAAGATCTAAACGTCTATGCATACGAATTGCTTTTCCGCTCAGGCAATGTAAGTGAGGCAGGTCAGTTGGATGGTAACAAAGCGACGACCCAGGTTATTTATAATACATTGATGGAAATCGGTCTGGATGAACTGGTTGGAAATAATCTGGCCTTTATTAATTTCCCGTATGATTTATTAACGAACGATATAGCACAGTTATTACCTCCGGAAAGGGTCGTCATTGAAGTCCTGGAAGATGTTAATGTTGATAAAGGCCTTATCGACGGGCTTAACAACCTGACCAGAAAAGGTTTTAAAATCGCGCTTGATGATTTTGTCTTTGATGAGCGGTGGATACCAGTAATTGAACAGGCAAGTATCATAAAAATCGATGTGATGGCCCTTTCAGTTGAGGAAATAAAAAAACATGTTGAGCTGCTGAAAAACTATGATGTCAAGCTTCTGGCAGAAAAGGTTGAGACGCTAGACGAATATATTAGCTTCCGGGAGATAGGGTTTGATTATTTTCAGGGCTATTTTTTTTCCAGACCAAGCGTGATAAGCAAGGATGTGATGCCGGACAATCATATCGCGCTATTGCAATTACTTGCCCGCTTACAGGATCCTGATATAGATATAACTGAGATTGAAACACTGGTTTCGCAGACTGTCTCGTTGAATTTTAAACTGTTCCGCTACATTAATTCGGCGTTTTATGGATTGCCACGAAAATTCGATTCTATTCGGCAAATCATAGTTTATTTCGGTTTGCAGAAGCTGAAAGATTTAGCCAGTTTAATTGCTATGACAGGGATAAATGATAAGCGTTCAGAATTGATTCTGGCGGGACTTACGCGTGCCAAGATGTGTGAACTATTGGCCAGCTTGTCAGGAAACAAGGAACAGGCTTCTTTTTTTATTGTAGGGCTTTTTTCCATACTCGAAGCGTTATTAGATTGTTCGTTATCAAAAATTGTCGACATGCTGCCGCTCAATGAAGAAATTATCTCTGCCTTGATTAATAAAGACGGACAGTTGGGTGAAGCGCTATGTTGCAGTATTGCCTGTGAACAATGTGAAATTGTCGATATACATTTTTCTGATCTTGAAACGTCGCTAATTTATGATGCGTATCAAGAGGCGATGAGCTGGTCGCGTCAGGCCTCTGCTGGTCTGGTTAGTACATGAGAGTGGCTAAGTTTTTAGACCAATATTTTATTACTTTGCGATTTTTGCGCCTCGGCGAGAATTATTTTTCCTGGGTGGACACTAGATAGTCGGTAGTTCATTATTATTTTTGTTAATAGCCACCGCGTCCAGTCGATAGCCTTTATGATAAATGGATGTCAATTTCCAGCCATGCTCTTCATGCAGGGATAATTTATTACGGATACGGCTAATATGGATATCTATCGTACGGGTCTGGACTTCGGGGCCATAGCCCCATATTTCCTTAAGTAATTTTTCACGAGAGATCAGTTGGCCAATGTTATTTAGCAGGTAGCCAGCAAGTTCAAATTCTTTCGGCGTTAATCCAATCTCTGTCCCTGCCAGGGTGATACGGTGGCAAGCAAAGTCCAGCAGGAACGGGCCAATATCAATGGCCTGTGTATTTTTCTGCTGTTTCTGTGAACGTCGGACCAGTGCTGTAATACGGGCGAGCATTTCCTCCAGATTCACGGGTTTAACCATATAGTCATCTGCACCGGCGTCCAGCATTGCGATAATATCTTCACTGGCATCACGACCGGTGACAAAAATGACGGGGAGATCCCAGCCAATATTATTGCGTATCCAGCGCAGTATCTGATCGCCGGGTATGTCAGGCAATTCCCAGTCGAGCATTATCAAGGAGTAATTTTGCCTGGGCAATTCATCTAACAAGAGTTGACCTTTGTCAAATACATGACATTTATGCTCAGCGGATTCCAGGAAAGTCCGTATGAGTCTGGCATCAGATGGGTTGTCTTCTAAAAGTGCAATATCCATATCCGGCTATCACCTTTATCCTTTCATGTAAATTGTTAGTCAATGATACAACTGAGTGAATATAATTAGTAATTCGGCCGATAAATAAAATTATTTAGTTACTATCGGGCTTTGTCCGGCAACTGCATCTATTATTGCCAGGAAGTTGTTCATGCTTACCGGTTTGGTAATATACTCTATAAAACCTTCTGCAATAGCCCGTTGTATATTCTCAGTATTTGCATAAGCACTGATTGCAATCACTGGTGTCTGCCGAAGCTTTTCGCTTTGCCTTAAAGCCTTTATGCCGTCAAAACCGTCCATCCCATGCAGCTGCAGGTCCATCAATATAATTTTTGGCAGATGTATATTAGCCAGCTCAATACCACGCTCTGCTGTTGTTGCATGTAATAATGTAATCTGTGGTCGCGCTGTCAGGATCTCCTTTACCAGGGTAAAGTTGGTATTATTGTCTTCGATATAAAGTATTGTATAAGGAACGTGTTCTATCACATGTGAGTTGTTAACCGGCATCTGTACAACTTCAGCAACATCTTGCCGGGCAACAGGAATGGCCTGTCTCAGTTTCAGCCAGAATCTTGAGCCCATTCCTGATTTACTTTCAACGCCGATTTCCCCCCCCATTAGTTCAGCAAGCCGTTTAGATAATGCCAGACCGATACCGGTACCTTCTTCATTTTTATGTTGAGGTAGCCGCACAAAGGGCTTAAAAATTTGTTCAATCTGATGTTCGGCAATTCCCGTTCCTGTATCAATAACTTCAATGATAACAAATCCATCATGATCAGGAGAGTATCGAATTTCAACAAAACCTGCCGGCTTGTTATATTTGATTGCGTTGGAGAACAGGTTAACCATAATTTGTTTAAGGCGAAACGGATCCGCCTGTACTGTAATGTCGTCATTGTCATTATAATTATTTATAAATGAAACTTCCTTCTGTTTTGCAAGAGGTATAATCAATGCAGCACATTCATTTAAAAAACCGGCCAGTGGAACTTCTATGTTTTCAACTTTAAGCTGGTTGGCTTCTATACGGGACAGGTCTAGAATTTCATTGATTAAATCAAGAAGGTGTTCGCCTGCTCTATAGATCTCCTTGGCATATTGTAACTGCTTGTCAGATGCAGACAGATTGCCGGATGATTTGAGAAGTTGTGAAAAGCCCATCACTGCATTCAAGGGCGTTCTTAATTCATGACTCATTTTAGAAAGAAAATCAGATTTTGCCTGATTGGCACTGACTGCTGCGTCATGGGCCTTTAGTAGATCCTGTTCAGCGAGGATCCTGGAAGTGATATCGCTATTTATAGCTACGTATTGATAGGGTCTTGACTGCTCGTCCATGAACGGAACAATTGTTATATTGACCCAGTAAAAATCACCATTCTTGTTTTTGTTACATAGTTCTCCCTGCCAGACTTTTCCGTTACTGATTGTTTTCCACATTTCGGAAAACAGGTGATCAGCATGAATGCCTGAATTCAGAATGCTGTGATTTTTCCCTATCAATTCTGATCTTGAGTAGCCACTTATGCCACAGAATTTATCATTAACATAAATAATATCTCCATTGGTGTTTGTGATGCTTACAATTGCATGTTGGTCAAGGGCAAAATTCCGGTTTTCCAGCTCACGTTGTGCTGAAAGCAAATTGTGGTTCATTGAGTTCAAGGTGCGTGCTCGATGTACACGAGAGTTAATTGCCGCGATCAGATAATCGGGATCGACAGGCTTCGTCAGAAAATAATCACCACCCATGTTGATCGCTTCCAGTTGCCAGTCAAGGTCGTAATCTTCTGATAAAAATATAATCAGAATTCCGGCATATTTTTCCTGCTGGCGTATAACTGCCGAGAGTTCCAGACCCGAATAGTCTGTCATCTGGCTATCCATTAAAATTAATTCAGGCCTGTACAGGTTTATCATATCAAGCGTTTTTACCGGCTCATTGACCGTGGTGACTGTCATGCCTTCCTGTTCAAGAATAAGTGTATAAAAGTCAGTCATTACCTGATCATCGTCGATGAGCATGATTCGATAAGGATCTTTGGGAATGCTGGTGGTGAGTTCATTTATCTTGTCTGCCAATTTATTCATATCCAATGGCATCGTGTAGTAACAGACAGAGCCTGCTCTGAAGGCATGCAGGCGTGTATCTATATCATCACGTGATGATATAAATATGAGCGGAATCTTTGCATGGGTTGCATTTTGTATGTCCAGGGGATAATTCATGCCTGATTGTTCCCCTTCAATGAGCAGCATATCTGTAATAATGACTGCAGGAATCGTTTCAGTCAGTGCCCGTTTGATTTGTTGCGGATTGCTATAGCTCTCAATTCTGTAACCTCGCTGCTGCAGGTAACTTGAGATCTGTCTGCTAACAATAGCATCTTTGGTGAGCATGAAAATCAGCTGTTCATTATCTTGAAAACAGGGTGAAAGCCTGGAGGGTTGCCAGCGATTCTGGCTTGGTCGGTGTCTGGTTCTGTGCCTGTTCGAAGCTGCATCTTGCAAAGATTGAAGCAGCAGTTTGACCTGCCGGCGGTACTTTTCGGTCACGAGATGGTCCCGGCCTGTTAAAGCAGTCAGGAACCGTTCAAGTTTGTGTGTTGCATCGGCGATAGACAAAAGACCAAAGGTACCAGCCGAGGCAGCTAAACCATGAGCTGTTTTATTTAATTTTTGAATTTCATCTGAATTACAATAGCCGAGCCGTGCATGGTTCCAGATCTTTTTTATCTGATCAATTCGATCATTGAGCTCCGCTTTATATTCATCAGACAACACCGTCAGACGTTCTTGTAAAACCTTGTTTAGATCAGCCATGTCGAATATCCTCGAACGCAATTACCCGATGTCAGACTGTCTCCTTAAGAACTGATGAGTCAATAATAGGAGTCTGCAGGCAAATCATCAATGATTAATATATCAAGGTTGATTATACTTCATGTATAGCTGTCGAAAGCCTGAATTCATTAATAAATAAAGTATGCTGCGAATGGGGTACTGTAAAAAATGATTATCAACAGCAGCATAGACTTTATCCCGTAACGACATAATTATGAACGATAATTATCGATTTTTATTGATTAATACTGACCCTGCTGAAAGGCAGCGTATCCGGCTACTACTGCAAGCCGGCATAGATGGTTTGCATATTGATGAGCTTGATAACAGCCGGTGGTTAAAGAAAGCACTGGCAACGGCGGACTATGATCTCATCCAGGCTGATGACAGGTTGACAGAATTTGACTGGCGGGAAGTAGTCAATGAATGACTCATTTAGCAGGGACATAACCGAGCATAAGCGTGCAGAGATTGCCTTGCAGGAGAGTGAAGCACGTTTACGCCAGGCCCAGCGCATCGCGCATCTGGGATTCTGGGAATGGGATATTCTCACTGGTGATTTGATCTGGTCTGATGAGAGTCTTTCTATATTAGGCGTCAAGCCGGAAAATTTCAAACCTACCCTGGATAGCTTTTTAACACTGGTACATCCGGATGATAAGGCATATGTTCTGAGCAGCCTTGATGCAGCGATTCGGGACAATACCTCCTATGACATCGAATTTCGCGCACTACATCCAGACGGCAACATCCAGCAATTGCATGCACAAGGTGAGGTGACTCGCGATGCCAGTGGCAAGGCAATCCGGATGTTTGGTACGCTGATGGATATTACTGCTCAAAAACAGGCTGAAACAACCTTGTATCGATCACATCGTGCCTTGCAAGTGTTAAACGAGTGTAACCATACGATCGTGCATGCCAGTACCGGACAGGAACTCATCAACGAAATTTGCCGGATCATTGTCGACACCGGTGGATATCGTTTTGCCTGGGTAGGCTATGCACAATCCGATGAAAATAAAACGGTTTGCCCGGTGGCAAGTGCAGGCTATGAGGCTGGTTATCTGGATAATGATTTTAGTTGGGATACAGATAGAAGAAAATTTGATCCGGTCACTGATGTGATATGTTCGGGTGAACCATCCATAGTAAAGAACCTGAGTGCTGATCCCAGCTATGAATCCTTGCGTAATGCTGCTATGGAACGTGCATACCGTTCTGAAATCGCGTTGCCCTTGAATGCAGGAGAAAAGGCGTTCGGGGCCCTGATGATCTACGCTTCAGAAACTGACGCCTTTGATTCTGAAGAAGAAAAATTACTAATACGTCTGGCAGATGATCTGGCATACGGTATCTTGTCTATGCATTCACGAATGGAACGCGAGCGTGCAGAACAATTCTTGCGTGACAGTGAAAATAAATATCGTCTCTTATACGATGAAAGCCCCTCAATATTCTTCACAATTGACAAGCAGGGCATGATCCTGTCGATCAACAAATTCGGTGCAAAAGAGCTTGGCTATACGGATGAAGAACTGATCGGCAGCTCGATCTTCAATTTATCACACAAGGCGCATATGGCAGCTGCAGAGGAGCATCTGCAAAATTGTTTACTTGACCCGGCTAAAACGCATCACTGGGAACAACAAAAAGTATGCAAGGATGGCAGCTTGCTCTGGGTAAGAGAATCGGTACGAGTCATCACAGACACTAATGGTGAAAAAATAATTTTCATGATTTGTAACGATATTACAGAGACTCACAAACTTTCTGAAAAACTAAGTTATCAAGCGACCCATGATCCCCTGACGGGTTTGATCAACAGAGTTGAATTTGAAAAGCGCCTGAGACAACTGCTAAGTTCAACACTAACGGATGACCGTCAGCATGCACTATGTTACATGGATCTGGATCAATTCAGACTTGTTAACGAAAATTTTGGTCATGCTGCCGGCGATGAATTACTGCGGCAACTGGGCACGGTTTTAAACAGGCAAATCAGGAAACGAGATACTGTCGCACGTCTGGGGGACGATGAATTTGCTGTGCTGATGGAGCATTGTCCTTTACATCTGGCAGAGTCAGTAACAAAGAAAATAGTGCAGGCGATTACTGAATATAAATTTTTATGGGAAGACAAGAGTCACGAGATTGGAATAAGTGCAGGCCTGGTTCCGATAGATAAAAATTCAGGTAACGTAGCCGAAATATTAATGAATGCCGCTACAGCCTGCTCCGTTGCCAAACAAGAACAGGATCATCTTCACATCTATCACGATGATGAAATCGGTTATGCGCGAAAGCATGCGGAAGCAGAATGGGTAACTAAAATTCATAACGCACTGGAAAATGATTATTTCCAACTATATTTTCAACCTATTGTAGCGCTTGCAAACAATAAAAAGGATTTTGAACATTATGAGGTTCTGGTCAGGATGGAAACTGAGCAGGGCGATATTATTGCCCCTGATGCATTTCTTCCTGTTGCAGAGAAACATAATTTAACTGCCCGGATAGATCGGTGGGTCATTGATAAACTGTTCAATTTACTTGCAGGCCTGCCGGAGCAGGGTAAAAGCATGTCGCTGTACTCTATTAATTTATCCGGTAACTCTCTGGAGGACAGCGAACTGCTCGAATTCATTAATCAGCAATTTGAGAATTCACTCATTCCCCCTGAAAAGATCTGTTTTGAAATTACCGAGACTGTCTTGATCGCCAACCTTAGCAATGCAATGCGGTTCATCAAAAATCTGAAAGACCGGGGATGTTTTTTTGCGCTGGACGACTTTGGCAGTGGCTTTTCCTCGTTTGCCTATTTAAAAAATCTGCAGGTAGATTACGTGAAGATAGATGGTCTGTTCATCAGGGATATAGTGACAAATTCTACCGATCGCGCCATTGTCAAATCCATGCATGAAATAGCCAGGACCCTGGGTAAACAAACGGTCGCAGAATATGTCGAGAATGCAGATATCCTTGAGATACTGCGTGACATCGGTGTCGATTATGTCCAGGGAAACTATATAGGTGAAGGTAAACCCTTTGAGCAGATATACCGTCGCAGCTCTGCAAAAATAATTAACTTTTCGAACAAGCGTTTACAAATGGAAAGTGAAAAGTGAACAGTCATTACTGCTGATTGGAGTAGTTTTTTAACAAGATTAGCAGTTGCCGGAGACAGGTTCTGACTGCTTGATTTTAACTGCCGGTGCCGCCAACTGTTAAGTCATCGATCCTGATCGTCGGTTGGCCAACACCGACAGGGACTGATTGCCCATCCTTGCCGCACACACCAATGCCGGAGTCGAGTTGCATGTCATTACCTAGCATAGATAACCTGGTTAATACGTCCGGTCCGTTGCCAATGAGTGTTGCTCCCTTGATTGGCCGAGTCAGTTTGCCTTTTTCAATCAGCCACGCCTGACTGGTACTGAAGACAAACTTGCCATTGGTGATATCGACTTGTCCTCCACCGAATTGTGCGGCATAAATGCCCTTATCTACCGAGGCGATGATCTCCTCTGGTTCATAACTGCCACCCAGCATATAGGTATTCGTCATGCGCGGCATGGGCAGGTGTGCATAGGACTCGCGACGACCATTTCCAGTGGGCCGCATGCCCATTAAACGTGCATTATGCTTGTCCTGAATATAATTCCGCAGTATGCCCCGTTCGATAAGTGTCGTGCATTCCGTCATTGTGCCCTCGTCGTCGACGCTTAATGAGCCACGTCTGTTGGCGATCGTGCCGTCATCAACAACCGTTACTTCGGCTGTCGCCACCCGCTCGCCAATTCGCCCGGAAAATGCCGATGTACCTTTACGGTTAAAATCGCCTTCCAGTCCGTGGCCTATTGCTTCATGTAACAATATCCCCGGCCAGCCGGGACCCAATACGACGCAGGTAGATCCTGCCGGGGCGTCGATGGCGTCCAGGTTAGTCAACGCCTGTGTGACGGCCTCTCCGACATAATTCGCTGCGATATCGTCGGTCAGAAAGTACTCATAACCAAACCGGCCACCACCACCGGAGCCACCTTTTTCACGTCTGCCATTCTGCTCAACAATGACACTGACATTAAGGCGTACAAGAGGACGGATATCGGCCGAGAAGGTGCCATCAATACCTGCCACCAGTATGGTGGTATATGAGCCTGCAAGTGAGGCAATGACCTGTTTCACGCGAGGATCCTTTTTCCTGGCCAGTTCATCGACTGAGCGCAAGAGTTCCACTTTTCTTGCCGAGCTTATCGAATCAAGTGGGTCATTCACCGAGTAAAGTGAGGGGGGTGTTTGTTTATGCCAGGCCTGTAATTTTCCATCGCCACCACGGCTTGCGATAGCACGTGCTGCCTTGGCTGCGCTGACCAGGGCCGGCAAGACGATTTCATCGGAATAGGCAAAGCCTGTTTTTTCACCGCTGATCGCACGAATACCGACACCTTGATCAATACTGTAGGTACCCTCTTTGACTATGCCATCTTCGAGTACCCAGGACTCCGAGCGCGATGATTCAAAATATATATCAGCCAGATCAATACTGTGGGTCATCAGTTGATCCAGGGTATTTTGTATGTCAGTGATCTCAAGGCCCACCGGCTCGAGAAGGTTAACTTGTGCTATCTCCAGGGAATTACTCATTTATTTAATCACAGGTGAAGTTTTCTATGTTGCAGGGCCGGGAAGCTGGTGCGTAATGCCTGCTGGCGGGGCCGATCAATATCGGCAACTACCACCCCGGGGCCTTTTTCCAGAGACCCCAGAATGTCACCCCAGGGACCAATAATCATACTATGCCCCCAGGTGAAACGCGTGTCAGAATGTCGTCCGCCCTGATTCGGGGCAATGACAAAACAGAGATTTTCCACTGCCCGGGCGCGCAACAACATTTCCCAATGGCGCTTGCCAGTGGTCTCGGTAAATGCCGAGGGGACCGTGATAATAGAGACATCTTTTTCCAGCATCTGACGGTAAAGTTCCGGGAAACGCAGATCATAACATACTGACATGCCAATATTTCCAAAAGGGGTTTCTGCAACGACAATCTTATTGCCCGCTGTGATGGTGGCGGATTCATTATATGATTCCTGCTTCTCATCACTAACGTCGACATTGAAGAGATGAATCTTATCGTAACGTGACACGCATTTGCCGTGCGGGTCATACAGCAGACAACTGCTGGACACCTTGTCCGCCTGTTCTGTTGTCAATGGAATGGTCCCACCCATCAACCAAAAGGCATGTTGGCTGGCATTTTCTGCCAGAAAATCCTGCAAAGGGCCGGCGCCAAATGCTTCCTTGTGTTGAAGCTTGGCCGTCTCATCATCGCTGATAAGAGGGAAATATTCGGGTAAAACAACTAATTCAGCGCCTTTTTCTGCGGCCTCCCGTAGCAATCGGCTGGCGTCGTTCAAATTTGATTCGACATCTGCAGTCGAGACCATTTGAATAGCGGCTACTCGGATCATGTTCGTCATATCGGACAAAAGTATACTGTAGACAGTAGCCAGTAAACAGTTATAGGTAGGATCTTAAGGGTATATTTATTATCTAGAGTTGTCAGATAATCTGAAATCTCAACACGGAGGCACGGAGTACACGGAGGTAAGTTGATATTTGTTCTTTATCTCCGTGTACTCCGTGTCTGTAAAACGTGTTCCAGACGTTTTCAACCGTATACATCCCTGTATACGTCTGTGTTTAAAATGCTGACCTTAATAATTGTTTCAGACCTTAAAGACTAACCGATGAGTAGACAGTAAACAGTAGACAGTCGCCTGGGTGTTTGTGCCTGACCCGTCGCATGACTCGATCATGTTTTGCCTGACGCTGTATACCCTTTGCAGATTACCGTATACTTCATCGCTTTTGAATTAGCATAGGTCTGGAAAGTGATTCAGGAATTTCCAAGAATCAAGCGATTGCCGCCTTATGTCTTCAATATCGTCAATGAATTGAAGATGCAGGAGCGCCATCGAGGCGAAGATATTATTGATTTTGGCATGGGCAACCCGGACCAGCCCGCGCCCACGCACGTCGTCGATAAACTGATCGAAGCGGCAAGCCGCAAAGATACCCACCGCTATTCCATGTCACGTGGTATCCCCAGACTGCGCCGGGCCATTTGCAATTGGTATAAACAACGCTACGATGTCGATCTGGATCCGGACACAGAGACCATCGTAACACTAGGGTCAAAAGAGGGGCTTGCCCATCTGGCCATGGCCATTGTCGATAAGGGCGATACCGTATTGGTGCCCAATCCCGCCTACCCGATACACCCGTTTGCTTTCATTATTGCCGGTGCGGATGTGCGTCACGTACCGGTAGGACCGGGTATGGATTTCTTTGTGGAACTGGAAAATGCAGTGCGTAATATCTGGCCGAAGCCGAAGTTATTACAGCTCAATTTTCCCAGCAACCCCACCACGCAGTGCGTTGAATTGTCTTTTTTTGAAAAGATTATTGAATTTGCCCGGCAACATGAACTGTGGGTGGTACAGGATATTGCCTATGCTGATCTCGTGTTTGATGGCTACAAGGCGCCATCTATTCTGCAGGTGGAGGGCGCAAAAGACCATGCAGTAGAGTTTTTTTCCTTGTCTAAAAGTTACAATATGCCTGGCTGGCGGGTTGGTTTTATGTCCGGGAGCCCGGTGCTGGTCAATGCCCTGGCAAGGCTTAAGTCTTATCTGGACTATGGTATGTTCACACCGATCCAGATAGCGGCCATTACTGCGCTGGAGGGCGATCAACAATGCGTCGCCGAGATTCGAGACAGATACCGCCGGCGCAGAGACGTATTGTGTGACGGCTTGAATTCGACAGCCTGGCCAGTCGATAAACCAAAGGCAACCATGTTTGTATGGGCGCCCATACCAGAACAGTTTCAACACCTTGGCTCACTGGAATTTGCCAAAAAATTATTGTTGGAGGCGAAAGTCGCTGTCTCACCGGGTATTGGTTTTGGTGATAATGGCGATAAATTTGTGCGCTTTGCCCTGATAGAAAATGAACACCGCACACGTCAGGCGATCCGGGGTATACGGAATATGTTTAAGCAGGCTAGTACGATAGCAACACAGGCATGAAGCACAACACCTGAAGCGTATAGGGTGAAGCGATTGTCTAGCACCTGGCAAATGCTCCATGCATTGCCGGCATACGATCACCATGGATGGTGGAAGTGTCGAAAATGCAGGACGCCTACAGGGAAGTAGGCGGTAGACAATGTCTGGAACCAATTGTCGAGCAATTTTTGATCTCTCCATCCATGTAGGTAATACGAGAAACGAGGAAAATGACTCCAGTTAAAATTGGTTTATTAGGGCTAGGTACCGTAGGTGGTGGTACCGTCAGTGTATTGACCCGCAATGCCGATGAGATCGCACGCCGTGCAGGTCGTGGCATACAAATCTGTCAAGCAGCGGCATTGGCATATAATCCTGACAACATAGAAGGTCTTGAAGAGATAGGGACTATCATCGATGATGCCTTTGCAGTGGTTAATAATCCGGAGCTGGAGATCATTATCGAGCTGATCGGTGGTTATTCACCCGCGCTGGAACTGGTGCTAAAGGCAATTGAAAACGGCAAGCATGTCGTGACTGCGAACAAGGCACTGATTGCAATACATGGTAATGAAATATTCGCTGCTGCCCAGAAAAAGGGTGTGATGGTCGCCTTCGAAGCGGCTGTGGCCGGTGGTATACCTATCATTAAGGCAATCCGTGAGGGCCTCGCAGCAAATCGAATCGAATGGGTGGCGGGTATTATCAACGGTACCGGTAATTTCATCCTGACCGAAATGCAGCAAAAGGGACGTGATTTTGATGATGTGCTGAAGCAGGCTCAGGCGCTGGGTTACGCAGAAGCCGATCCGAGCTTCGATGTGGAGGGGATTGATGCCGCGCATAAGTTAACCATCCTCGGTTCCATCGCTTTCGGTATCCCCTTGCAATTTGAAAAGACCTATACAGAGGGCATTAGCAGGATTGAACAGCAGGATCTGGTCTATGCGGGGGAGTTGGGTTATCGCATCAAACATCTGGGCATCACCCGCAAGACGGCAAAGGGGATAGAGCAACGGGTGCATCC
>JADFPU010000179.1 GCA_022562175.1 Pseudomonadota bacterium | reverse complement strand
AGAAGTCCGGGTGTATGCCTGTTTTCCTGAGATCAGGCATTTTGGACAGGGATGTAATGGGGGCCTGGTTTGTCAAGTCATGTGCAGACATATTATTTTCGACATTTAGATGGGTTGCACAATTGCTATTAACACAGATATTTATCAGCCGCCCGGATGATACAGTTATAAATTTGCCTGCACCAGAAATAAAAACCTGAGTCAGTCAAATTACTGTTATTTTCATCAACATGAATGACGTTAATCTCATACTCCAGAAATCCACGACTGCGGTTTGTCATAACGCCCAGTTTGATCCCCAGTTGCCTGAGTTTATCCAACATCTCTTCTATGCCATCTTCAAACGGGTGAATTTCGCCGAAATGGTCCCGATAGCAATGGTTAAATTCCTCATGAGCAATATGTTTCGCTTCGTCATCAGAATCAAATAATACCTCGAATATATCTGTCCTTGATATCTTCCGATCGGCCTTTATTTTCGGGTGTAACTTTTGATACTTGCGTACATATTCAACCAGCTTTGCGTCTTCCAATGTCTTGCTTTTCCCAGGGTCGGTCATGCGATCAAGCAAGCCAAGCTCGTCAAACTTTAACAAGGTATCATCCACCGCGTGATACATTGCCTCCAGGGTATCAACCAGGGTCGCATGCCAGTCGAATAAGATGACCTTAGGAGAGGTCACAACTCTCATTAAGATACCTGCGCTTTAACAGCGATAGGCGTTTCCTCGCCAATCGCATGTGGTTTACCAAGATGAAAACCTTATGTTTAATAAAGATAATGACCAGATAAACAGCGGCAAAAATGATCAGAAGGTCAATGACAGTCATGAATATAACTGAATTCCAAATCATACTGTCTCCTTAACCGGAATCATGAAGGTTTATATGTAAATATTTCCGAACAAGACCTGAATGCTCTGGTTGTATGCCTTCGTTCACTGAAACCGTTCCCCACAGAATAATCAGATTAGTCTTTCTTAATTAACCCATCATATAAAATACCCAGGAATTTTTCTGCGGAGATAAATCCGCTTCCATAAGAATCATCATAATCCGCATTGGGTTTCAGTGCCTTGATTTCATCTAGCGATTTTCCTTCTTTAATAAGCCTTTGCATACGATCGGTAACCGTCAACAACATATCCAGGTAATTCTGCAAATCCTTTTTATTACCCAATTTACCATGCCCAGGGATTATCTTTGTATTGTTGTCAGCCATTTTTATAATCTGTTTAACAGCCTTGATCACACCTTGTACAGACCCTTCACTGTTTGTATCAATAAACGGGTAGCGGCCATTAAAAAATATATCTCCGGTATGTATAACATTGGCATTGGTAAAGTGTATGACACTGTCACCATCCGTATGCGCATGCTTATGGTGAATTGCACGTATGTCCAGTCCGTTTAAATGAAATGTCACCGTATCGTTAAAACTGATGACCGGACGCGCCTTTTCAGGGGCAGGAGGCACAGTCTTCTGAAACAGAGTCAAAAAGCCCTCCTTGCTCATGCGTTCATATACATTATCGTGGGCTACAATAACGACGCCCTGCTTAGCAAGGTTTTCATTTCCACCGGTATGATCACCGTGCCAATGGGTGTTGATTAAAAACCGGACAGGCTTGTCCGACAGCTTTGCTATTGCCGCCTTTATTTTATCGGTCAGTGGGGCAAACTGATCGTCGATCATAAATACACCATCCTCACCGACCAGGATACCGATATTCCCACCCCTCCCCATTAGCATATAAATACCGTCCGTGACCTTGATGGTATTTATCCGGACATCCTTAAACCTGTCCGCCCCCTGCGCCTGTGCATTTGAAAAACCAAATACAACAGCCGTAAATATTATAAAAACAGACACTCCCCACTTGATTAAAATCATTATTATTAACCCCCTTTATTATATGCTTTCAAGGATTCACTAAAACCGAACACTGAGCAAGAGAAAACTGTCTTGTTATGCGCTATAGATTTTCCCTCGGTCGATATCGGCCTGGAATATTTTTACTATTTCGGGCTTTATCACTTTACCCATTGCATTTTGTGGCAAGGTATCAACAATAAGCAAACGGCTTGGCACTTTATAAGGTGCAAGTTTTGTCTTTCCCCAGTTACGTAATGAATCAATATCCAGTTTCTGGTCCGGTTCCAGTACCATTGCTACAGCAATGATTTCTCCCCATTCCTGATCCGGTACGGCAACAACGGCACATTCCCTTATGACCTCATGGGTCCGCAGTACCTCTTCAACTTCCAGGGCCGAGACCTTGAAACCACCTGTTTTTATAATATCCATACTGTTACGGCCAAGGATCCGATAAATATTATTAGTTACTTCTGCCACATCACCGGTTTTAAACCAGTCGCTATCAAATGCCTGCCTGGTTTCATCCGGTCGCTGCCAATACTCCATAAAGACATTCGGGCCCCGGACCTGTATTTCACCCTCTTTCGTCCCTTCAGTGAGAGGATTACCATCCTCATCAACCAGGCGGACATCAACCCCGGGGAGTGGTTTGCCCACGTGACCAGCTAACCGTTCACCATGCAGCGGATTGGATAAGGCCATACCGATCTCGGTCATACCGTATCTCTCCAGCAAGCGGTGACCACTTATTTGCTCCCACCTCTCCAGCATCGCGACAGGCAAGGCCGCAGAACCCGATATCATAAGCCGGAGTTTTTTACATGCGTTGCTCCATCGATGCTGTGTTTTTGCAGGTGCGGTATCCCATGCCGCTGCAAGCCTTGAGTAGATGGTAGGTACTGCCATAAACAATGTCAGGTCTGCATCGACAAGTCGCTGCCATACAGCGTCTGTATCGAATTTTGGCAGCATATCCAGTAATGCCCCCGACCATAGCGCACAACAGGCAATATTTATAATTCCGTGGATATGATGCAGCGGTAATATCTGCATTATCCTGTCATCGCTTGACCACTCCCAGGCTTTCACCAGTGACTCAATCTGGGCCTGAATTATTTGATGACTTGAAACAACTCCTTTTGGTTTTCCTGTAGTACCACTGGTATACAGGATCATCGCGCGACGCCCCGGTCTAATATCCGCTAGTTCCGTTGAATTCGAAGACGCTGTCTCTGACAGTGACAAATAACGCAAGCCCATTTTTGTAGCGATAGGTTTCACCTTTTCCTGCAGCGCATCTTCTGCCACAACAATATCTGCCCGGGAATCGGCAATGAAATATTCCAGTTCAGCAGATGGATACGTCGTGCACAAAGGCACTGCGATACCTCCTGCTCGCCAGATAGCCCATTGAACTCTTACATAGTCATAACCGGATGAAAAAAGAAACGCAACTCGAGCTTCATTTAAATCCTTGCTTCCATCCAGCAACAGCAAGGCGGTATTTTTTGAATCTCGCAACAGGTCCGTGTATGTATAATCAATACCAGCAGAAATGATTGCTGTTCGATCTGCATACTCAACTACTCGATTAAAGAGTGGTAAACTCATTTATACAATAAGAACTTTCAAGATAAACCTTCTCTTTTCTCCATCAAACTAGAAAGCAGATCCAGGCTCTTTCAGAAATTTCAGTTCCTTTTCTGTCGACTGTCTGCCTAGAATTTTATTTCTATGCGGGTATCGACCGTACCGATCTATGATTGCTTTATGTTTGATCTGAAATTCAAGATTTGATTCCAGTCCTTGCTCTGAATAAAGTTCTATTGCGATTTCATGAATTCTGACAGATTCACTATGCATAAATGGCATATAAAGAAAAGCCTTCTGGTCCGGATACATCGCCTGATTTACACCAACGTTTATGGCTTCCTGTGCCAATAAAAGTGCAAGAGAATCATATGCAAACGCTCGCCCTTCATGTCGATAGATGTTGCGAGAAAACTGATCCAATATAATGATTTCTGCAAGTCTGCCCTGGGGATACTTTCTCCATTCATATAACTCACATTTTATTGCTGTATTATGTATATTCAGAAATCTTTTCCTAATCAATTGATCGAAATCGGGGTCCTTTTTCCACCAGTATTTTTGCTCAATCTCATTAAACCAGAAATCTATAATGTTCTCATAGTGCATAGTAGAATTATTTCAGAGACTGAGTGTAATAAATTTTAGACTAATACAAATCGTGAAATCATGTTCTTTGTACCGGCTTCTGGAAGCTTTTTAGTAAATCAAAGAGCGACGTCACCAGTCTATTATATCATTCAGTTTACAATCATGTGGTTAGCACTACAGCATTTTCTTCTGCCAGCCTGTGCAATTTGATCACGCTGATACTGAGTGCCGCAATAAGGAATGGGAAGGCAAACAGGACATATAAACTCGTTGCGCTCCAGCCCACATCACGCAAATAGCCCGCGCCTGGCCCGCATATTGCGCGAGTACGCTGTAAATCGGGCTGAAACATAAATTTGGCAATGGTTTCAGCGTTTTCGGCAAAAGTACAATTTGTACCGAGCCCATCGCTTGGCGAACCCTCAAGCTTACGCTGGAAAATATGTTCCATACATTTTCAACCACTTATGTCCATATAAGTGTCCATGCTCACGCCCCTTAGCTACGTCCTGTAGGTAACTCGTGCAATATGCGGGCTAGCGGTGACAGTACCGCGCCAAAGCGACCCATACCAATTGCCCAACCTATTCCGGTCGTTCGCACAGCTGCCGGATAGAGAGCAGGGGTTAAGGTATAAAGTCCCGCCATTGTGCCTGTCATAAAAGTGACTAATGAGACATCAACGAGAATAAGAAGACCATCTCGATTCTGTAAGGCGCTTAAAATAAAGGAGAAAAAGCTTTAAATGCCAGTGCATTAGAAATACATGTACAATATATTGTACCTATTAATTTTCTCGTCTATACTTGTACAATCTTCTGTACAAATGTGAAAGTTAGCAATGAAAGTAGTCACCTTCTCCGAAGCCCGTAACAGCCTGAAAAAGGTCCTGGATAACGTTGCAGACGATGCCGATTTCACGGTTATCACCCGGCGCGATTCTAAAGATGCCGTAGTCATGTCGCTGGAGTATTTCAATAGCCTGAATGAGACGGTCCATCTTCTCAGTTCTCCGGCCAATGCCGCGCACCTTGCCAAGTCGATCGAACAATATCAGAAAGGGCAAATTGAGGAACATGTTCTAATCAATGAGTAAAAAAATTGCATGGACGCATGAGGCCTGGAGGGATTATCTATATTGGCAAAAACAAGACAAAAAAACTCTGCAACGGATAAATCGCTTAATCGAGGCCGCTAACCGGGAACCATTTTCAGGAATTGGCAAACCGGAACCATTGAAAGGTAATTTAACCGGTTTATGGTCACGCCGAATTGATGAAACCAATCGTCTCGTTTATGCAGTGGATGACGATCATCTCACTATTCTTTCTTGCCGTTATCATTATTGATATTTGAGAGGGGAATATAGGGGGGTGATGAGGAAGGTGGGTGCTTCTTATTTTACCTGCTCTTGCTCAGGGTGACGATCACCCTTTTGCGACAACCTCCATGAACGGGGGAGATACAAGGTAGAGCAAAGTCAGGACGACTGCATGGAGGCAGG
>JADFPU010000178.1 GCA_022562175.1 Pseudomonadota bacterium | reverse complement strand
TGTTAAATCTCCCCATTTCCACTTAGATCCTGAGACCGCTGATATTTTGCTTTCGATGGTTCCTTTAAAATCACTCTTGGCCTTATCAATCTCTTGGGTTTCTAGTAATTTTGCCTTAGGAGAAAGGGCCTTTTCTTTATGTCTTTTCTCTTCCATTAAGATAACGTTTTCGATCAGAGATATCGTCATGGGTCAGTAACACCTGCGCCGTATGAATAGCGTATCTCTGGAAAACATTTTCATAGGCCTGAATCAGACCCATCTGACCAACGGCGGCAGCGGCTTGTAATTCATGCACAGCATGTGGCCTGTCCTGCCAACCCAGTCGGGAGATCCCTTCGGCCACCGCACCGGATGAGACCAGCACGACATCAATCCCCTTCTGTCTCAAGGTTATAATTTGCGAGATCCAGACATCAAGCGACTCAGCTCTCAGACCACAGCCGTCATGGGTCAGCAACGCGCTGCCAATTTTTATCACCCAGCGCCTCGCCTTTTTGATTTTTAGTCTGGAATCAGTCATTTAGCGCTTCTCTGTGTTGAGACTCCTGCTCGTTTCGCCCAACTAACCATAGCTGAATAGCATCGATTAGTTCCTTGCAGCCCTGGCCTGTAACAGCAGAGATCGCATACACAGGCTTTTGCCATTGTAACGCCTCCTCGAACAGTGCCTGACGCTTTTGCATGTCTTCAGTACTGATGAGGTCGGACTTGTTCAACACCAACCAGCGCTCACGTAGAAATAGCGACTCATCATAGCTACGGATTTCGTTCTCAATAACCCTCACCTGTTCCAGTAATTGTTTATCATCCTCACAGCTACCGGCGTCGACCAGATGCAATAACAGATTAGTCCTCGATAAATGCTTGAGAAAATGGATGCCGAGTCCTGCACCCTCCGCTGCGCCTTCAATTAAACCAGGTATATCGGCAATAACAAAGCTATGACCTTGTTCTATCCTCACAACCCCCAGATGAGGGTGCAGCGTGGTAAAAGGATAATCTGCAATCTTGGGCCTGGCCGCTGAAACACGACTAATGAAGGTTGATTTACCCGCATTCGGTTGTCCCAAAAGCCCGACATCGGCCAGCACCTGCATTTCCAGCCGTAACAACCGTTCTTCGCCGCTGCTGCCATTAGTCGTCTTGCGTGGCGCACGGTTGGTACTGCTTTTAAAACGGGCATTACCTAAACCATGAAAACCACCTCTTGCCACCAGCAGTCTGTCACCCTTCCGTATCAGCTCACCGATAGTCTCGTCCGTCTCGTCGTTATAGACTATAGTCCCCAGAGGCACCGCAATGCTCAGGTCTTTGCCTTTCTTGCCTATCCTATCCCGGCCCATACCAGACTGACCTTTTTCTGCACAAAATTGTCTTTGATGGCGGAAATCAACCAGCGTATTCAGGCCTTCATTCACTTCCAGATAAACACTGCCGCCATCACCACCATCGCCACCGTCCGGGCCTCCTTTCGGCAGATTTTTCGCGCGCAGGAAGCTCAGGCAACCATTACCGCCCTTACCGGCTTCTACTCTAATCGTTGCTTCATCAACAAACTTCATTTTTTATTGTACAAGGACGTACGTTTATGTAGTTATGGACCTTGCCACTGAGAATATAATGCGGTGAAGTCATAAGCAAAAAGATTTGAACTGCACAGAACACGGAGTTAGTTAAAGCTTCTATCTGTTGCATTCTGTAAATCGCCGCTCCTGCGTCCTGCAGGCAAGTGTCGAAAATGCAGGACACCTATAGGGACATAGGTGGGAGAAAATGTCGGGAATAAATTTTCCAGCAATTTTTCGACCATTACATCCTGTAAATCGCCGCTCCTGTGCATCCATGCACCCGCGGCATACATTACATCCTGTAAATAACAACCCCACATACTGGCGGGGTCTTTGTGTCAACCTGACTTGTCAGCTCAGCTCGCCATTACATTGACAAAGGTACGATTCTTCGGACCCTTCTTCTGAAACACTACCTTGCCATCAGACTTGGCAAACAGCGTGTGATCATGGCCCAGACCTACATTAATGCCCGCATGAAACTTCGTGCCACGCTGCCTCACCAGGATATTGCCCGCCCTCACCTGTTCGCCGCCGTAACGTTTCACGCCGAGCCGCTTCGATACTGAGTCGCGACCATTGCGCGTACTGCCGCCTGCCTTCTTATGTGCCATGATGCCTCTCTGCTACTTCGCCTTGATGCCGGTGATCGCCAGCTCCGTATACGACTGCCTGTGACCGTTTTGCCGACGGTATTGCTTGCGTCGCTTGAATTTAATGATCTTGATCTTCGGGCCGCGGCCCTGTTCCGTCACCTTCGCCGTGACGCTCGCACCCTTCACCAGCGGTGTGCCTACCGTCACAGACTCACCATCTGCTATCAGCAAAACGTCGGTAAACTCGACCGATTTGCCTGCTTCGGCAGCCAGCTTTTCCACCTTGATCGTGTCGCCTTCGGCAACCTTATACTGTTTGCCACCCGTTTTGATTACTGCGTACATTTACCTGTCTCCGTTGACTGCCGGGCTTACCCTGCCCTGTAAAGGGGGCTGATTCTAAGAAATACAACTCTCTGATACAAGTAGAAATAAAATAATGCAGTAATCTGATTGGCAATCTACTCAAGGATTGGCAAAATGGATGGTTTCTTAACCAATGATGATTTAACAGTGAAAAATTCCAGCAACGATATCGCCCTGCAAAGCGAGATGAGCATTGATGATGTTCGAGGTCTCATTGCCGATGACATGAAAAAGGTCAATGCACTGATCCAGAAAAAACTACACTCTGAGGTTCCACTCATCGACCAGCTAGGACACTATATTGTCAACAGTGGCGGCAAAAGGCTACGCCCTGCACTGGTTCTGCTTAGCGCCGGTGTATTCTCTTATCAGGGCAAAAAACATCTTAATCTGGCTGCGATCGTAGAGTTCATTCATACCGCCACACTGTTGCACGATGATGTCGTCGACGCATCCTTGATGAGGCGGGGTCGCGCCACCGCCAATCAACGCTGGGGCAATGAAGCCAGCGTACTGGTCGGCGACTTCCTCTATTCCAGAGCCTTTCAGATGATGGTGGAAGTTTCTTCCATGCGTGTCATGCAGGTTCTGGCCGACGCAACCAATACCATCGCCAAGGGGGAAGTACAGCAATTACTGAATACGCATAATCCGGAAACGACGGAGGCCAGTTATCTAGAAGTCATCAATAATAAAACGGCCAGACTGTTTGAGGCAGCCAGTCAACTGGGTGCGATCATCAGTGGACAACCTCAGGAAATAGAACAGGCAATGATCAGCTACGGCAGGCATCTCGGCAGCGCCTATCAGCTGGTCGATGATGTGCTTGACTACAGCGCGTCAACCTCCGAGCTTGGCAAAAATATTGGCGAGGACCTGGCGGAAGGCAAACCCACGCTGCCACTGCTTTATGCCATGTGGAATGGCTCAAGTGAGCAAGCCGATACGATTCGCAACGCCATAGAACACGGCGGCCAGGAACATATAAATGAAATCAAGGCAATCATTGAATCTACTGGTTCCATTGCGTACACTGCCAACCTCGCGCGGCAGGAGGCTGATAAAGCCATACAAGCCATCACTGATTTACCGACATCGGTATATCAGAGTGCCCTGTATACCCTGGCCCACTTTGCCATAGAGAGGACAAACTAATTCAATACATCGGGGTGTAGCTCAGCCTGGTAGAGCACTGCCTTCGGGAGGCAGGGGTCGCAGGTTCAAATCCTGTCACCCCGACCAATTAAATCAATGACTTACGACATTATTTCTGTTAATCTAATTCCCGATTATTGCTTTGTAAGTGCATGGTAATGGCAAGCATTGAAATTTCAGGGTTTATTTAGCGTAATCTTCTGTGGAAATATTTTCGCCCATAAGCGATGACCATTCATGCTAAACATGTACGAACTTTATTGACAACAAATATATAAACGCCCCCTTTCGGAGGCGCTGGTTTTAAGGAGTTTCCTTCTCTTGAGTAATAAAATCCGCACTAATATGTAACTACATCATGCTCTCAATCGGTTGTGGTTTGGCAATACCAAATCCCTGAGCATAATCAACACCAATCTCTTTTAACTTCTCAAGTATCCCGTCATTCTCCACAAACTCCGCTATCGTCCGGATATTCATCACTTTGCCTATATCATTAATCGACTTCACCATGGCCAGATCAATCCGATCCGTCTCAATGTTTTTCACAAACATACCATCTATCTTCAAATAATCCACCGGCAAGGTCTTCAAATACGCAAACGACGATAAACCACTACCAAAATCGTCCAATGCAAACTGACAGCCCAACTCTTTCAATGCCTTGATAAACACCGTTGCACTGGACAGGTTTGCGATCGCCGCCGTCTCCGTCACTTCAAAACAAATCTTCCCAGGCGGGATCCCCGTCTCCTCAAACCGCGCTATCACATGTTCAAGAAACTCATCATCTCCCAACGACAATCCCGACAGGTTAATCGCGCAATGGGCCAACCGCTCAAGATGGCCCGGATTCCCCAACAACCAATCAAACGCATGATCCAACACCCACCGATCCAACCGCGTCGATAAGTTATACCGCTCTGCCGCTGGCAGAAACGCCCCCGGTGGTATCAATCGCTTGTCTTCCTCACGCATCCGTAACAACAATTCATAATGATCCCCAGTATCATCAGCATGCGCCAGCAGTGGCTTAATCGTCTGCATATACAGACAGAAGCGGTCCTCCTCCAATGCCCGGTTGATCTGCGCCACCCACTGCATCTCCCCATGCCGCTGTGCCAACTCCGTATCATCTTGGTGATACACATGGATACGGTTCCTCCCACGGTCCTTGGCCGCATAACACGCCGCATCCGCCTGCTTCAGGATCTCGATGGTGTTCATGGAGGTCGCTGTGATCGGCACCAATCCGATACTCACCCCAATGGCAAAACTCCGCTCCTCCCAGACAAACCGGAACGCCTCGATCGCCTTGCGTAATTTCGTCGCAACACGTTTGGCCTGCTTAAGGCTACAGTGCTCCATCAACACCCCGAATTCATCCCCCCCCAGTCGTGCCAACGTGTCCCGTTTACGGATCTCCTTTTGCAAAAGACTTCCCAGTTGGCGTAACAACTCATCGCCGGCCACATGCCCGCAGGTATCGTTGATGACCTTGAATTGATCCAGATCCAGATAGCACAACGCATGCTCTGTCTGCTCATTGCGGGCCGTGTCCAACACCCGTTGCAATCGATGCTCAAACTCCCGTCGATTGACCAACCCTGTTAATGCATCGTGGCTCGCCTGGAAAGAGAGTTGCTCGGTTAATTGGCGAATCTCGGTAATGTCTTCACACACGATCAGGGCAGTGGATTCCCCCTGGGTATCAGTAACCACCCGCGCCGTCTCCCGCACCCAAAGTATCAAACCGTCTGCGCGTACCATGCGTAGCTCCCAATGATGCACGGTATCGGGTTCTGCAAAACACTGATGTAAATATTCCAATGCTGTTTGTACATCATCTTTATAAAATACATTGACTATCGAATTTCCAGTGAGT
>JADFPU010000177.1 GCA_022562175.1 Pseudomonadota bacterium | reverse complement strand
ACCGATGTTAATAAAGATGACTGAAACCATCCCCGATGCTGATCCGATCCTTCCAGATACAAATCAGCGGGGAAACGCAACCTGTCGTCTGCGCCCAGCACTGACGCATGCGTAACGCCAGAGTCGAACCAGACATCCAGAGTATCCCCGACCTTTTCATAGTCAGTATGCGCATCGCCGAGTAATTCTTCCGGCGCCAGATCAAACCAGGCATCAATACCGCCCTGTTCAACACGCACGGCAACATCTTCAATCAAGCTCGTTGTGTGCGGATGCAGTTCCCCTGTTTCCTTATGAATAAATATCGGGATTGGCACACCCCAGGTACGCTGTCTGGAGATACACCAGTCCATACGATCAGCGACCATGCCGTTGATGCGTTGCATTCCCCAGGCCGGGGTCCATTTCACTTGCTTGATTTCACGTAGTGCATTTTCACGCAGTCCTTTTGCATCCATGCTGAAGAACCATTGCGGCGTGGCCCTGAAGATGATGGGAGTCTTGTGACGCCAGCAATGTGGATAACTGTGCTGCAATTTATCCACCAGCAGCAAGTTGCCGTTCTCGCGCATGATTTCTATAATCTCGTTATTGGCCTTGTTGACATGACTGCCTCCGACCAATTCCGTTGTGCTTAAAAATATGCCTTTGTCGTCGACCGGATTTTCAACCGGGAGTTTATATTGATTACCAATAATAAAGTCATCATGACCATGAGCAGGCGCGGTATGCACTGCTCCGGTGCCCGCTTCTGTCGTTACATGGCTGCCGACAATGACAGGCACCTCACGATCATAAAACGGATGATGTAACTTCAAATATTCCAGGGACTGACCCTTCACCCTTGCCGTAATTTTATACTCACTTATTCCGTAACGTTGCATCGCTGATTCCAGCAATGCTTCTGCAATGATCAGTCTCTCCTCGCCAATATCGACCAGCACATAATCAAACTCCGGGTGCAAGGTCACGGCCTGATTAGCCGGCAAGGTCCAGGGCGTGGTTGTCCAGATAACCACACAAGCAACTTTATTATCGTCACTGTTAAAACGCTTATTTAAATCCGTCTTATCAACAACGCGGAACCGCACATCAATTTGCGGAGAGGTCTTGTCTTCGTATTCGACCTCGGCCTCTGCCAGGGCCGAGCCACAATCCGTACACCAGTGCACCGGCTTAAAGCCTTTGACTAAATGACCTGCTTCGATCATGCGTCCCAGCGAACGGATGATATTCGCCTCCGTTTTGTAATCCATTGTTAGATAAGGACGCTGCCAATCCCCGAATACACCCAGACGCTGAAAGTCTACACTCTGTTTTTCAACCTGCTGTTTTGCATAACTTCGACAAGCATCACGAAAGGTACGTGCATCAACCTTGTGTCCCGCCTTACCTACTTTCTTCTCCACCATCAATTCAATAGGCAGGCCATGACAGTCCCAACCCGGCACAAAAGGCGCATCAAAACCAGCCATGCCGCGCGACTTGATAATAATATCTTTCAATATCTTGTTTACGGCATGACCTATATGGATATCACCGTTCGCATACGGTGGGCCATCATGCAAAATAAACGTTGGTTTACCCGCTTTCTTATTTCTAATCTGTGCATAGAGATCCATCTCACGCCAATGCTTCAGCATTTCAGGTTCACGCTGGGCCAGATTTCCCCTCATCGGAAAACTGGTCTTCGGCAGATTCAATGTCTCTTTGTAATCATTCATCTTTTAAATATCTACTTCTGTTGCGCTGGATATTCTGTCAGGAAAACTCTGATTAAATCAGTGCTAATTACCGCACAAGGACTTGTTCAGCGCTTACTCAAATAATCTCTTGCGTGTTCTATATCCCGGTCTATCTGCGTACGTAGTTGATCCACAGAATCAAACTTCATTTCACTCCTTAATCGTTTATAGAATTTAACCTGCAGATGTTGTCCGTAAATTTCCTCGTTATAATCGAGCAAGTGCACTTCAAGTAACAGTCGTTTACCATCAAATACCGGCCGGGTACCTATATTCGCAACGCCATTAAGACTCTCTTCAGCCAGGCCCTCTACACGTACTGCGTAGACTCCCAGTAACGGCGTTATACGACGATTCAATGAAATATTGGCCGTAGGAAAGCCCAGCTCTCTACCGCGTTTATCGCCATGCACAACCCGCCCACTCATACAATAGGGCCGCCCGAGCAGCGCTCTTGCTTCTTGCAGTGAGCCTTCTTTTAATGCGTCACGGATGCGACTGCTACTGACCCTGTGTCCTTGCATAATCAATGTCTCCGTAGAGACGACATCAAAACCATAACGTACACCAAATGACTGCAGGCTTTGGAATGTCCCCTTCCGGCCTTTACCAAACCTGAAATCATCCCCCACGACGATACGCTTTACTGCCAGACCTTCCACCAACAACTTTTCGACGAATTGCTCAGCCGAAAGCGCCGCCAATGACGCCTGAAAACGCAGGCACACCAGCCTGTCTATGCCATGTTGCTTGAGCCACTCGACCTTTTCCCGAAAACTGGTCAGCCTCGCCGGCGCAGTCTCAGCGGAAAAATATTCCAGAGGTTGCGGCTCAAATGTCACGACCACCGCAGGCAAATCCATATCTCTTGCGTAGTCTTTGAGTTGCTGAATGACCGCCTGATGGCCAAGATGCACACCATCAAAATTACCGATGGTCACAACACATCCTTGATGACGGGGCTTCAGGTTATGTATATAGCGGATTAATTCCATGCTCGTTATATGAAACCGGCCATTATAACGTTCATAAGTGTACTGTCATCTGACTTCTTCGTATGCCGAGCACGTACAACATCAGAACATACACCCCGACACCCAGCCCAATCCATAAAGTTAGCTCGGTAATCCGTCTGCTTATTCCCCAGGCCAGCCAATTCGAAACATCCGGCACAAGTTGATACAGCACTAGCGACATAACGGCCAGTGAGATAATGATCTTCAGTAAATAAGGATACCAGCCCGGTTCAGCAACATAATGCTGTTTTTTCCCTAGATAGATGTACAGCAATGCTGCATTAATATAGGCCGCCAGGGAGGTTGCCAACGCCAGACCTGCATGAGCCAACGGTATCACCAGTAACAGATTCAGGAATATGTTGCTGAACATCGCCACAACCCCTATCTTCACCGGGGTCCTGGTATCTTGTCTCGAGAAGAAACCGGTGGCCAGGACCTTGATCAAAATAAAGGCGGGTAAGCCCACTGCATAAGCCATCAGACTACGGCCAGCCATCAGTACATCGTGGGCGCTGAATTGTTCATACTGAAAGATAGTCGTCAACATTGGTTGCGCCAGTAATATCAGACCAATCGCAGACGGCAAGGCAATGATAAATACCCAACGCAAGGCCCAATCCAGTGTCTTACTATAGGATTCCTGTGATCCCTTGGCATGTTGCTCGGAAAGATTCGGCAGGATCACCGTCGCCAACGCGATACCGAACACACCCAGTGGAAACTCCACCAGACGATCGGAAAAATATAACCAGGAAATACTGCCAGTCACCAGAAAAGACGCGATGATCGTATCTACCAGCAGGTTAATCTGGGTGATAGAAACCGCGAACAGTATCGGCACCAATAGTATAACGATGCGGGATACGCCTTCCCGATCCCGCTTGAAGCTTGGCCGGGGAAACAGGCGCAGACGCAGCAGAAATGGAAATTGAAACAACAATTGCAAAATACCCCCCAGCAATACACCCCAGGCCAACGCCGTGACCGGTTGGGAAAATTCAGGCGCAAGCCAAATGGCGCAACTGATCAAGGAAAGATTAAGTAGTACCGGGGTAAAAGCCGGCACTGCAAACTTTCGATAAGTATTCAACACGCCACCGGCCAGCGAGGTCAACGAAATAAACAAGATGTAAGGGAAGGTAATACGCAACATCTGTGCGGCAAGATCTTGTTTGATTGTATCGCCGATAAATCCCGGGGCGAATATCATGACCAAAAGCGGTGCTGCCAGGACACCCAATACTGTCGTGACAAATAATGCCAAACCCAGTACAGCACTGGTCTGATCCAGCAGAGCCTGAACATCCTCATGTGAACGTTGCTCTTTATATTCAGACAGGATCGGCACAAATGCCTGAGAGAAACCGCCTTCGGCAAACAGACGGCGCAGGAAATTCGGGACACGGAAGGCCACAATAAACGCATCCATCCCCATGCTGGCACCAAAATATCGGGCGATGACCACATCTCGTATCAGACCAAAAATGCGAGAGACAGTCGTCATGGCCCCGACCGTCAGGGTCGATTTAAACAAACGGTTCATTAAATATCATCTTGCGGGCTAAAAATTACTCAAAATAAGATCCTTATCTTATTGTTTGTATACAACATAATTGAGTTGCTCACGAGAATACCATAAACAGCCAAATGTACGGAGTCAGGCAAATGAAGTTGAATAAAGGTTACTTTTCAAACGCTATTATTCTCAAAATCCTGACTTATGGATTCTGAATTCTTGCTAGAGCATTGACAAATTGGTCCTGGATCAGCATAGTTACGCGCCTTTAACAAGACGTTGAGGAATTAAATTTTGGCCAATATTGCATCTGCAAGAAAACGCGCACGTCAATCTGAGAAACGACGCCTGCACAACGTGGGTTTCCGTTCCATGATGCGTACACAAATCAAAAAAGTGATTACAGCAATACAATCCGGTGACAAGCAAACGGCATCCGCCGCTTACAGTGTCGCAGTACCTGTAATTGATCGTATGGCCAATAAAGGTCTCATCCACAAAAACAAGGCGGCTCGCCATAAGCAAAAACTGAATGCACAAATCCGGGCACTTTGATGGTTCCTGGTTTGTAGTTCACCGTTCCTGGTCATAGTCTGACTTACCACGATAGTATAGAACTCTGAACCATGAACCTTAAATCCTAAGTTTGTGAATCCTAGAGTAGTACCAGATTGTCCCGATGGATTAGTTCCGGTTCATCAATATAACCCAATAATTCTTCTATTTTGTTACTTGGCTGCCCAATAATCCTGCGGGTCTCCTCGGAATTGTAATTAACCAGGCCACGGGCAATTTCATTGCCGTGCTTCGTCAGGCAACTAACTATTTCGCCACGCTTGAAGTCTCCTTCAACAGCAGTGATGCCGACAGCAAGCAAACTCTTGCCTTGATCGTGCAGTACTTTGACAGCTCCATCATCCAGTTGAAGACGACCCTGTACATGATTGTGGCTGGCCAGCCACTGTTTGCGGGCAGTAATGGGGATCTGTTTCGCCGATAAAAATGTGCCGATTTCTTCAGCGTCAGCAATACGTATAAGTACCTTTTCCTCAAGGCCAGACGCAATAACTGTGTCTGTGCCGGATTTGGCAGCGGTCGAGGCAGCGCGCAATTTGCTCAACATACCACCTCTGCCTAGCGCCCCACCATCACCGGCATACCTTTCCAGGCTGAGATCACCGGCTTCACCTTTGCTGATCAATGTCGCCTCAGCATCTAGCCGTGGATCCGCATCATACAGACCAGCCTGATCGGTCAGGATAACCAATAAATCCGCCCCAATCAGATTGGCCACCAGTCCAGCCAGGGTATCGTTATCTCCAGAGC
>JADFPU010000017.1 GCA_022562175.1 Pseudomonadota bacterium | reverse complement strand
GAGTATTACCCAGGGAGGTGGGCGGATATCGGTACCCCGGAACGGCTCCAGCGATTAAATAGCACAGTTATATAGTTAGTGCTTACACACAACCAGACTTATATCCAATAGACCTTTCTGTACGCTTGTGCAGTTGTAAGTGGTCAGCCGCGACTGGATTTTACATAGGTTTACAATCGGAAGTTGAATTTTTATTTATACTGCTTGTCTGCAAGTGGAGCGAAACTGCTAAACAACCTTCCTGTACAGACCACTACATGTAGTATTCGCCTTGATATACTTATACAATATATAGATATGCTATTAGAAAATGCGTATAGTGCCCGCCGTAATGGCTGTTTTCGATAACTCAATAGTCATCGCGAAGGGCTAGCCCTTGCTTTCCGGGAAAAAAACCTGGCGATCCCTTTCGGCTTTTGCACTGATCGCTGTCAGTGTGCTGCCAGGCAGTTACCAGCTATTCGTTGGGCAATGGCTGCAACCTGAGCGTAGCACAATGGCTATTGCCAACGTTGCACCGATCCGCCAGGCCCAAGCGATACAGCGTATCAATGTCGATAGCAAATCCGTAAAAAACCGACCTGGTCAGCCTCAAGAGGATGTCAATTTACGTATTCTGGTAGCACAACAGCTCAGCAAAGCGGAACAAAGCCTGATCCTGCTATATGCCAGACAGCATCAGTTGCGACCAGTTTGGATAGACGTAGATGATCCGGCACAACTGATCCCACTATTGCAGGACGGCAAGGCCGACATGATAGCAGCCGTCAGGCCGGCTCTGATCGAAAGTGCACAGGATCAGATCCTGTTAACTCTGCCATGGAGCATGTCCCACCAACAGGTTGTAGTACGTGCGGATACCGGCAGGCTCAAGGATGCGAAGGATCTGTCAACCAGACAAGTTGCTATCAAGAGATCTTCACCAATCTGGGCAAAGCTGGAGCAAATGGCGAACAGATATTCTGGCATGGACCTGCTGGTCATCCCGGAACGAGTTGATGTTGAAACCGTTCTGCAACGTGTAGCCTCGGCACACTATGATGTGACTATTATGGACAGCGTTATCCTTGGGTCTCACCTGCCGCAACATCTTGAGCTGGACATCGCTTTCAATTTTACAGAGGAAGAGATGATGACATGGGGTGTTATGCCGGCGGCACATGCATTACATGAATCGCTGAATCGGTTTCTTAATAAAAAACATTTGGAAATAAACCTTGCAAAGATATATAAGCAAGATTTACCCGCCTTACAAACAAAAGGCTTGCTAAGACTGATTACCTACCGGAATTCGGTAAGCTATTTTCTTGATAAAGGCAAGCTAAAGGGTTTCGAGTACGAGCTGGTAGCCAGGTTTGCAAAAAGCAATAACATGCGGCTGGATGTAGTGATCGCAAATTCCCATGAGCAAATGCGGACACTGTTGATGCAAGGCAAAGGCGATGTAATCGCCGCGGCTACACATGTTGGCAGTTATGTCGATGACAAGGACATCAGTTACAGCAAGGCCTATAACTATTCCGCACCAGTCATTGTCGGCAGGACATATGACACGCCATTAATTGATATACGCGATCTTGAAGGTCGCCGCATTACACTGCCTGCTGAAAGCCCTTACCGTGAAATTCTGCAGCAAATTCGCCAACAGGGTATCGATTTTGAGATTGTTGATACAGAAACAGGACTGGATATGGAGGCAACATTGTTCCGTGTATCACACGAAATGTATGATCTAACTGTCATAGGCAGTCACCAGATAAACGCCGAATTTATCAGACAACTGGATCTAAAATCTCATTTTAGCCTGACTGAGCCTTTGCCTTTAGTCTGGGTGGTGCGACAGGACGATAGCCAACTGTTGTCGGCATTGAACGAATATATAGCGAAGCAGTTTCGCAGGGGTTTCTACAATCTACTTGCAGTAAAATATATTGAAAAGCCACTATTACACAAAGCCGATCCAGGACTTCTTGCCCGGATTGACAGACTTTCCCCGTATGATGAGATAGTACATAAATACGCAGAGAAATATGGGTTTGACTGGCGCTTAATCGTTGCACAGATGTATCAGGAGAGTCAGTTTGATCCAGATGCTATTTCATATGCAGGCGCAGAGGGTTTGATGCAATTGATTCCTGCTACTGCTGATCTATTGGGCATCTCAAATCTGAATGATCCTGATATAAGTATACATGGAGGAATAAGATATCTGGATTACCTGCGAGGCAAATTTGAACAGGACTTACGCCTGGAGGATCGTACATGGTTTTCTTTGGCGGCCTATAACGCGGGTTTTAACAGGGTAAAGCGTGCCAGAGCGTTGGCTGCTAAGATGGGTCTTGCTGAAGATCAATGGTTTAACAATGTTGAAAAGGCTATGTTGGAGTTATCCAAGCCTTATTACAAAGACGGCGTACGCATTCGTTATTGCCGGTGTGGACAGACTGTCTACTATGTTCGTGAAATAAAAACCTTGTACAGCAATTACGTCAGATTATTAACCCAGACGGTCAGAATAGCTTCAAGCGAATCTGTGCTGGAACAAGGCAGTTGATATATAAGACACTATCACTGCCTGGTATCTTTATAATGCGTAGGATCTAGAACGCCGGCACTGAGAAAACCCTCTTTCCTGAAACGACAGGAGTCGCACAGGCCGCAAGCACGCCCGTATTCGTCGGCCTGATAACAGGATACAGTCATTGAATAATCTACCTCAAGGCGGGTCCCTGTATTGATGATTTCAGCCTTGCTCAGGTTGATCAAAGGGGTATGTATCGTGATATTTTGTCCCTCAACACCTGCTTTGGTCGCCAGTTGCGCCATTTTCTCAAATGATTTTATATATTCTGGGCGACAATCCGGGTAGCCGGAGTAATCGACGGCATTGATGCCCAGGAAGATGTTGCAAGCGCCCGTCACTTCCGCATAGGCCAGCGCAAAGGACAGGAAGATGGTATTACGGGCGGGTACATAGGTAACAGGAATACCTTCACTGGCTTGCTCGGGCACGTTTATATTGTCATCTGTTAATGCCGAGCCACCTATCTGGGTGAGATCCAGATCAAGGATCTTGTGTTGCTTTACCTTAAACGCAGTTGCAATTTTTGCGGCTGCATTGAGTTCAGCTATGTTTCGTTGATGATAATTAAAACTCAGTGCGTAACACTCATAACCATCATTTATGGCCATAGCCAGTGTGGTGGCAGAGTCAAGACCGCCGGAGACAAGAACAATGGCTTTATTATTCGTTTTCACGGCAGGGACAATTATTTTCCTGGCACATCACCCCATAAATATTTGTGCAGCTGCACCTGTAACCTCACCGGCAGTTTGTCTTGCAGGATCCAGTCTGCCAGTGTGACGGCCTGCAACTCATCATGGCTGGGTGAAAAATACACTTCACAGCGATCAGTGAGTTGATATTGTTTGATTATCTGTATTGACCACTGGTAATCAGTCCGATCACAGATGACAAATTTGATCTGATCCTGAGCTGTAATATATGCGAGATTGTCAAATTTATTCTTCGCTGCTTGCTGTGATCCTGGTGTCTTGATATCAAGTATTTTTACTACCCGCATGTCAACGCCTGCAAGATCGATGGCGCCACTGGTCTCAAGTGAAACCTGATATGCTTCGTCACATAGATGATTTAATAGATCCAGACATGCCTTCTGTGCGAGCGGTTCCCCGCCTGTGACGGTTACATGGCGGGTGCGAAAAGTACTGATCGTTTGGACGATTTCCGCGAGACTTATTTTCTGACCTTGGTAAAATGCATAACTGGTGTCGCAATATTGGCAACGTAGCGGACAGCCGGTCAGGCGGATGAATGCGGTTGGCAGGCCGACTTTCGAGGTCTCGCCCTGTATTGAAAAAAATATTTCGTTTATCCGTAAAGTCCTGGCAAGGATGTCAGTCCGATGCTGTGTGGTTACAGGTAATTCCGGCATCAATTGTCTGTTGATGATTGTTGTGAAATAAGCATCGAACTCAGGCGTTGCTCAGCCAGTCGCGCGGCAGTTGTGCCCGGATAACGTTGTCTCAGATCTTGCAGGTGTCGTTTGGCCTGTTCAGATTGACCGAGCTCATAATGACTGTAGCCGATCTTAAGCAGCGCATGCGTGACCTTTTGGCTGGCAGGATATCGGGTGACCAGCTTGTCATATTCAGCGATGGCTTGATGGTACTGGTGTATAACGTAATGTGCTTCCCCAAGCCAGTACTGGGCATTGTCTGAAAATTCACTGTCTGGATTGGCCACAATGAATTGCCGAAATGCCTTTATAGCCTGATCATATTGCGCCTGCTTAAGCAGGTTGAAGGCCTGTTGGTATTCAGCGCGCACCTGAGCAGGGTTAATATTGATCGGTATCTCTGTGACAGGATTGGCAGATGCAGCAGAGTTAGTCCCGGCGGCAGAAATATTGCTCATTTGCGCTTGTTGTATTGGTTCAGTGTTGACGACTTCAATAGTCAGGGGGGTGCTAGTATGTTGAGCAGGGACTGCCGTCGTTGAGCCGCTGACGGCTGACAGGGTTTGCAAAGGGGGACTGCTTGTCATTGTTTCGCTGGCCGTGATGTCGACGGGCCCAGTGTCTGCCGGTCGACTCAGTCGCTGCATGCGTTGATCAATATCGGTGTACAAGGAGCGTTGCCGTTTCTTTAATTGTTCCAGACTGTGATTCTGCAGCTCTATCTCGCCACGTAGTGAGTTAATGTCCTGCTGCAGGCTTTCAAGCTGCTGTAACATATCAATCAGACCCTGACTCTGTAACAATTGTTCTATTTTCTCGAGTCGTTGAATTAAGGTATTGTTTTCCGTCTCGCTGTTTGGCGGTGGCTTGGCTTGTGCTGTCAGGCTGAGCACAATTAGCGAACAAAGACAAACTAGAATAACTCTCATTGGCAGATCCTAATAGATTAGTTCGACACGTCTGTTCTGGCTCCAGACATATTCATCATGGCCTTCTTCCACGGGTCTTTCTTCGCCATAACTAATAGTGCGGGTCTGTGAGGCGGATGCGCCCAGCAACAGCATTTGCCGCTTCACGGTAATGGCGCGGCGTTCTCCAAGCGCCAGATTATATTCACGTGATCCGCGTTCATCGGCATGACCTTCCATCGACAGGATGACGTTTGGGTTGGCAACAAGGAATGCGGCATGGGCTTCGATGGCGTTTCTGAATTGAGGCAGGACGGTGCTGCTGTCGTAATCAAAATAGATTATACGCACAGACAACGGGCTTTGCGGATCATCAAGCGCCAGCATGCTGGTGGCTGCATCAAACCCTGTGCCATAGGCTTGAGCACTACTGCTCGCAGCCGCATCATCGGTTTGGCCCGGTATATTGCGTTGCTCAACTGTCGCACCCTCATCCTTCTTTCCGGTCGCGCTGCAGGCAGCTAGCAGGCTGCTCGCCAGAATTATTAATAACAGTCTTTTTATCATCTGTATACCCCCCTATGTTGCGGATGTTGTCTTGTTAACAGCATAACATTCATACGTTCTTGAGTTGAAATAATGTTGACAGCTACTCTCAGACAGAATACTAGGGTGACGGGAACGGTCCCCAGGCGGGCTCTCTGACTTCACCGTCCTGAAAGGCAAGCCGTTGATGTACACGGCCATCTGTAGACACTGCGGCAAGCTCCGAGCCTTTGTACACAGATGTTGCATACATGATCATACTGCCATTTGGTGCAAAGCTGGGTGACTCATCAAGCCGTGTCTGCGTCAATACAGTCAGGTAACCGCTTTGCAGATCCAGCAGGGCGATATGATAAAAACCGTTTTTGCCGTGGATCAGGGCCATGGATTTGCCGTCAGGTGAATATCGGGGCCGTGCATTATAGGTGCCGTCAAACGTCAAGCGTTGTGGCTGGCCACCTGTTACGCTGACTTCATAGATCTGCGGGCTGCCACCCCTGTCTGAAGTAAAGGCTATCTTGTCACCATTGTGGAACCAGCTAGGTTCAGTATCAATGGCCCTGTTCGTGGTAATGCGTTGCAAGGTCCGGCTGGCGAGGTGCAACAGGTAGATCTCCGGATTGCCGTCTTTTGATAGTGTCAATGCCAGTCGGGTGCCATCGGGTGACCAGGCCGGCGCGCTATTGATACCTGGGTGTGCAGCCACCTTGACGCGATTGCCGGTAAGTATATTCTGGACATAAACAGCGGAGTTTCTGTTTTCAAAGGAGACATAAGCGATGCTTTTGCCATCGGGTGACCAGGCCGGCGACATCAGTGGCTCGGATGACTCAAGCAGGATCTGTGGATTAAATCCATCGGTATCGGCTGACTGCAGGATAAATCGTTTGGTCTGGTTTTTTAGTTTCATTACCTTGATGTAAGCAATGCGTGTATCGAAGGCACCGCGAATACCGATCAGCTTTTCAAAAATAATATCACTGATACGATGTGCGGTACGCCGTAGTTGTATTTCTGATGAGGGAATGCGAAAGCCGGCGATCTGTTCGCCCTTGTAGACATCGATAAGGCGGAATTCAACATCATAATCGCCCCTTTCGGTCAACTTGAGTTGCCCAATCACCAGGTTTTCCATGCCCAGCAAACGCCAGTCCTTGAAATTAATCTGTTGATACCGGGTCGGACGTTGCGGTAAATCCTGCTCCTGCATCGGCGCAAAACGGCCACTGCGGGCCAGGTCACTGGTCACGACGGCAGCCAGGTCCAGCGGCGGCAGGGTGGCCGTTTGTGACCAGCCAAACGGCACAATTGCAACTTGTATCGGGTTTTCCACGCCCTTATCAATGATGATCTCGATGGCTTGCGCAGCATAAAAAACTAATAACAGTGCGGTAATAGTCAGACCGGAAATAAATTTGCGTTTCAACAACACAGTTAGTCCTCTGGTTTAAATGGTAAAGTATTATCTCTTAGTTTTAGTCTATCAAATATTTCGATGTCGCTAGGCACAGGAAAGGGTGACGATTTTTTTACGGCAGTTATTGCTCTGCGGTCAAAAATATCATTACCACTGGATTTTTCTATGAACACCTCTATCACATCACCACCGGGTATCAATCTGACCCGCAATGTACAGGAAAGTCCTTTCGGCAAACCGGTTTTGTTGAAGTTGCTGGTAACCCGCTCATAAATATCCGATATTATTTTATTCAGTAATTGTTGATCGCGGCTGCGTTGCTCGGCTGCCTGTTCGCTGGCCAGTTCTTTTTGCAGGGCAGCTTCAGCCGCTTTACGTTTATTCTCTGCGTCTTGTTTTTGTTTCTGCGCTGCCAGACGCTTGCGCTCTGCTTCAGCCTGTTGTTGTTTTTTTAATTGGGCGAGTTTTTTTTGCTCCTGAATTCTTTTTTTACTCTCTTGTGCCTTTTTCTTTCTTATATCGGCCAGTTTTTTTTCTTCTGCCTTGCGTTTTTTTTCTGCAATGGCAGTTATTCTTCGCAACTCTGTAAGTTTCTTTTCCAGAGCCTTTTGTTTGGCTATTTGTTTGTTCGCCTTGTCTTTTTCGATCTGCTTGAATCGTTGCAGCTCTGCCTCGATTTGCTTGTTATCGATCGCGACGGCTTTGACGATATTGTTTTGTGGTTTGACCCTGGGTGTCGGTTGCGGAGCAAATTCTACACCGACAAGTAGCAGCACAAGGACTACTGCGTGCAGCATAACAGAGTAAAATCCCGAGCGGACGGTGAGCCGGCTAAAACGCATTACCTTATGATTAGTTGTCTGGTTGTACCGTCACCAGACCGATACCATCAACGCCGGCGCTTTGCAGCAAGGCCATGGTCTCTATCACACGGCCGTATGCAACGCTGCTGTCACCTTTTATATAGACAGGCGTGCGCGGCTGGTACTTGAGCAATGCGCCGATTCGGTTTGCCAGTGTTTGCGGCGAAACGGGTTGGTCCTGATTATCGCCGTAATTGATAAACAGATTGCCGCTACTATCAATACTGATAACGACAGGCTCTTTATCTAACTGCGGCATCGGCTCGGAAGGCACCTTTGGCAGATTGACCCGGACCCCCTGACTGAGTAGTGGTGCTGTAATCATAAAGATGATCAATAGCACCAGCATGACGTCAATATACGGTACGACATTAATCTCGGACATGGGGCGTTTACGTATTCGCTGGCGCATTCTATCGGGACTCGGGACTCGTTATAATGAATGAATGAATGAATTATTTGTTTATTTAGTTGTATTGGATTTTCTTCATACGAGTCCAGAACCTAGAACCTTGTATTTATGTATGCGCATGACGGTGCAGGATAGATGAAAATTCTTCCAAAAAGATGTCGTAGTGGTTTATCAGGCGCTCGACATCGTTTGAATACCGGTTGTAGGCAATGACTGCGGGAATGGCGGCGAATAAGCCCATGGCCGTTGCAATCAGCGCCTCAGCGATACCCGGGGCGACCATGGCAATGGTTGCCTGCTGGACATTGCCCAGCGCCCTGAAGCTGTTCATGATCCCCCAGACTGTACCTAACAGGCCAATATAGGGGCTGGTCGAGCCAACTGTCGCGAGAAATGACAGATGTTCCTCTAATGATTCAACTTCCCTGGTCAAGGCGACATGCATGGCACGTTGAGCGCCTTCCAGGACCGCGTCAGGCTTGATGCCTTTCTGATTACGCAATTTGGCAAATTCCTTGAAACCCGCCTCGAAGATCTTTTCCATGCCCGTGGTTTCATATCTGCTAGCGGTGATGCGGCTGTAAAGAGGCGCCAGATCCTCAACTGACCAGAATCTTTCCTCAAACAGGTTGGCCTGTGTGCGAGCATTTTTAAGCACATTATATTTGCTGAATATCATGCCCCAGGAAACAATTGAGGCCAGTAACAGCACGATCATAACAAGCTGAACCACTAAACTGGCGTTCATGATTAAGTAGAGGTAGGAAAGATCAGAGGTCATTGTTCAATTCGGCCTTGAGTTGGATGGGTAAGCGATGTGGTTTTAATGACTTTGCATCAAGACAAACGCAATTTACTTCTGCTGTGCAGATCAGTTGTTGCCGCTGGTTATTGATAGTTTGAATAAATTGCAAGCTGGCTCCGCCTGTTCCGGTCAGTTTTGCGCTGACATCAAGCAGGTCATCCAGCCTTGCCGGCAGCAGGAATTTAATATTTAGTTCTCTTATAGCAAAGATGATTCCCTGCTCATGATGCAGGGCCTGTTGTGAAAATCCATAAGTCCGTAACCATTCTGTGCGCGTGCGCTCCATAAAGCGGAGATAATTCGAGTGATAAACCACACCTGCCGCGTCAGTATCTTCGTAATAGACGCGTATTGTGCAGATAAATTCATTTGGGCGCATCAGGCAGATCCGAGCCTTTAAACAAATCGGTTTCAACGGCTGTGTGCTTTGGCGCGTTCAGGCCAAAGTGTAACCAGGCACTGCGGGTAACTGTACGGCCGCGCGATGTCCGCATCATGAAGCCTTGTTGGATCAGATAGGGCTCAATGACATCTTCGATGGTATCCCGCTCCTCGCCAATTGCAGCAGCGAGACTTTCTGCGCCAACCGGCCCGCCATCAAATTTTTGCATGATGGTTAATAGTAGCTTGCGATCCATTGCGTCAAAACCGTGTTCATCAACATTTAACATATCCAATGCTTTTTTGGCGATGTGTTCTGTAACATTGCCATCGCCCTTTACCTCTGCATAGTCGCGTACGCGGCGTAGCAGACGGTTTGCAATGCGCGGTGTGCCGCGTGACCGTACCGCGATCTCAACGGCGCCGGATTTTTCGACAGAGATTTTAAGGATGCCGGCAGAACGCATGACGATATGTGTGATTTCCTCAATACTGTAGAACTCCAGGTGTTGTACGATGCCGAAACGATCACGCAGTGGTGAAGTCAGCAGGCCGGCACGGGTAGTCGCGCCTACCAGCGTAAAGGGCGGAACATCCAGCTTGATTGCCCTGGCGGCGGGCCCTTCGCCTATCATGATGTCAAGCTGGTAATCCTCCATGGCCGGGTAGAGGATCTCTTCGACTACCGGACTCAGGCGGTGCATCTCATCGATGAATAGTACGTCCCTGGGTTCGAGATTGGTCAGCAGTGCCGCCAGATCTCCAGGCCGTTCCAGCACTGGCCCTGAGGTTTGTCGCATGTTGACCCCCATCTCGCAGGCAATGATGTGAGCTAACGTGGTTTTGCCCAGACCGGGCGGACCAAATATCAGCACATGATCCAGCGCCTCGTTACGCTTGCGGGCAGCGCTGATAAAGATCTCCATTTGCTCATGCACGGAGACCTGGCCCAGATAATCTTTCAGATATCTGGGCCGTAAGGTTCTATCTACAGCAACGTCATCGGCGTTGCTGTCGGCTGAGATTATCGAGTCTGAATCCGCCATGGGAAAATTATTAGTCAAGCATCATTTTTTAATCGAAGCCTTTAATGCTTCGCGGATTATTTGTTCGTTGCTCATGTCATCTTTGGCGACGGCATGTACATAGCGACTTGCCTCCTGTGGCTTATAGCCGAGCGCGATGAGCGCACTCAGAGCCTCATCAACCGGCCCCCTGCCGGGGTGTGTCGATTTATCAGACGCCGCACTGTCTGATATGGGCGTTGTTTGCCAGTCCTTGAGTCGATCCCGCATTTCCATGATCAGCCGCTCAGCGGTTTTTTTACCGACTCCGGGCAGTCTTACCAGACGTTCAGTATCGCCCTGTTGTATGCATAGGGCAAAATCATTTGATTCGATGCCTGATAATATAGTCAGCGCCATTTTGGCGCCGACGCCGTTAACCTTGAGCAAGGTACGGAAAAGACGCCGTTCGTTCTCACTGGCGAAGCCGAACAACAAGTGTGCGTCATCACGGATGGCAAGGTGGGTATAGATTTGTATCTCCTTGCCTATTTCCGGTAACGAATAAAATGTAGTCATCGGTGCCTCGATCTCATAGCCGATGCCGTTTACATCCAGCAGCAGGTGGGGTGGTTGTTTTTCCAGAATGATCCCGCGTATCCGGCCGATCATTGCAGGCGCCCGCCTTTTATCCCGGTAACGCCGTTCATACGCAACAATCCTTCACGTGAATGTCCGTGGCACAGGGCTATCGCCAGTGCATCGGCAGCGTCGGCCTGGGGAATTTTCTGCAGGCAGAGCAGGATCTTTACCATATGCTGAACTTGTTGCTTGGCGGCGTGGCCCTTGCCGACCGTTGCCTGTTTCACCTGATTAGCGGTGTACTCAAAGACATCAAGTCCGTGTTCTACAAAGGCAATCATGGCAGCGCCGCGTGCCTGTCCCAGTTTCAAGGCTGAGTCCGCATTGCGGTGCATAAAGACCCTCTCGATAGCGGCCTCGTCCGGCCTATGCGCGCTGATTATTTTGCCAACTTCAACAAAGATAAGGTGCAGCTTTTCGCCCAGGGTTGAACCCTGTACCTTGATCATGCCGTGTGCAACATGAATAGCACGGTTGCTATCCATCTCTATGATGCCATAGCCTGTTATCTGCGATCCGGGATCAATACCGATGATCCTGGTTATTCGTGAAGCGTTATTCGTGAAGCGTGAATCGGTTGCAGTCGCCATTACTTTATCAACGAGATACGCTTCACGATAGTCGAGATACAGTTAATTCGAGTATTTTGATTGAAGGTAGTGATAACATTTAGTCCTTTGCAAGAGTCACCCCATCTGCTGCAACACATCGTCAGGGATGTCCGCATTGGAATAGACTTTTTGCACGTCGTCCAGATCTTCCAGCATATCCAGCAAGCGTAGCATGGTTTCTGCGCCCTTTAGTTCAAGCGGACTGCTTGTTGAAGCATGCATAGTGATTTCAGCCGAATCCGCTTCATAGCCAGCGCTGATCAAGGTATTCTTTACATCAACGAAGCCTTCAGGCGTAGTGATAATATCGATGGAACCATCATCATTGCTGATGACATCCTCAGCTCCAGCATCCAGCGCGGTCTCCATCAGCCTGTCTTCATCAGTGTCGGCAGAATAGGAAATCATACCAACTTTGCTGAACAGGTAAGCGACCGAACCATCTGTTCCAAGATTACCGCCACACTTACTAAAGGCATGCCGTACTTCGGCAACGGTTCTGTTACGATTGTCGGTCATGCAGTCTACCATCACTGCAACCCCGTTTGGCCCATAACCCTCATAGACTACCTCTTCCAGGTTTTGGCCTTCTTCGCCGCCTGCACCACGTTTTATTGCGCGTTCGACCGTGTCTTTTGGCATGCTGTTTGATTTGGCGTTATCGATTGCCGCCCGCAAGCGTGGATTGGCGGAAGGGTCGCCGCCGCCTAATTTTGCTGCAATCGTGATCTCACGGATTAATTTTGTGAACAGTTTGCCGCGTTTGGCGTCCTGGCGCCCTTTGCGGTGCTGAATGTTTGCCCATTTACTGTGTCCGGCCATAGTATTCTACGTTTGTCAGATTTGCTGCGCAGTCTACCATCAGCATTGATTATGCCCAAGGCCATCAGGAGTATAATGCCGGGCGCATGTGTTAAAAATATCGCCTGGCCCGCTCACTTGAACTGACCGTGCTGCAGGAAATAAACGATCTGTTTCGCCGCCGTTCTGGATAATACCAGGCCGAGGTGGCTAGCGGTCAGGGTAATATGATCCTGCATGCCCGCGAGTCTTGTTTCTTCCACGGAAACGGTGCCGTCGCTTGGGTTCGGAATGGCGGCTACCAGCATGCCGGCACCAAACCAAAATGTCCCGGCAATGACGCCGAGATCATGGCTGCCTTGCCACGCTGGTACATTACCTGACAGCCCATTGACAATGCTTTTTCCCAGGGTCATGCGGCTCAGGGCAAACCGTGATAATTGTTTCGCCGTGCTGCTGGGTTTGTGTGGTGTGCCCAGCGTGACGATACGGCCTGGCCTTTGATGCGGGTATTCGTGGAAAAGGTGCCTTATGACCAAGCCACCCAGGCTGTGGCAAACGAAATGTACAGTGGGCGAGTCAATTTCATCAATGTATGCGTTTAACTCCATGGCATTTTGCAATGGCGTCTTGCGCACAGTGGCATAGCAAAACTGTTGGCAATGATAGCCTGATTTTCTCAGGCGCATTCGCAGCAGCGTCATATCCATGCCGTTCATCCACAGGCCATGAACCAGGACGATAGTTTCAGATGTCACGGTTACTTTTAGTGTCCAGAATTCCTAAGTTAGCCTTTAAGGTCGAAACGATTATTAAGGTCAGCATATTAAACACAGAGACACAGAGACACAGAGTACACAGAGTTAGGATGATATTTATTCTTTATCTCCGTGTACTCTGTGCCTCTGTGTTTAGATTTCAGATCATCTAACAACTCTAGACAATGAATATGCCATTAAGATCTCACCTATGATCTAGAATTAATTCCTGGTAACTGATTAGTTACTTGTTAAGGCGTTTATGCATCGCCGGCGATCTGATTGCCCCTGTTTGAAAAATCCAGTAGTCGTTTAACAGGCAATTTGGCGCGCTCCATGATGTCCGGATCAACGAAGATTTCATTGCTGCCTGTTGCCAGTGTGTTCGCCAGTTTTGTTAAACTGTTCATGGCCATCCAGGGACAGTGGGCGCAGCTTTTGCATGTTGCACTCTTTCCGGCAGTAGGGGCTTCGATGAACATCTTGTCCGGTGCTGATTCTTGCAGCTTGTGGAAGATGCCGTTGTCTGTGGCGACAATGAATTGTTTTGCGTCCAGTTGCCTTACGGCCTTGATGATACCCGTGGTAGAACTTACCAGATCAGCCTGTTCAATGACTGACGCCGGTGATTCCGGGTGTACCAGCACCATTGCATGTGGATATTGCTGGCGCAACAATTCTAATTCGATGCCTTTGAATTCCTCGTGTACCACACATGCGCCTTGCCAGATCAACATGTCGGCGCCGGTATTTTTCTGGATGTAGTCTCCCAGGTATTTATCCGGCGCCCAGATAATCTTTTCACCGTTATGTTTGAGATGGTTGACAACATCGATGGCGCTGCCCGAGGTCACCATCCAGTCAGCGCGGGCCTTGACGGCGGCGCTGGTGTTTGCGTAGACGACAACTGTACGATGTGGGTGTTGATCGCAGAGCCGGCTGAATTCATCTATCGGGCATCCAAGATCCAGTGAACATTCGGCGTCGAGATCCGGCATAAGCACACGTTTTTCCGGATTGAGGATCTTTGCGGTTTCTCCCATGAATCTGACGCCACAGACCACCAGTGTTTCAGCGTCTGATCGATGACCAAAATGTGCCATGTCCAGTGAATCTGACACACAACCACCGGTCTCGTCAGCGAGTAATTGCAGATCAGCATCGGTGTAATAGTGCGCAACCAGCGCCGCATTCTGTTGTTTCAGTAAATCCTTTATACGTGTCTTTAATGCATCCCGTTGCCGTATGCTCAGGGTTTCGACTATAGTCTCCGGTACCTGCTCCGGCGGCAGACGATAGTCATGGAGTTCAGAGACGGCATCGATATTGTGCATGGGTTATTTCACCTGCTACGGATGTTTACTTGACGAACTCAACTTTACCCGGTGATTTCACCGTATAAAGTCGGGCGGGACGATGCTTGCCATGTCGACGGACTTCACCCGTATCTGTCATGCAGTCGTAAGCCAGCAGTCGCTTCCTGAAGTTACGTTTGTCCACGGGGCTACCTTGTACTGCTTCATATACCTGTTGTAGTTCACTGAGGCTGAATTTACCAGGCATGAATTGTAAGGCGATAGTGGAATAGCTCAGTTTGGCAGCCAGCCGTTGTTGTGCCAGAGTGATGATATCTTTGTGATCGAAGGCCAGTTGCGGCAGCTTAGCATAAGCGAACCAGCCGATCTGCCTGGCGTCACTGGCAGCTCGGATATTCAAGCCGTTGATAGGTGTCAGGGCATAATAGGCTACCGTGATCACCCGCTCTCTTGGATCCCTGTCCGGTTTGCCAAAGGTATAGAGTTGTTCAAGATAAACGCCGCTTACGCCGGTTTCTTCTTTTAGTTCACGTAATGCGCCGGCCTCCAGGTGTTCGTCGATCTCAACAAAGCCACCAGGCAACGCCCAATGGTCTTTAAAGGGATCGTTGGCACGACAGACTAACAAGACCTTAAGTTGTCCGTCCTGGATGGTAAAGATCACGATGTCTGTCGTTATTGCCGGGTGTGGGTGCTGGTAGGTAACCATAATCAGTTAGTGTTAATCACACAATAAGCTTAGTGTAGTCAACACACTATATAAAATCAAGCGGACACGCGAGGTGCGTTACCCGTATTTCAATCACTGATTATTTCTTGTAATGCCTGGCAGGCGATCTGTGACAAATGACCGGATCGTTTAATTCTCAACCTTTCGTGGTTTATTCAGCTTGATCCCCAGTTCACGTAACTGGCTTGCGGACGCCGGTGATGGTGCGGAGGTCAGGATACAGCTTGCGGTCTGCGTCTTCGGGAATGCGATAACATCCCGTATGGAATTGGCCCCGGCCAAGAGCATGACAATTCGATCCAGACCAAAGGCAATACCACCATGAGGTGGACAGCCAAAATCCAGAGCGGTGAGCAAGAAGCCAAATTTCTGTTCGGCTTCTTGCTCGCTGATCCCGAGCAGATGCAATACCGCCTTTTGCATCTCGGCACGGTGAATACGCACAGAGCCGCCTCCCAATTCAGTGCCATTTAAGACCAGATCATAGGCGCGAGACAAACAGTTGCCTGGATCCGCCTTAAGCGCTGCCGTGTCAGATACCTGTGGTGCGGTAAAGGGATGATGCAAAGAGTCCCAGCGACTATCTTCCTGGTTATATTCAAACATCGGAAAGTCAACGATCCAGACAGGCGCCCAATCACCGTTGTGCAGTTTCAAGTCTTGGCCAAGCTTTACCCTGAGCGCGCCAAGTGAGTCATTGACAATTTTCGCCTTGTCCGCACCAAAGAAAATAACATCGCCATTGTTCGCGTTGCAACGTTTAATTATCTCATCGACAACGTCTTCAGGCAGAAACTTGAGAATGGGTGATTGCAAACCTGCTATGCCTTGCGAGATATCATTTACTTTTATATAGGCTAAACCTTTTGCGCCGTAATTACTGACATAGGCAGTGTAATCATCGATTTCCTTGCGGGTCAGTTTGCCGCCATCTGGCAGACACAGGGCTGCCACGCGACTATCTGCCTTATTCGCCGGGCCGGAAAAGACCTTGAATGACACCTCTTTCATCAGATCGCCCATGTCGATCAGTTCTAGCGGATTACGCAGATCCGGTCGGTCAGTGCCAAAGCGATCCATCGCCTCGGCATAGCTGATGCGCGGAAATTCAGCAGCTAATTGCACATCAAGATGTTCTTTAAACAATTCTCGAATCATCTGCTCCATGATGTCAGTGATCTGTTGCTCGTCCATGAAGGAGGTCTCGATATCGAGTTGGGTAAACTCCGGTTGTCGGTCTGCACGCAGATCTTCATCGCGAAAGCAGCGGACAATTTGATAATAGCGATCCATGCCGGATATCATCAGCAATTGTTTGAACAGTTGCGGAGATTGCGGCAAGGCGAAGAAATGGCCAAGGTGTGTGCGACTGGGAACCAGATAATCACGTGCACCCTCTGGTGTGGCCCTGGTCAGCATTGGCGTCTCGATCTCAAGGAAACCTTGCTTGTCGAGAAAGTTGCGCAATGATTTACACACCTGACTACGCAGGCGGATATTATGCTGCATCTGTGGTCGACGCAGGTCGATATAGCGGTAGCGCAGGCGTACATCATCCTGTACGTGCTCGTCATCGAGCTGAAATGGTGGCGTATTGGCCTTGTTCAATATCTCAATACTGTGTCCTAATACTTCAACTGCACCGGTAGGCAGTTCCGGGTTGACAGACCCTTCCGGCCGGTGCCGGACATGACCGGTAATACGCACCACATATTCATTTCGTACTGAGTCCGCAATGGCGAAGGGCTCTGCGCGATCCGGATCAAATACCACTTGCGCGATGCCTTCACGATCACGCAGATCAATAAAAATCACACCACCATGGTCCCGGCGGCGGTTTACCCAGCCACACAGTTCCACTTTCTGATCGATCAATGAGGTATCGAGCTGTCCGCAATAATGACTACGCATGAATATAACTATTTTTCCAGATGGATTTAAAAAGAGGCGGCATCTTACGAGCCAGTTATTGAATTGGCAACTTTATCGGCGTTAATCACCGCGCTGATAGGGCGGTTCGGGGTGATAACGCCCATGGAAAAAATAAATTTAAAGCCGTCTTCGATAGACATATCGAGTTCAATAACATCTTGTTTGGCTAGCATGATGATGTAGCCGGATGTGGGATTCGGGGTCGTCGGCACAAATACTGCGATCATCGTAGTGAGGCTATCCTTGCTAGAAATCGCCACCTGCTCATTGGTCAGAAAACCTATGCTCCAGGTCCCCTTACGCGGGTATTCGATCATGACCACCTTACGAAAGGATTTACCGCCCGAGGTCAGGACCGTGGTGGTGATCTGTTTGATGCTGTTGTAAATAGTTCTGACCAGCGGGATCCGGCTTAACAGACCTTCCCAGAGACCGACCAGTTGTCGACCCAACAGGTTGGCTGCCAGCATGCCGGTGATAATAAGAATACTGATCGCCAGAATTACCCCCAGGCCAGGCACGGAAAAACCAAGTAAGGCTTCAGGTTGGTATTCGACGGGTAATAACAGGATAGTCAAGTCAAGCAGATCAACGACCAGCTTGATGATAAACACGGTGGCGGCCAGCGGTAACCAAACCAATAGCCCTGCGATGAGATATTTACGTAATGTATTCATGGCAGGGCGTATTATGGCCCGTCAATCGGCGCTGCTGGCGGTTTTCTTGTCTGACGAACTACTGGTGCTGTTGCCGGACTTACTGTCGTTTTTTTTCTTCTTGTCGTCCTTGTCAGTGGATTTCTCGGTATCTCTTTTAGGTTTTTTGTCTTTAAAATCAGTTTCATACCAGCCGGTACCCATAAGCCTGAAGGAAGCGGCGGAAACCAGCTTTCGCAAACTGTCATCGCCACACTCGGGGCATTCCTTCAGTGGCTGTTCGTTGATCTTCTGGATTACTTCGAGCTTATGCTCGCATTCATTACATTCATACTCGTAAATTGGCACTATTACACCCTCACAAAATTTGCAATATGCAGAAAGTGGGGATGTTACACAATAAAATCAAGGGTGTCCCCTTGTCGCCTGACTAAAATCCGCATGAGGACTTATCTGAGTTTGCCATCTGTAAAATCTTCGGTATGATTCGCCGCTCCCATTCTTTCCGGGCCCGCGTCTGGATTAATGAATGAAGAAACTCCATACCGGGCCGTTAGCTCAGTCGGTAGAGCAGCGGATTTTTAATCCGTTTGTCACAGGTTCAATTCCTGTACGGCCCACCATTTAAATCAATAAGTTATAATTATTCTGAACTGCACTATTTCTTAATTTCGTTATTTGTTGGCAGTTATAAGTAAGGCTTAAAGCGATGAGGTGGTATTGGATACCCGTGATATTTGTAACTGGTGAAACCACTGTAGGGGGTGGGGGATGGATGCTGTTGTCGTAAACGTGTACTAGCCCTCTCGCCATTTTGAAGTAAAATCCCGTTCTATCAACGCATCAACGCTTATCACTGCACAGTGACGTTTAGATGTATTGGTCTGCACTTCATCCAGTCTGAATGTCTGCTTTAAGTCGCAAGGTAACCCCCTGTATCTCCGCTCGCGCTAAACTAGGTTTTACAGGGTCGGTGACAAATAAGAATCATTTGTATTAGCATTTGTCACCGACCCCCAAAGTTCATCATTGGGGTTGCATTTGATTCAATGTAGAATCAGCGAATATGGTATTAATTCTGACCACACACAAAGTGCTAGATTTTGCGCACTATTTATCTGTATATACTAAGCAATTTTGACTGGGTATTAGATATGATTGAAGATAGACCAAAAGTAGCAATGGGCCATGGTTCGCTAAAAAATATATGAAAATCAAAAGCTTAACGCATGCTCGTAAGAAAAAATCACAGAGACTACTCGACGAAGGTTGTAATCTAGTGCACAGGGGTTCTATTGATGAGGCCTATGAAAAATTTGACCAGTCCTACAAGCTGGATCAAAGTGCAGATGCGTTGACTTATAAAGGCTGGATGCTCAACATTAAGGGCGATCCTGAAGGGGCCTTAAAATTGTGTCATCAAGCTATAAAACTCGATCCGGAATTTGGAAACCCATATAATGATATCGGGACTATTCTGGTTGCCCAAAAAAATTTTAACGATGCTATTCCTTGGTTCAAAAAAGCAATCAAAGCCAAAAGATATGAACCTAGGCACTTCCCTCATATTAATCTCGCAAAGATTTATATTGAAATGGGCGAGTCGGACTTGGCACTGGCGGAATACAAAGAAGCATTAAAGTTTGATAATGATAATCCTTATCTCCAAATCAATATCAAAAACTTAGAACAAGAAATAAAAAGTCGAACTCTTCACTGATCCTGCTCGAGGGGTATGTATTTTTTCCTGGTTTTCTCTCCAGTCCTAGCTGAATTAAAACCATTTGGTAAGCTGTAGTTTATTTGATTTTCTGCGCGACAACTTTAGATTGAACAAGTGCCGGTTCATCGCAGCTACAACTCTTTGACCATGGGCTTGTGGGCTGCTATGTTAGCTGTGTGATAATATGAATTTACAAAAGGATTATTATGCAGCAGTATTTTATAAGTTCAGCTGGGGTGAAGATACCCAAATTAATTTACGGAACGGCATGGAAAGAAGATAAAACTGCAGACCTAGTTGAGCTAGCTCTTGCAAAAGGATTTAGAGGAATTGATACCGCCTGCCAGCCAAGACATTATAAAGAGCCCCTGGTAGGAGAAGGAATTCAAAGGGCTTATGCAAAAGGACTTAAAAGAGAAGATCTATTTTTACAAACCAAGTTCACCTCCATCAGCGGACAAGACCCCGATGATATTCCTTATGACCAAGATAAAACTCTTTCAGAGCAAATACTCGAGTCTTTCACCGTCTCCAAAATAAATTTAAAAACAGATTATCTTGATTCTCTTATCCTTCATTCTCCGATGGCGAATTGGGATGAAACACTTGTGGCCTGGCAAACCCTGGAAAGGCTTGTTGAAACCGGAGAGGTTAAACAAATTGGCGTGAGCAATTGTTATGACCCCAATCTCCTATCAAAGCTTTATCAACACGCAAAAATAAAGCCAGCATTACTACAAAATAGGTTTTACAGAGATACTAACTACGATTCAGAGCTTAGAAAATTTTGTGATGAAAATAATATCTTCTACCAATGTTTCTGGACTCTAAGGGCAAATGTTCATATTCTTAAAAGCAAAGCTATTGCTAAATTAGTTGAGAGTAAGGGAAAGACAGATGCCCAAATTTTCTTTCGCTGTCTTAATCATCAAAATATACATCCCATAATAGGCACAACTTCTTCAAAGCACATGGAGGAAGACTTGGATATATTTAGTTTTTCTCTCAGTGATGAGGAATGTGAACTTATTAAAAAAAGTGGGCCCTATTGAGAAAAGAAAGGGGTGTGCGGCCGAGCAAGGCCGATAATTCCAGCGGGTGAGAATCCCGTCCCGGCAAGGTAGGTCAACCACCGGGTAGCAAGCATCAAAAAACGGGGTCAGTTCTTTACTTTATAGTAACGTATTAATTGCTTTAAAGTTTTCGATGCATTCCTTGATTCAACCTCACGTTGAATTTGCGAGATACGTGGTTCAGAGATCCCTGCTATGACTGCCACTTCCTTCAATGGTATATTTCCTGCCCTACGTAGTAGATATACCCCTGCCTTAAAGGCGTCCTGATTTTCCCTGCTCCAAAGAGCTTGTGCCGCTATTTTATATTTTTGTGTGATCTGTTCGATAATGGCTTCTATCGTCGGCCGAGCAGGATTTACTTGTGCAGTAGCAATGCCATCATATGAATCATCTTCTATCAATTGCTGCATTTTTTCCCTGAAGGAATTGCTTCCCAGCCATATTTGCCCTCGTAATTCCAACCATGGCGAAGGCTGGTTTAGACCCTCTTCTACAAATCTTCGATAAGCACGGCGAGCAGTACGTATTGTACGGCCAAAGTGACTCAAGATATTATCAATGGCTAACCAATCTCTTTTGGGTTTCCCATACGCCATTGCACGATAACTACTCCAAGGCCAGGCTGCCGCTTCCTTCACCATGCCTGCCCGAACAGGGTTTAATGGGATATAGCGGCATAGCTCCAAGAGGTAACTGTCCTTCTCTACCAAGATACTTTTATAACGCCCCTGAAACAGATGACCCACCCGTCCATGATGCTTGTTGAATCCTTGGGTATAATGCCCGTTCAGCCTGCGCATACCGGCGACTAAGTTGCCTTCGGGTGTCTCGATAAGGAGATGATAGTGATTAGACATCAGACAATAGGCATAACATTGCCATCCTTGCTGTG
>JADFPU010000176.1 GCA_022562175.1 Pseudomonadota bacterium | reverse complement strand
ATGGCTCTAATGTTTCTGAGTCTTTGGCAAAGGCAAATCAAAACATTATCGACGTATCTCAGGCTGCATTCATTTTTAATCGTTCTCATTCTAATGTTGCATGGACAGCGCATGTTTTCAGTGAAGAAAGTGATACTCGCAATATCAGCACCATTATGGCACAAATAAAAAGCAAACGCGATGCTTTGCTAGATGCGAAACACGAGTATGTAAAAAGGAAGGCAACAGCAAAGGCATTGAGAGAAGATGCGGAATTGTGGGATAAGGACGAGGATGGTAATTATATTCGCCCACATAACAGGCAGCTTTTAATTGATGAGGCTGAAAAATGGGACGCATATTCTATTATGATGCAAGAGGCTGTCGGTGGTGCATGCAAAGATATTGCCCATTTGACCGATGCCTACAAACATTTTGAAACCAAAATCAGAGAAAGAAATGAGGGTCGTTTCGATGAGGAAATCTTTGAAAAAGAGGATATCCTCGGCAATGTCAGAAGAAATGAAGGCCTGTTCAGAGAGCTCCTGGAAGGACTCTACGATATACCCATTGTTGGAGATGTCAGGGGTGCCGGTTACTTCTTTGGCATTGAACTTGTAAAAAATAAAGCTACCAAAGAATCCTTCAACAAAACAGAAGCAGAGGAAATACTGTTTGATTTTGTATCCCCCAGACTTTCTGAATCCGGCCTTATCTGTCGCACTGATGATCGTGGTGAGCCGGTGATTCAATTGTCACCCCCGTTGATCGCCGGTCCCGATGAACTCAGGGAAATTGCTACAATCTTGCGCAATGTCCTGACCGAAGCTGCAGCGCTGGTGGCAAAACTTTAAAGGATCAATTATGAGAATCTACGATAAATTCTATATTAATGGCCAATGGGTTGAGCCGATCGGGAAAGGAACGAGCGAAGTCATCAACCCTGCCAATGGTGAAATATCAGCCACTGTGCCCTATGGCAATGCTGAGGATGTAAACGCCGCGGTCAGTGCCGCCAGAAATGCCTTTGATTCCTGGTCCCGGACTTCTGCTGCTGAAAGAGCAGATTTTTTGAGAAAAATCGCGATAGAAGGCGAAAGAAGAAATGCCGATTTGACCCAGACCATTATTGATGAACTGGGGATGCCGATTAAAAACGCGGCTGAATTCCAGGTGGATTCTTTAGCGATTATTTGCGAATCTTTCGCTGATAAAGCCAGGCAAATGGAAGAACAAGAAGAAGTTGGTAACTCGATTATCATCAAAGAGCCGATCGGGGTTTGTGCCATGATCAACCCTTGGAATTATCCTATTTGGCAGTTGATCGGTAAGGTTGCTCCAGCCATTGCAGCCGGTTGTACAATGGTGGTGAAAGCAGCGAGCCAGACCCCAAGTCACCTGTTTATATTTGCAGAGATATGTGATGCGGTTGGATTACCAGCCGGTGTGTTCAACATGGTCCATGGTAGTGGCAGAGAAATTGGTGGCGCATTAAGTTCACATCCGGATGTTGACCTTGTGTCGTTTACAGGATCGACTTCAGCGGGCGTACAGGTATCCAACAAGGCAGCGCCAAGTGTCAAGAGAGTGTGTCTCGAGCTGGGTGGTAAATCTCCATTTATCATCACAGAAGAAGCGGATCTGGATGCCGCAATCAACTTTGGCGTCGATCATGTCATGGTCAATACGGGCCAGACCTGTGATGCGCTGACCCGAATGATTATTCACGAGTCGAGATACGAAGAGGCCGTCGAACTCGCCAAATCCAAAGCAGAGAATTTGGTCGTCGGTGACCCTACCGATCCCGGTGTTTTTGTCGGGCCTATGTCGTCGGCCGGACAAAAACAGTCTGTGCTCGATTATATCGACCAGGCCATCGCTGATGGGGCGCGTTTAGTCACCGGCGGAACCGATATGCCTGCTGGACTCACTAGCGGAAATTATGTGTCACCGACGATATTTGCCGATGTAACGAACGACATGACCATTGCGCAAGAAGAAGTCTTTGGACCGGTGTTAGTGATGATCAGGTATTCTGACATCGATCAGGCCATTGAAATCGCAAACGACACCCCCTATGGCCTGGCCGCGGGAGTGTGGGCAGGCGACAAAGACAAGGCGACAGCCATCGCCAGGAGAATTCGGGCGGGACAATGTGCCATCAATGGTGGGGCTCCAAACCATGAAGCACCGTTCGGTGGTTACAAAGAATCCGGGAATGGTAGAGAATTTGGTGTTGAAGGATTGCATGAGTATTGCGAGTTGAAAGCGATGCAATATTGATCCTGATATGCATTATCTTGAGGCACTGAAAGATGCTGCAGTCCGTCCACTCTGGCATGACCCTGACATCATGCCTGAACCGCTGGCGCCGATAACTTCGGAAGAAAAGTGTGAATTGCTCATTGTAGGGGGCGGATTCACGGGTCTCTGGGCTGCAATGCAAGCAAAAGAACGCAAGCCCGATGCAGATATTATTCTTATCGAGCAGACCTTTGTTGGCAACGGTGCTTCCGGGCGTTGTGGTGGCTTTTTGTCGTCGACTTTGACCCATTCGGAGACTAACGCTGAATATCGGTTCGCCGATGAGGCCGAGCGTCTGGAGGAACTGGGCATCAAGAATATGCACGAGTTTCTCGAAACTCTCGAGCGCTACAATATCGATGCTCGCTATGAGAAAACCGGTGAAATGTATGTCGCTCTGGATGCTGAGTCGGTAAAGAGAATGCAAGCGAGGTACCAGGAATCAATCGCCGAAGGCGAAGATGTCGTTTGGTTTGACAAAGATGCTGTTCGTGAACAGGTGAACTCACCGAAGTTTCTTGCCGGTATGTGGGAACGTGGTGGCCAGGATGGTGTTATTGACCCCGCTCGTTTGTGTTGGGGTTTGAAAGACGTGCTTGTCAGCCAGCTTGGGGTTCGGATTTTTGAGAATACCAAACTGCTTGGCGTGGAGCCGCTTGGCAAGGAAGCAATGCGAGCCACCTGCGACAGCGGTGTTGTCCACAGCGACAAAGTTCTACTGGCAACGAATGCCTACACAAGCACAATTGGTAGAATTCGCCGTTCGGTTATTCCTGTATGGGATTATCAAATTGCAACCGAGCCTCTAACTGATGAGCAAATAGACCGAATCGGTTGGGGTAAAACATCACGCCACGCCGTGGCTGATTACGTCAATATGTTCCATTACTTCCGCCTAACAAAAGATAATCGCATTACCTGGGGTGGGGGTGGTGCCGTTCGTTATTACTTTAATAATGGTATCGATGATAAATTTATGCATGCCACTGCCCGTTATGAACAGCTAGCAAGAGAGTTCTTTGAGATGTTTCCGCAGTTGGATGATGTGAAGTTTTCTAATATGTGGGGCGGAATTATTGCGACGTCTACGCGCTTTTGTATGGTGCCTGGTGTGGCATATGATGGCCGTTTAGCCTGGTCGGTTGGTTATACAGGCCACGGTATTGGCGCTTCACGTTTTGGTGCTCGCATTGGTATTGAGCTGTTAGGTTACGAGCCAACTGACGTGATTAATATGCAGTTTGTAACAAGGAAATCGCTGCCCTGGGCCCCAGAGCCTTTCCGTTGGTTTGGTGTAAAGTTCACTCAATATGCACTTGTGAAAGCCGACGAGAACGGCGGTAAGCGCGGCTTATGGCTTAAGTTTTTGGATATGCTGGGCTTAGGCTTCGCCTGCTAGATAAAAATATATCAGCGTGTGGGGGCGAATTCCGGTCTTAGAGGTCTTTATGTTGATTTCCTTTTGTCTTTTGAAGCCCCGCATTTGCTTCAATAGTAGATCAGCATCGGAATTCCTAAAGCCAGCAGACACTATTAGTTGCTTTAACGTTCTGTGAATGATTTTCTCGAAAGTGAAAACGGAGGTCAGCAGAGCTTCGGCGTGATGGCCGTTTATCATGAGCTTTTTAATCCTCAACTTCGCACTATCGAAGCCCAGTCTTACAGGATACATATCAGGCCGCTCGCCTGGCCTTCGCTGCTTTATCCAGATCAAACGTAGCCTGAAGATTCATCCACAGTTTCGGTGATGTGCCTAGAGCGTCAGCGAGATCAAGCGCCGCTGACGCAGTGACACCTCGCTTCCCCTTGATAAGTTCGTTCAGGCGAGCCTTCGTCCAGCCAATTTTCTCTGCAAAGGCCGCCTGCGTGGCACCTTTTGGCTCAAGAAATTCCTCGAACAAAATTTCACCAGGGTGAAACGGATTTTTAGGTTGTCTGGCCATTGCGCATCCTCCGTTAGTGGTAATCGACAATTTGAACATCGAAGGCATTTCCACCTACCCAACGGAATACCACTCTCCATTGATCGTTAATCCGGATTGAGTGGAATCCCTTCCAGTTTCCTTTGAGGACCTCCAAACGATTGCCGGGAGGTACCCTCAAATCTCTTAGCTCGGCTGCATCATGCAAATAAAGCAGTTTTCGCCGACCTGCCCGGCGAAGCTCTGGAGGAAATGACCTGGTAGCCTTCGTTCGCTTGTCATCGAACAGGTTCTCCGCAAAGGCATTCCCAAAGGTCTCAATCACATTACTATATTATCGTAACTCGATAATAAAACAAGCTACCAACGCACGTTTTCACGATGTATTTTTGCCTGTTTTAGCCTTCTCTCACTGCCACAATTCTGCCACAGTGCGAATATTATCCAATGTGATCCAGCATGATCGAACGATATCGAATATTACCGCGAGAGTGTCGGTGCCTTCGGGAGGCAGTGCACAGTGAATCCGAAGAGTTGCTCGTAGGGGTAAATCCGTATTGCTCGCCATGTTGAGAAGGCGCATATGAATAGCTTGATACCAATGTTCCGAGGAGTTTGATGATGAACGAGATGATGGATGAGTGATGTAGTGAACCTTGGCATTCGTCTCGTGACTGTCGGTCCGGGATCTGTGAAACGGAACTTGACGTGGAGCGCCGGCACCTCCAACAGGACGGCTACGTCCACGCCGGTGTTCAGGCCACCATGGCCGATCACACAGCCGGCGGGGCCGCTGCGACACTGATCGAACCGGGCGACATCGTTCTCACGGCAGAGTTCAAGATCAACCGGTTTCAAGATGCTTGCGACGAACAGCGGCTACAATCGTATATTCCGCAGCGGGTGCCGTGATCCTTCGATGCTAACTGACGATGAAGTGGTCCCAGCTAGACTAACTGATTGGAGAAAAGGCGACATATTCGAGTACGCGCCGTAAAGACTGTCACGCATCAAAGAAGGAGCCTTTGCAAGTGGATCTGAAATTAACAGCAACAGTATTCGTAACCATTTTTGTCGCGGAAATAGCAGATAAAACGCAAATTGCGACGCTGCTATACGCGTCAAATGCACAGCACAGCAGATTGAGTGTGTTTATAGGATCAGCCCTGGCGCTCATGGTCGCATCTGGGCTTGCGGTACTTGCCGGGGCAGGCCTGAGCAACTGGATTGACGAGAAGCTAATGGCCCATGTCGCCGGTAGCGCGTTTATTCTTGTGGGCATATGGACAATCGCCCGAGCCTGAGACGTCTACCGCCACTGCAGCATCGGCTGCTGCAAGGGAGGCCGTGCGGGCACCGACTATCGGCACGAGCATCACAAGCACACTGACCTGGACCAAGGACGGCTCTATATCTGCGTGATCGAATCAATTGGCCAAT
>JADFPU010000016.1 GCA_022562175.1 Pseudomonadota bacterium | reverse complement strand
TACCATTGAAATTAGTAGCTGGTAAGCAGGCAGCATGATGGCTACACTTAATATTGACAAGGGTGTGGCTTAAGGGGTCCGTCATCGAAAGATTGACTTAATCTTGAATTGCCGCCCTTGTCATCTACATCATCCATCCGAAATCTACCGGGATGATGTCAGTCTAAAGACCGTGACTCTGTAAGTAGACGAGATCAGATGGATGTCATTTATCGCCATCAACCCCAACGGCACCAAAGACCGGATCAAGGCCACTTTGGACTCCATATCCTCGCTTAAAAAGCGACGGCAGTCCGCGCATTTCCGGCTCACCCAATCGCTTGCTTTTACTTCTCTTTTGTTTGATGTTCTTCATCTGCGGCTTCTCTCTTTGGTTGTCGATTTAATGCAAATAACATCAATTCAGAGTTTGCGAGCCACTTCAAATTTCAACTGGATTTGGGACACCTTCCTTTCTCATCCTCTCAAGATTCGGAGTTTTTCAATAGTATCGGTCGATCTCTGCCTGTCGCTCATGTACCTGTGGACTTTCAACTGTTCTGGCTCCGACCCGCTAAGAAAATTACTTCCTTTCTGACGCGGGCAAGATGGACTTACCCTCTTTCTTGGCTTTTTTTGCCGTACGTTTTTCCTTCAAAGACATGGCAGATTTTTTCTTGGGCTCTCTGCTGCTGCTCCGTTCTTTCGTCATGCTGACTCTCCGGATAAGGGATGGGTGGTATTGATGTCTACATACCGGTTTAGCACTTTACCCCAAGCAAATGTATATGTATTCACTTATATGTGTTTGCTACCTAATCCTTAGATGGGGCGGTAGTAGTAAAATGTGTAATCAAACGAATGGTCGCTCAGGGGCGACTTCTGCCTGTGCCACTTTATCCGCAAGGACTGCTATCAGTATCTTGGTGACTGACTGGGGTGTTTGCGTCTAAACTGTCGAGCTGTCCGATAGAATTTAAAGTTTTACAACTAAAACAGTAATAGAATCCTGCGATAACCGGCTGCTTGCAATTGCTGCCCTGTATCTCCCTGATGTAGCGTAAAATGGGATTGCAGGTTTTCTCCGTTAATTCGTTAATTCGTTAATTCGTTAATTCAATAATGGGATCTTTTTTAGCTGACTGCAATCCCTTTGTTTTCGATATGAGTTCTTCAATGTTGTCTAACTTTTGATGAGCGGCATCAAGCTTTCTGATTTCCTTGTTGATTGCAGCCTCATCACGAAACGCACCGCGCAGTGGCGGGTTTTTAAGTAACATCACTGCCTGAGCAAGACCGTTATTTATACCAGCTACATGTTCGCCAGGTAAATCCAGATTCCATAAGCTTGCTTTAAGTTTTGCCAGACGCCCTTTAAGTCGTTTCCTTGAATCTTGCAACTGAGAATATGTGTGTTGCATGTCCTGCAAACGCGTATTTGTAGCGGATTGTTGCATCTCGATTTTTTGCCCGGCCAGTGCTGTTTTCTCCGGGGATAATTCAGGCACACTGAATCCGCCCTCTGCAGTTGGCGGATAATCAAGTTGATTAGCAATTTTTGTGGGCACAAACAAAAAATACATGGCAACCAATACGATGAGCAATAACAGACCGATAGATATTTTTTTCTTCATATTCCTGCCTTATACATATCGTACATTTGTTCGATTTGCCCAGTTTCAAGGAAGCAGATGGACTGGTCATCCATCTCATCACAATTTACGTCTATATTTTTTATAAATCAATGAGTTAACAACTATTTCACGGATACACATCTTAATATTTACTTTATAATATCCTCTTAATTATCGGATTTATATAGATTTTTGCTTGATTTTACTATTCAATTGGTCTAGAAATAGATATTACTAACTTATTATATAATGGAAAAATACCTTGAATAGTCAAAAAGTTAACCAATTTCCAAAGAAGCTGTTTAAGAAAAGCCCGCACTTATTTAAATTGGGCCTGCCCGATACAAAACCTGTCAGGGATGCGCAGACAGGCTTCATTCACCATCCTGCCAGTGTGCCTTTCGAATGCAAGCGGATCTGGTTCAACTACAAGCAGGAAGTCGCTGATGCTGAAACCGCTAATGTTGGGCTAATCTTTCAATCAGAAAAGTACATGAAACCAGGTGTGACCGTGGAAATCATTATTCCTTTACGAAACGTAACTGAGCGATTCCGGGGCAAGGTTGTGCTGGTCAGAAATCTTGGTGAGTATTATGAAATTGGTTTATGGCTATACCGCCGTGCGGATGCCAATCGAGCCAGAATTGTCGAACAAATTTGTCATATTGAGACATATCTACAAGAGAAGAAGTACCGTGAAGGACCTTACGCCATCAATCGTGACCGCGTAGCAGCAGAATGGATCAGCAAATACGCCAGCAGTGTGCCGACCCTTTAAATAACTACTCGTTACAAGCCAGGCATCAAATCAACAGGATTTATATCGTTATAACTGCTTACTTGAAGTGATATGGCACACCAGTGCCACCCAAACCACAGTAGCCTGCCGGATTCTTTGCCATATACTGCTGGTGATAATCCTCCGCATAATAGAACTCCGGTGCAGCAATAATTTCGGTTGTGATCATAGTGACATGGCCTGCTTCCTTTAATTGCTTCTGATACTGATCCCGGGAGCTTATTGCCGCAGTCATCTGCTCATCATTAGACACATATATCCCCGATCGATATTGGCTACCCACATCATTTCCTTGCCGCATGCCCTGTGTCGGGTCATGAGTTTGCCAAAAGACCTGCAATAGAGTTTCATATGTCACTTTCGCGGGGTCGTACACAGCCAGTACAACTTCATTGTGGCCAGTCAGACCTGTACAGACTTCCTCATAGTTGGGATTCGGGGTATAGCCGCCAGCATAACCAACAGCGGTTGAGTAGATAGCATCTAGCTGCCAGAACTTTCTTTCAGCACCCCAAAAACACCCCAGGCCGAATACTGCTTTTTGCAATTCAGCCGGAAATGGTGGCTTGATCGGATTGCCATTAACGTAATGACAACTGCTTAGCGGCATTGCTTCCTGACGCCCGGGTAATGCATCATTTTTTGTCGGCAATCGAGTTTTTCTATTAAACATGGACATAAAGTACGATGCTTTGGCTTGTAAGAAACTTAATTAGTATAGCAGTGTCAACAATAACATTATTAAGCGTGAATAATTTATGGAGGTCAATATGAAGAGGAAATATAGCATCCCCCTACTCTTCTGCATTTATGTCGCCTTTATTGGAACTGTTAATGGCGCTGGAAACAAGGGCCTGCACATTGCATCTGCGACTGAAATAGCGACGTTTGCAGGTGGCTGCTTTTGGTGCATGGAACCTCCCTATGACAAACTCGATGGTATTCTCGAAACGACATCCGGTTATACCGGTGGCAGTAAGAAAAACCCCAGCTATAAAGAGGTTTCAGCAGGGTTGACCCGGCATGCAGAGGCCGTCCAGGTTATATTCGACCCCGAGCGGATTAACTACGAAAAACTGTTGGAAGTGTATTGGCGTAATATTGACCCGACTACGCCTGATCGGCAATTTTGTGACAAAGGCAACCACTATCGAACCGCTATTTTCTATCATACTGACAAGCAGCGGCAACTGGCTGAGGAATCTCTGTCACAATTGGAAAATAATAAACCCTTCCCGCAACCCATAGTCACTGAAATAGTCGCTGCTACAGAATTTTATCCGGCCGAGGAATACCATCAAGATTACTACCAGAAGAACCCTTTGCGTTATAAATTTTATCGTTATAGCTGCGGCCGTGATAAACGTCTGCAGGAACTGTGGGGGGAAAATTAAATCAGCAAATGCTGTTTATTCTGCAGTACTCTCGAAGACATCCTGATATGAGATAAAGATACTGATTATAGTAACCGGAAATAATATCAACCAGCCAACAGCAAGTGGCAGGGTAGCAAGGATTGCTAGAAGCAGGCCAACCAAGCTGTAAATTGTATACGGCATTACATTGAGCAGGCAGCCTGTGAAACTTTTCTGCATGGCTTCTATGGCAGTTAGATCTGCCAGGACTACTAATGCCGGGGCAAACCAAACCAGCATTAACAAAGGCATATAAAGTGCTAATCCAACAAGATCAGCAATTAAAATTGCTTGTGTAAAATTAGAAATCTGTTCAATTAATTGAAGATAATTCCTGTCCTTGAATGCATCAATCAAGCCTCCAATAGTATTTAAAAATGCATCCATTCCACCAAGCATAACCACAAGAATACCCCCCACACATATTGCAATTATCAGTAACCCGATTGTATGCAGCACGCCGAGTATTAAGAGTTGAGAAAAATTTCTCGTAAAGCCTGTGAAGAGATGTCCAATCGTGAACTTATGTCCTTGAGCCTGTTGCTTGCAACCTAACATAAAGCCGGCAAAGAATGTCGGCAGCAAAATAATAAAGACTAAATTACCTAATGGAATAATTGACACAAATAATGTCAGCACAAAAAAAATAATTGTAACGCCAAGCCAGGCCAGCCAGTCCTTGGTAAAAAACTCAAAGCCCTCAAATAACCAGCTGGCTCCGCGCCCAGCAGAGACTACTTTTGGCCTAAACATAGTTAAATTATTACTACTCATATCTCATCCCGGTCGATATTTTATGCATATTCAATAGTGGCAGATTGCACTTAATAATCAATAATCATGCTGCTTAACAGCTATCTGCCGTGTCATCACAATCTTGTTTAACAGGCAGGCTTATCGCTGATATTGATATATTACGGTGCTATAGCTAGCTACGGCAATGCGGTATTTCACAGATGCCCCCTTGCTGGCAGATTTTTATTTAATACATTATATCACTGCTGTCCCGTTAACTTTTACACCAACACCAACTGATGAGTTGAATACCGTTTATCGTGAAGTGGGTCGCCTCGTAACAAAGCAAACAGATCTCGTTTTTCAAATAGATTAAGTTGCAATAAGCGTAAGATCTGCTGCATGCTTTTGTTCAGTTTCGACTGAAATTTAATAAAGGCCAGTAATAGATAAACACACAAGGCAATCCAGATTTGTGTCATCACTGCATTCTTGCTTGTGCCGATGAAGGACTTGATTTTCAAATTTTGTTTAATCCATTTGAAGAATAATTCTATCTGCCAGCGCGCCTTGTAAATATCAGCAATGGTCTTAGCAGCCAGTTTGAAATTGTTAGTCAAAAAAACATAGTGCTTACCGGTCTCGGGATCGCGATATCCAATACGACGCAGTTGAATGGGACATTTTTTTGCTGTCTGAATGCCGGTGAATTCAATCGTTTGATCGCAGCTGAGCCCTTTGTTTTTCAGGACTTCTCGACGGCAGACAACTCGGTATTTTGCATCGGATTTAATCCGTGTAACAAAGAATATTCCTTTCTCAGTCAATTGGTTAAACCAGGCAGTGTCGTTATAGCCACGGTCAATGATAACCATGCTACCTTGAGGAAATTCCAGCGTCCGTCCCACGGTAATATCGGCGGTTTTACCCGTCGTGACGGTAACAAACTCAGGCAAATAACCTTTATGGTTCAAACCAACATGGAGTTTAATCGCCCCCTTGGTTGAACGGAAGTCAGCCCATGGAAAGACCGATAAGCATAGGTCGATAGTAGACGCATCCAGTGAATACAGTGGATTCTTGAAGCGGAAATTATGGCCAGGGGCCATGCCCTGACAACGCGCCAATAGTTTGCCAAACAAGGCTTCATAGAGCGTATAGGGTTTATCTTCATTGATACGGGACAGATTCGAGCGGGTGAGTTTTGCACTACCCAAATGATAGAGCCGATGTGCTTGTGCTGACATATTTTCAACGATGTCACGCAGGCTGTTTCGGCCTGACAGTTGTGCCATAGCAAGCGTCACGAACTGCGACCATCGGGAGGCTGTGCGAAACGAACGACCGCTATGATGCTGATTTGCCAAGGTCTCGAATTCATGTCTCGGTACTAATTTTAGTATTTGCGAGAAGATCGTATTACAATGTGCCATGGCCTGATTCTCCTATTTGATTCAATGAGTTATACAAAACATATTGTACCAAATTATGGTTGAATCAGGCCTGTTTTCTTAGCTGTTAACGGGACAGCAGTGACATTATATATATAAATTTCATATACTTAAATTTAGATATCAAGTATTTCCCTTTACTATATTTTTTGCTGATGCAGTCATTACGTTATACTTGTAATTCTGCGGAGATGTAGATGTTCAACAAGGATAACGACTGATTTTGCACAGCCCGGATTCTTATCCAGATAATAACAATTTGAATATCAGCATCAGGGGGAATAAAGTTGAGTGATCTAGTCTCTTTGAAAAGAGACTGGAATAGTCCCAGAGCACCGATTTAAAGTCTATACACATAGACAAATCAATCAAATTTCACCTTTCCGGCAACTTCCGGATGCGCTGCAATTCGAAACCAGGGTCGTTGCAAATATACTTCCTTTTCGAGTCAATCAATATGTAATTGATGAGTTGATTGATTGGCACAACCCCCCTAGATGATCCACTGTTCATTTTGACATTCCCGCAAAGGGACATGGTGCCGCCCTCTGCATTTGAACAGATGGCAACATTATTGAATCAACAAGGCAGCCATGCTGATATCGAACAATTGGCAAAGCAAATAAGGAAAGGCCTGAATCCACACCCGTCCGGGCAGATGGAGCTTAATATCCCTGAAATGGAAAACCACAAGTTGGCCGGTATGCAGCATAAGTATCGCCAAACACTTTTATTTTTTCCGAGTCAGGGTCAAGTATGCCATTCATATTGCACATTCTGTTTTCGTTGGGCCCAGTTTGTTGGTGATAAATCTCTTAGATTTTCGTCGAGCGAAGTGGAAACCCTGCATAATTATCTCTGTCTTCATAAAGAGCTAACGGATTTGTTGATCACAGGTGGAGACCCCATGGTGATGAAGACACACCATTTGGCCCACTATCTTGAATGTCTCACAAAGCCAGAACTTGAGCACATTCAAACCCTGCGTATTGGAACAAAGGCACTGACTTACTGGCCTCAACGTTTTGTGACTGATGCAGACGCCGATGAGCTATTACGTTTATTTGAGAAACTGGTCAGGGCAGGTAAGCATGTAGCCATCATGGCGCACTGCAACCACTGGCGCGAACTTGAACCATATATGACACAGCGGGCGATACAACGGATCAGGAATACCGGGGCTGAAATCAGGGCGCAAGGCCCGCTATTAGCCAATATAAATAATAATCACGAAGTCTGGGCAAAGATGTGGCAACAACAAGTAAAACTCGGCATCATCCCTTATTACATGTTTGTAGAGCGCGATACAGGGGCCCAGCGTTACTTTGAAGTCCCACTGGCAAAGGCATGGCAAATATACAAACAGGCCATACAAGAAGTTTCCGGACTGGCAAGAACAGCCCGTGGCCCCTCCATGAGTGCCGGTCCTGGCAAGGTCGAAATACAGGGAGTAACAGAAATTAATGGTGAAAAGGTCTTTGTATTACGCTTTATTCAGGGGCGTAATGAAGAATGGGTACAACGGCCGTTTTTTGCTAAATATAATCCTGATGCAACATGGTTTACTGATTTACAACCTGCCTTCGCTGAAGAGAAATTCTTTTTCGAAGATGAATACCTGCAGATGTTGGCCGCAAAAAATGCCCTGAATCTGATACCAAACTAGCCTGCCCGACTGTTTCACCGAACAACTGTTTGAAAAGATTCGATTCGCGTTTAAAAAAACCTTCTGTATATCTGGAATAGTCATTAAATACCTTAGTATTTTGACCATTAATAATGCTAATTGTATTTTTGAGCCCTGTTTATGTCTATCATTATACTAGCATCGCCAGCATTGCTTAACCTGCGTCTGCAGACTAACAGGAGTCAGTAATGAACAGCACAATTGAAGAACTTCACAAAGATCATAAGAATATTGCAAAGTTGTTAAATTTGCTGAAAATACAGACTGAACATCTGCAAGCCGGCGACCATGTAGATTCTCTTCAAATAACAAACATTATGGATTATTTTATTAATTACCCAGATATATACCATCACCCAAATGAAGAATTGATTTTCGATTACCTCAAACAGAGGAATATAAATACTGCCGATCTTATTGACGAAATTAACAGTGATCACCAAACCATGGCGTCGGCTGCCATTGAGATACAGGACGAAGTCAGGCAGATAATGTGTGATGCTGTTTTCTCACGTGAGAACCTTGTTGACAAATTAAATCACTACATCTCTGCGTATTTTTTACACATAGATATAGAAGAAGACGAACTATTCCCTCTCGCTGAAAAAATACTGGATGACGATGATTGGCAATTCATTCATGCTGAAATTAAGCGTGAAGACGATCCGTTGTTCGGAGAAAAACTTAACAACGAGTATGAGGAATTATACAAATCCATTCTAAACAGCGTTGATGAGACCTGACGGATTCTTACTTCCACCAGTAACAGCTATACACATATATATTCCTGTCATAAATCAGGCACTTCCATCGCTGCACAACTTGTGCTGCAAGTAATAAAGATCTGTTCTATATTTATAATTAGAGATACCTGTCAATATTGATGGAGGGTACAAAAATGAGCATAGCGATAACATTGCAGGAATATCTGGATAATGAAAACATTGTATTTGATTTAGTCGAACACCCGTACTCCAGAAGCAGTATGGAATCAGCTGAATCCGCACATATCCCGGGCAACCAGCTGGCCAAGTGTGTGGTATTGGAAGACGATGAAGGCTTTATTATGGCAGTTGTTCCATCAACACACAGGATAGACATGTCCATCCTGGATCGTTATCTTGGTCGAAAACTCGATCTTGCGACAGAAGATAGACTGAGAGAGCTATTTTATGACTGCGAAGTCGGCGCCATTCCTCCAATCGGCGAGGCCTATGGGTATGAGATGATTTTAGACGATAGCTTAATGGACTGTGAAGATATCTACTTTGAGGCAGGCGATCATGTTGACCTTGTGCACCTTTCCGGTGAAGCATTTCATTCATTGATGGAAGATGTGGATATAGCTCGATTCAGCTACCACATCTAAGTAATTAGCAGTTGATTCGGCTTAAAGCTCTACAAATGCTACGGCTGGTTGTCGTGGCGGCAGTGGGCGTACTTATAACAAGTTCCCTCTTTCTGAAATCCATGTCCATGGAGACAATTTGTTGATGGTTGATAAAACAAACCTGGAGCGGATTCTGATTCTGGATGATGATGCCGATTTTCGCAAATTGCTTATCACCTATCTAGGCAAGATGTTAACAGATGTTGAATTGATCGAATATGATCCCGTTGTAAATGGCACACCCGGTGAAGATTTTGACTGGTCAAGATACGATGTCTTGATTCTTGATTACTATCTCACTCGTAATGGACTGACCGGTTTGGATATTCTACAAATGAACCGTAAAAACCAATTCTTTCCTGCAGCGGTGATGTTGACAGGGGCTGGTAATGAAGAGATTGCCGTGCGTGCATTGAAGTCCGGTGTCTATGATTACTTGCGCAAGGAAGCACTTAACAAAGAACAGTTGAAAGACTCTATCATCGAAGCATGGGTAAAACTAAAAACCGAGCGTGAGAGATTAAACGAATTAACCAGTCAGAGTCATGCCTTTAACAAAGCACTCTTCTACCAACAACTCGAGAACGTCGAGAACAGCGGTAATACGGCCAGGGTGCTACTGCTAATTGAACTTGACAAGCATGAGCAGTTGGAAAATCAATTCGGGATGATTATAAGAGACAATATTATCCGGCATCTGGCCAGGCGAAGCTTTGATGCACTTAAACTTAAAAAGTCCAACCCCAGCATAACGCGATTTAGTGACGTATCTATTGCATTATTAATTGACGAGCCGATACCACAGTCCACACTTGAATCCTGTCTTGAAGAACTTTGTACAGTTCTAGGCGACCATCCCTATCTATTTGAAGAAATAGAATATACCTACACTATTAGTATTGGAGCCATGGCATTATCAAGGCAGCGCGCTTCCGCTGAGGAAGTTATACAACAGATCAGAATAGCACTCGCCACAGCCAACAAAAAAACAGGTAATACTTTCGCAATTTATTCTGATGCAAAAATAGCGACTTCAAACGAGACAGATACATCAGCAAAGGAAATTCATGCGCAAGCGAAAAGCAATAATGCTGAAACAAAAAAAACCGATCTGAAATCAGCGCTATCGAAAATCCAGAATGCCTTTGAGGAGAAACGCGTAATTCAGACCTTCCAGCCTGTGATTTCGTTACTGACAACCGAAGATGACAAAATGCAGAATATATATCGTGTATCGCTACAGATGCTTGATCCTGACGGATCTGTGACTCATCTTCAGGATATACAGACCGCACTCAACACAGCCGACATTCAAAAATATATTGACCGCTGGATGTTACGCGAAACCATCGGTCGAATCGTTAATAGTAACACTGCACAGCACATTTTCCTGCTTAAATTAAGCGCTGCATCACTGGCAGACGCCACGTTCTTTAATTGGCTGAGAAAGCTTCTGTCCGGAATAGACAAGTGCAACCCAGGCCGTCACATCTTTATGGAAATATCTGAAATAGATTTTATATCCTGTCAAAAACAAGCTACTGCATTGATAAAATATCTGAATGAATCCCATGATTTTCGTTTTATGTTGGGTTTTGTTAATAACATAGATAAAATAGAGCAATTAACCGCGGAGTTATATTTCGATCTTGTTAAGATTAACTACGGCTCAATGAAACAATTGCAGGAAACTGTTTCCAATGCGGAAGGTGGAGGATATGTATTGCAGAAATTAAGATCTAATGGCACTTACGTAATTGCCGATAATATCAGCGATGCTACAGCTTTAACCAATGCCATAAGTGCTGGGGCAGATTATGCGATGGGCGAATTTATCGGTGAAAAAATGACCCAGCTTGAAGATATAACAAACGTTGAATCCTTTGAAATAATTTAAAACTGCTTATATAGGATGGAGTACGTTCTTGACTGAAGATACTAGCAACCAGACTGAGGTAAAACGAATCGGAGATTATCTGGTTTGTTCTCCGGGAACATTGCGTAATGCCGTTAAAAAGCAGGGTCAATTACTGAAACATGGCAAGTCTCTCATCAGCATCGGTCAAACCCTGGTGAAAAATGGTGACATAACACAGGAGGAACTGGATGCTGCGATTAAAAAACAACGCGTAGCCCGGCTGCGGAATTGCCCTGTTTTTGAAAATTTATCCGACTCAGAACTTGCTGCACTCAGTACACATTTTACTGAAGTCTCGGTGCCCATGGGGCAGCAATTCATTATTCAAGATGACCCTGATCCGACGCTTTATATTCTTGCGACAGGTAAAGTTCAGGTCTACCGAATGGATCTGGAAGGGAATGAGACACATATTGCCTATGTTGAACCACCTGAGCCGATTGGTGAAATGGGGTATTTTTCCGGCGGCAATCGTACAGCTTCTGTGCGGGCTATAGAGCCAACTGATTTGCTGCATGCTGAATATTCGGATTTAACCCACTATTTTGAGAATGTCCCCCACGTTGCACATGCATTTCTCAAAATTGTCGAACAGCGAAGAAAAGCAACAGAAGACATCATTCAACAACAAAATAAATGATGAAGTCCAGAGCAATATGTTTCATTGAAAAAAAACAGCTAGCCGGTCTCTAAAGCATGATTGGCTAATAATTCATGAATAGTATCTAAAGCAATTTGTGCATTATTATAATCATGCGGAACGTGCATAAAAGCATCCTCTATCGACAAGGTCAGACAGGGAAATCCGGACACGCCTGATTGTTTAGTAAACAAAACTTGTCGATTTAATTCCCTGTTTGTATGTTCCGATATTATATCGTCCTCAAAGGCCGGGACATCCAGCCCTAATTCAGTCGCGATCCGGATATGCGTTTGCAGATCCGATGGATTCCTTGCCTCTTGATAATAAGCCTTCTGAATCGCATGGATCATCGTTTCTTCATATTCACTTGCTTGTTTTGTTGCTGCAATAACAGCCCTGCAAGCGGGGTACGTTGAGCGCCTTGGCTCACATTTCTCCCAGTAATCAAAATTAAATTCTATGCCGGGCACGACTTCTTGAATATGCTGCCAACATTGTTGTATATAGTCCTGCATGGATTGAGGCATTGGCTTATCATCATCTGGAGCCAGGCCGCCGACGACGCCTTTTACAATAACTTCATCTGGCAAGCCGGATTTAATCTCTGCCCACACAGGCTGGAACGCATAACACCAACTACACATCGGATCATGAAAATAATACAGAATATGGTTCACGCTGATTTTATCCAGTCATGCTATAACTATTTACATTATTACAAATTTCAATCTAGCCTTTCCCCACCATCTCGCCACAGTCAAATTCGAGGCATATCATATCCTCAAGCGTATTCTCAATGATCTGCGCATAGTCAGGCAGCAATCTGTCTTCCAACTCCATTAGATGTTCATGACGTGACCGCGTCTTCGGACTATGGGCAATCAACGCACAACAATCCTTGTACGGTTCAATAGAGATAGGGTATGTCCCCATTTGCCGTGCAGATCTGATGATGTCGTCTTTATTGGTACCGATCAACGGGCTCAATATCGGCATTTCAATCGCTCGGGATGAACTGACCAGGTTCTCCAGCGTCTGTGAGGCAACCTGGCCCAGACTGTCACCATTTACCAGTGCCTGGGCATGAATCCGTTGTGCCAGGGTCTCAGCCGTCCGCATGAGAAATCGACGGAAAAGAACCAGCTCATACCCTGAACGCTCACCACTCAAGGCCAAATCGAAATATGTATAGGGCGCTATGAATAAGCGACTATGCTGCGTATAGCGGCTTATGCGGCGGGCCAGACGAGCTATCACAGATGTATTTACATCAGTGTCTCGTACATGGCTGGCAGACATGTGGAATAAATCCACATCACAACCCCGCGTCGCCATAAGCGCACTCGCAACGGGTGAATCGATGCCGCCGGACAGCAGACTCAATACCCTTCCGCCAGTACCTACAGGCAAACCACCCAGGCCTTTTAACTTTTTGCCATAGCAGTACAAACCATCGGGGTAGCCATCAATATAGAAAGTTTGATCCGCATGTTTAAGGTCGACCCTGTCCCAGGCAGTCCTCTGCCGAATAATCTCACCCAGACGCTGTCCCATCTCATTGGATTTTGCCGGCAGCATCTTATCTGTACGGTTAACACGAACAGCAAAGGAGGCATTCTCCAGGTAATAATGACGAGCCAGGCCGACCATCACATCTTCCAGTGCCTGCCAATGCATTTCACCCGCCTCTGTCAGGATTTCTGCAGGACGCAGGTAGCATGCAGCCGCCAGGGAACTCACGCCAGCCAACTCTTGCAAAACGGACAATGCATGACGGATATCTTGCTTAGCTTGTCCCGCAGTGTTCACACATACCCGTCCACGTGAAGCCACGATATCCCACTTAAAACCCGCATTGGATAGACGATGTTTGATATTTTTGCACAGGGCCTTCTGAAAATAATTTTGGTTTTTACCTTTAAGCGTAATATCAGGACTGTGCAACAGAATACGTGAGACCTCGATAGAAGTGTCCCCGTCGCGCAGATCTTCCAGTCTGTTTTCACTCATTTTTTTAGCTACTCATTTTTAATCTTTCAGTTAAGAAAACTCTGATTAAGCCAGTATTTTCTACAGCTCAAAGCAAGGATTATTCAACTTTATGTGCCTGACAAAGTCTACCTCGCAGTGTCAGTAAAGCAAAAATCACATGTTAAGTTTGCGTCCTCTGCTAAGGCAAGGATGGACTTGTGCACAGTTTTTTCAGGATATTAGCAGATACAGAAAGCGCAATAGTTTTATTTCCTCTGATCAAACTCAAGCCATGCAGGAACTGGCCGATATAGCATGTCATATCATGCGAAGAACAATACTCGAACAATAGTTATTACGGAATTACCTATGAGCAAAGAGTTTTCATTTGAAGATATTGTCTGCAACATTAATGATGCTGTCATGGTGACAGTTGTTGGCTCTGGCAGCAGTCATAAGCAGAATATTATTTATGTGAATCCTGCCTTTACACTCCTCTCAGGCTATCGTTACGATGAGGTAATCGGTGAACCACCGGAAATCCTGTACGGGCCCGATACAGCACAGGAAACCAGAGACAAGATCCACGCTGCCATTAAAAATAAACAGTCCATCCATACTGAAGTACTTGCCTACACAAAGTCAGGTGAGAATTGTTGGCTAGATCTCAATATCGTACCGTTGCAAGACGACAACAGTGCTGTAACACAGTTTCTGATCATAGGGCGAGACCTGACTGAACAAAAACGCATGCAACAGGAGCTGCACAGACTGGCGCATAGTGATGCCTTGACAGGCATTGCCAATCGACGACATTTCATGATGTTGGCCAAAACCGAGTTTTACCGGGCCAAACGCTATCGCCGACCTCTTACCACGATCATGTTTGACCTGGATAATTTTAAACTGCTAAACGAGCTATATGGTCACCAATTTGGCGATGAAACATTGAAGATCGTTGCTGAAAATTGTCAGACGCTACTGCGTCAATCCGATATTTATGGTCGGCTAACTGGAGAGAAATTTGCCATAGTTCTTCCTGAAACAAGTCTGGAGGCCGCTGAAGAACTGGCTGACAGGTTATGTATGCTGCTTTGTGTGATCCCGTTTAAATGTAATAGTGAAGATGCAACCGTTACAGCGAGTTTTGGTGTGACAAAAATATCTCCAATGGATAAAAATCTTGATGATTTACTGGAAAGGGTTGATGCCGCCCTGTATGAGGCCAAAGCATCTGGACGAAACACGGTTAAAACTATAAAACCGGAACCACTGGTCTACATGCATCAGACGTAATTATTCCCAGAATAAATATCATGATTTAAAAACACAACGCTGCATATTACCCGCCAAATATAAAATCCTGCTTTCCACGGCCTTATATAATATAGTTTTACAGTTAGGAGTCTGTCCGAGAATAGAAAGCCTACTGAAAAAAAGCAGATTTTGGCCGGATTCCCCCATACATATACGTTAAATAGCGGTGCTATTCGCCTCACATTATGAAAAAATCTGACTCAAATTCCGGACAAATATTCGCATGAGTAATCAACGACCTGAAGAAGTTACAATCAGTCAGTCTGTCGCCATCCTTATCGACGGCAATAATATCGAACGGAGCATCCACGATGAAACCGGGGATAAACAGACTATGCTCAATTTTGATACGCTTATTCCCAGACTTCTGGACAATCGTGGTCTGAACCGCCTCATCTATTTCCGTGAAGGTAAAAATATTTCTGCCAAATTACAGGAACGTTTATATACCAACTACCATGGATCGGTTCGTCCATGTCATAAGACTGCAGATATTCCCCTCACTATCAATGCAATGCAAATTGCCAGTAAGGTAGACACGATCATTATTATGTCTGGTGATTCTGATTATATTGAATTGGTTCGTCATTTAAAAACAGAAGGCGTCAGGGTTGAAATTGCCGCTGTCTCCCGCACGACTTCAAGACTACTTCGAGAAGAGGCGGATTACTTCCATGAAATCACCCAGGATGACTGGTTTACATTAGCGCCGAAGAAATCGGTTAAAAGAAGAGAACCGAAGAAACCGCAACCAGCCAGGGAGCTGAAAAATGCCGATGGTAATACTTCATAATATAATTCTTTTTTATACTTTGTAATAAGCAGATTCATGCCTTGTTAACCACCGATTCAGCGCCAGCGTTGACCACCATTAATCACGGAATTGGCAGTAATGTTCACCTGTGAACCTGAGTTATTATCAAGATACACATCCCCGATTAGTGTAATATTCTCAGCAAATTTTATATCCCCTTTAACACTCATCCCTGAGCAGGAAGTCAGTGAGGGGATACCAGCGGGAAATCGGGCTTCAAAATCATCAATAAATTTATAATGACGTGTATCCAGTTCCACTACAGGGAAGTCACCCTGCCTTGCCGGATCAGGTACGACCAGATAGTCATCCGTTAACAGATATGCATCAGAGCGAACAAGTAACAAATCATTCGTTGTCTTGACCGGAGAAAACCGGTGACGGGGCACCCGTAACGCCTGTGCGTTCTCAAACACAGAGATCGCCGATCCCATAGCAGTCTCCAGTTGGTAAACAGGCGGCGATTGAATATTCCTGGGATCTAGCGTTTTTGCATTACGAATTAATGACAGACCAAGAATATTATTATTAGCCGCCATAGTGGACTTGAGTGCCACCAGGTTAATCCACAGATTATTGGTATTAAAATATTTATGTCGGCTTACATCTTCGAAGCTGGCAATGTCTGCCGCTGGACATTGAGCAGATTCCCTGAGGATCAACTGTCCATTGACCAGTTTGGCCAGGTGCCCACCTTTTTTGTCTGCCTCTGTACGATCTGTAACCTCCATCATAAAACTGATTTGTTGTTGTGAAAAGTAACCTAATATACTTAGGTTCAGCACTGCCCCCAGGTTATCTACATTTGACACAAAAGCATATTCGTAACCGGCAACTAATAACCTTTCCAGCATCCCACTGGTCTGCAAGGCAGTATAAATATCACCATGACCGGGAGGACACCACTCCATATGCGGGGCCTGTGGCCATAATGCAGGTGTAAAATCGGCCTGGTTTATCTTTGGCACCTTATGCTGGACAAAATCGATACCGATATCATTGTCCCAAAGCCGGGGATATTGCTTGAGTATTTCCAGTGTGTCTTCCCTGGTAACAAAACTGTTCATAAATATTAATGGCGTCCCATGATGAATAGCATGACGGGCAATGATATCCAGAAAAGATAATTTCTGTTTAACCTTGATCAAAGACTTGGGTTTTGCCAGGCCCATACTGGTGCCAAGCCCACCATTCAGCTTGATCAGGACCGTTTTGGAAATAGCGGCCCGCCCTGTATCGGCAACATCGGCATTGAATGATTCCATATCAGGCAAGGTTTCTACAGGATAGATATCACTCTCTTTAATAAAACCCGTCTCGCCTTCCAGTAACTTTTTATAATAGTGATTAAAAGTCTCAATGACGATTGATGGCAGACCTTCTGCACGCATCTTATCGGCAAAAGGGGCAAACATTATGGGAATTTTTTTCATCATATTAGTTGCTACCATCATCAGCCGGGCAATGCTCATTTACTATCTGTCAGTACTTGACAAAAATCGTGTATTGGCTGCCTGGCTTGATCTTGAAGCCAAATTAAGACGCCGACATAACCTGATACCCGGACTATCTAAAGTAACATGCAATACGCCGCTGACGAAAGCACTATGATAAGTGCTTTGACCACACTGTGCACGCAAAGTGATAAAATTATCGGGATAAACAAAAAACTGATAGAAGATGAATTGGACTATACGTTAAACAGGATTGCTATATCATCAATCCCGCATTGCGTCAAATGGCAACTGATTTTAACTATTCAATAGCACGACAAAAGCAAATAGATTATAGTTTCAGTCTGGCTATAGTTCATTTACTAAAGAACAGAACAAGGGGACATACCATGTTTGATGGACTGAAACGCATCATCTATCAATCAGGAGAGAAAATCTTCAAAGAAGGTGACAGCGGCTTTTGTGCATACCTGATAGAAAGCGGTACCGTTGAAGTAACAATCCTTAATGACATGAAAAACCTCAGCCTGGAAACGCTGGGAGCAGGAGAACTATTCGGTGAAATTGCGCTTATCGATAACAAGCCGCGCACAGCGACAGTGACAACTCTTGAAAAAACCTGTGTTGTAAAGATTAACAGTGATCTGTTCCAGGCGAAACTCGCTAAAGCAGATCCGTTAATAGAGCATTTGCTTCTCCTGATTCTAAGAAGGTTCAGAAAAAATTATCAACGACTAACAGGAACCAGCCGGTCCATGCCTGAATATGTAAATACAGATTTTGATCAGGCATTGTCCGATACTCAAGAGAATTTAATAGAACATTTTCGCATTGCATCTGATATCAATGAAGCACTCGATCTGGATCAATTCCAGCTTTATTATCAACCTATCACCTTAATCAAGGATAAAAGCCTTGCTGGTTTTGAGGCGCTTATCCGCTGGAATCACCCACAGAAAGGCTTAATGGCGCCAATGGAATTCCTTGGCATCGCAGAGAATACCGATCAAATTCTGCCCATCGGCATCTGGACACTGGAAAGGGCCTGCCGTGATCTGGATGCACTATCCAGGGCAAGTAGCCACAGATCATCTTCCAGCCAACCATCAGAATTGTTTATCAGTGTCAATTTGTCTGCCCGGCAACTGACTAAAGCAGCCGATACAAATGATTTCCTGAATATTCTTCAAAAAGCAGGCGTGGATCCCAGCCGCATCAAACTGGAGGTAACTGAAACTGCTTTAATTGAAGAACCGGAAATAACACAACAGATATTATCTAATTTACGTGAATCAGGTTTTCATGTGTCATTGGATGATTTTGGCACTGGTTATTCAAGCCTGAGTTACCTACAAAAATTTCCGGTTGATGATATCAAGATTGACAGAAGTTTTATCAGCCGCATGTTCTCTGATAATGGCAGTATGCAGATTGTCAAGGCATCAATCGACCTTGCTGAGGCAATGGATCTGGAAGTTATCGCAGAAGGTGTTGAGACTAAAGAAGAGTTGGAACTATTGGATAATATGCATTGCGCCTATGCGCAGGGATATTATTTTTCTAAACCATTACCTTTGGCAGAAGCCATAGAATATACGACATTGCATCACTGAGCGTCGGATGGCCAATTAGCGACTTTATGCATTTGCTTTAACTAATAAATTACTTCGCCACAAGCAACGGGCCATTAATCAGTCAGCGATTATAAAAAGCTAAAGACCATATTTTAAACTCAATCTTTCTCCGGCTTGAGCCGCCTCAACCAACTGTTCCTGTTCCAGCTTTTTTTTAACCGCCTTTAATGAACGTAAGGCATTGGGCTCATTTGATGCTGCTGCAACAAATAACCAGCTATAAGCTTTGACATAATCCTGTTGCACACCCCTGCCCCCGGCATAGATAAGCCCGAGACCATATTGCGCCGGCAGGTAACCGGCTTTTGCAGCCTTCACATACCAGTTATGGGCTATGGCATCATCCTGCCCCACACCCAGACCCTCTGAAAATTGTCTGGCGAGGTGATATTGCGCCTTTGCATAACCCTGCCTGGCGGCCAGGCGAAACCATCTGGCCGCTGCCACCGCATCCCCCGGCACACCACGCCCTTCAGCATAAATCTTGCCGAGTCGATATTGTGCTTTACGATATCCTTTTGCAGCAGATTTGAGCAACCATTCAATAGCCTCGGCATTATCCTGTACTATGCCCCTTCCATACAAATGACAGAGACCTAAATTATATTGCGCCCTGCTATATCCCTGTCGTGCTGCCAGTTGCTGCCAGTTGACTGCCTGATAATCGTCCTGAGGAACGCCATGTCCACCAGCATACATGCCAGCGAGATTATATTGGGCCTTGGCATAACCTTGCTCGGCAGCCTTTCTATACCACTCGACGGCTTCAATAGCACTCTTGTCAACCCCCACACCCCGTTCATACAACAAACCCATGGCTAATTGCGCCTTGACATTACGCATTTTTGCCGCTTGACCATACCACTTCAAGGCTTTCCTTATGCTCTGGCTGACGCCAAGACCATTAGCATACATATAGCCCAGGTTATAGCGTGCCCCGGCATGTCCGAGTTTTGCCGCCTTGTGATACAGAGAAAATGAACGCTTATTATTTTGTTTAAGCCCCAGGCCCTTTTGATAACACCAGGCGAGATTAGATAATGCGTCGGCATTGTTCTGGGTAGCTGCCTTGCGAAACCAGTTAATAGCCTCCTTTTGACTTTTACCGATGCCGAGCCCATCCAGGTACAGCTCGCCGATACGTACCTGCGCCACGGCAGATCCTTGCTGTGCAGCTTCCAGATACCATAACGCTGCCAGGCCGATATCAAAAAAGCCTGCCTTATCGCTCTCATAGAGGTTAGCGAGCGTGAGTTGTGCTCTTAACACCCCCTTTTTAGCCTGAGTAATAAGGGCCGAAATATCTTTCATTTCAGCGATTGAAAATGTTTTACTGCCTGACATTACAGCATCATCACGGGCTCAACCGAATTTAGTATTTTTAGTAATAGAACCTGTCGTATTGTTCAGTATGAAGGATATCGCGACAGGCAATCGAATAGTCATGAGTCTTCCCTAGACAATGATAGCAATCCATGTGCATCACAGGCTTGCCTGGGTCTCTGCGGCGACTGTGACAGCTCTGAGTTACCTGCATAAGGCCTTTATCAGGTTTTTTCTCATCCTTTTTAATTCATATATTATTGTATTATAGAGGTTTTTACGCAACTTACTGTTCAGAAAATACCTGCTTAAATGGCTGCAACATTCTGATATGCGAGCTTTAAACTCGTATTTTACCATACAGTCGGTTAAACTAACGCCGTTAGTACGTTAGTTTAGTCATGTCAGAAGTTCTATTCCGGTTTCTCTCGTATTGCTTCTTCTGATTTGCAAATTAACGCGCGGCCATCTTAAACATGAGGATGAGACAAGTTACATGGGTGAATTGAGATCGCTCTGATATATATTTTTCTTTACATCCACATGGCTCAGTCACTCATTCTTTTAGTGAGGAAATTTAGTTGAAAAAAATGTTTGTTGGCAACCTGCCCACCGAGGCTTCAGAACAATCCGTACGTGAACTGTTTTCTGAGTATGGTACTGTGCGCTCTATTGAACTGATAGCGGATATATTCACACGTAAATGCCGTGGATTTGGTTTTGTTGAAATGGAAGGGCATGAAGCGAGAGCAGCAGTTGCCGGACTTGATGGTAAAGACTACAACGGCAAATATTTACGCGTCCGTTTTGAAGACCCCCGAAAAAAACGCGGTAAAGGTAAACGCCGCTAAGCAAAGTTCAGGAAACCGGAGTCGTATCCGGCTGACATCCCCTGAATTGTGCAGAAAAAACAATTCATATAGTGACAGAACAGCCGGGAGCCTGATTTACGAAATCACAGCGACCGGTTGCTTTACTGTAAGAATTACAACGATCAACAAAAAATTCAACTTTGCACGAAAGCAGTATATAAGCTACTGCTTCACCAGTATTTCTTTCTCCTGCTTGCTCATCTGTTTGATTACATACTCGCGTTTTACCGCTGCTGAACGAGAAAGACAAGTCTCCTGATAAACAAGACTTACCGGTCTACGGGCACACGTGTAGGATGCGGCCAATCTATTATTGTGATTATGCTCAGCAATACGTCTGTCTATATCTATGGTAATTCCAGTATAAAGACTGTCATCAGCACACCTGACAAGATAGACATACCAACAACTCATACAGACCTTGGCCGACGTACTTGAGCTTGCCACGATTGGCCAGTTCTTTCCAGATGGCCGCGGGGTACTGGTTGGGGGGAGTGATGGCAGTGATTCCCGACTTACTGCCGCTGGTCATGCCTCCGTAGCCAAGCCGCGACTCGTCGTCGAGCCGGGTCAATCTCAGGCGTTTCTTGTACGCTTTTAGAGCACGTTTGATTTCCTCATTGGAGGGTGATTCCGACGAGGCGGCTGCGTCCGGTTCAGTCATGGGTGCTCCTAACGAATTCGTGGTCCGCCACGATAG
>JADFPU010000015.1 GCA_022562175.1 Pseudomonadota bacterium | reverse complement strand
TGAATGATTTTTTGCTTTTTTAAATATCTCTAACAGTTTCATTTTACTTCCGTTCCCCAGGAATAAAAAAGCCTCTCAGTTGCGAGGCTTTATGTTCACGAATTTTTTCTATGACTTATTTTTTTGAGTCATTTAGAACTAGAGGTTCATAATCGCCACGCGTAAGCGCATCGTCGATGGCGTTTGCTTCCTCACAGAATGCATTTGGCGTGAAGTCAGCAGAAGGCGCGACGCAGTATTTAAGATCGACAAGGCCGTCTTTTTGTTTATCCTCGCAACGGCTCACGAATTCCGCTTGTGGATTTGTGCTCATTATTTTACTCCTGTATTAATATTTAACACCAAATTACTATTTTATTGGTGTGTTCTTACGCTTTAAGTGTATGAATCTTGCACTTACGTTGCAGATTCTACACATTTCCCATATAAATTAAAGCACTTATGTACCGCAACATACTCAGTGCCTATAAATATAGCTTAGCACTGTATCGGCATATCTGATTGCTAATTGAGCCGATTGTTCAATCACTACCAATATACAGGCATATATCGGGCCGGTTATGATACAGATCAAGACCAGTCTCATTAAGGTCTGCGAATTAGCATAAACATATAATAATCTGTTTTATATCAGTTAGTTAAGTGGACGTGTAACAACGGGCGGAATGCTCTGGCGTTATCCGGTCATATAACGATCTTCAACTATGCGTCAAAATTTGACGACAAGTGGCAGAATTAACTTCAAAACCGCTGAATATTCTTTTCACCTTCGCTCTAATTATCATTACACATTGACAATAGCGCTAACTCTCATTTAATCCAAGAAATCAACGATTCGTGGGGCCATACTGACAACGCTACTGACAACAGATTGGTATTTTCTAGGGGTTAGAGGCATAAAATATCATAACTTATTGATTTAATTGGCTGGGGGTAGAGGATTTGAACCTCTACTGGCGGAGTCAGAGTCCGCAGTCCTACCGTTAGACGAACCCCCAAGTATTATCTGTCAAACAAATTTTACAATTAACTGAATGGTGAGAGATTAAAGAGCTAATTATATTCGGTCAACAGAAAACTCCCAGGGCATCGCCCCGGGAGTAGTAAACGGGAGTTAAGGGAAACTGCCGGCTGAATTACCGCTTGGAGAACTGCGGTCTCTTACGAGCTTTATGCAGGCCAATCTTTTTGCGTTCTACTTCTCTTGAATCACGTGTGACGAAACCGGCCTGGCGTAATGTTTTGCGCAGGGTTTCGTCGTATTTCATCAATGCACGGGTTATACCGTGACGTATGGCGCCTGCCTGACCGGAAATGCCGCCACCGGTGACGGTGACATTGATATCGAAATTATTTAGCATCTCGACCCTTTTCAGTGGTTGGCGGACGATCATGCGGCCTGTTTCACGACCAAAGTATTGATCAATACTGCGTTTGTTGATGGTGATGTTACCGCTGCCCCCTTTCATGTATACCCGGGCGGTTGAACTTTTGCGGCGTCCGGTGCTGTAGTATATCTGTGTTGCCATGATCTAGATTTCCAGTGGCTGTGGTTTTTGGGCGGCGTGTTTATGCTCGGCGCCTGGGTATACATGCAGCTTTCGATACATGTCTCTGCCAAGTGGTCCTCTGGGTAACATGCCTTTTACTGCCTTTTCAATGATACGCTCAGGTTTGGCCTTGAGCAGCTTTTCAAAGGTGATGGACTTCAAACCGCCCGGGAAACCAGTGTGGCTGTAGTAGATTTTGTCGGTAGCCTTTCTACCAGTGACCTTGATGTCTTTGGCATTGATCACGACGATGTAATCGCCGATGTCCATATTTGGGGTGTATTCCGGCTTGTGTTTGCCGCGCAGACGCACAGCAATCTGTGTTGCCAGTCTGCCGAGCGTCTTGCCCCCCGCGTCAACTAAATACCAGTTGCGCTTGATGTCCGAGGGCTTTGCGGTGAAGGTTTTCATCAATAATCCATGGTGACGGGAAAAAAGAGGGGCAATGGTACGGATTGGCTCTCTGGCTGTCAATATATACGGACAGTATTCTGTATAATTATCGGGCTATAATGGTTTTTTCACAGGTGCTATCGAGATGTCAGGACGTCAATATAACTTGCTGGATAAGATGATCATAGGCTTCGATCAGGGCCTTGGGACTCTAGTTGGTCAATTCGCTGTACGTGCCAGTGGACGGCAAAATCCAGCCGAGGCTGTGCCAAATGGCGTGCTGAGCGATGCCGAGCGACGACTCTCGGCAGGGCTTATGCGAGTGAACCATGCCGGCGAGGTCTCGGCCCAGGCCTTGTATCAGGGGCAGGGCCTGATCGCACGTGATCCCCGGATTCGACAATCTATGCAGCAATCAGCCGAACAGGAAATCGATCATCTGAACTGGTGTCAGACGCGCATAGAAGAGTTGGGCGGTCATACCAGTATCTTAAATCCACTCTGGTTTGCGGGTTCATTTACTATCGGCACATTTGCCGGCCTGTTGGGAGACAAATGGAGCCTGGGCTTTATCGCCGAGACCGAGCAGCAGGTTGTTAAACATCTGCGAGGGCATCTGCAGCGCTTGCCAACAGGCGATCTGAAGAGTCGCGCGATTATTGCACAGATGCAGGAGGATGAAGGGCATCATGCGACGGTGGCTCTCGAGGCTGGAGCCAGGCTGTTACCTGAGTCGGTAAAGCGGGTAATGCAGCTCTGTTCCAAGCTGATGACGACGACGGCCTATTGGCTATAGATTATAAATCGTTAGAGGCTTGTGGATTCTAAACAGTCGTGTGTGATATTTTAGATTCCGAATGACCGGCCGATATGGTTACTTGGCCAGCATTAATTGAATGCGATTGCCGCTACTCTGGGCGGCATCGGCCAGATCACCTGTCCATTTTATAATCTCATAAATGAACATGACGTCTATCGGCGAATGATCATTCTCAATCGTATATAGCAGGGCGCGTAGTTCGATTTGAAGCTCATCCGTTTCGTCCTCAATGGTGTGGAGTTCGGCTATCATAGCCTTGACGCGTTTGGCTTCATCGCCACGGAAGCCGGTCGCAATCAGTTCATCCAGTTCATTGATGGCTATCTGTGCCTGTTTGGTGGCATCAATACAGCGGTTCAGCAGGCTCATATAAGCGTCATGCAGCGGTTCCGGCATTGCCATTTTTCGACCCAGGATCAGGCCGGAAATATCTTTTGCCTTATTGGCGATAAGGTCTTGTGAATCCAATACCTCAAGTATGTCGCGTCGGTCAACCGGCATAAACAGACTTGAGGGCAGACGCAGTCTGAGGTTATTTTTTATGTTGTCGGCCTCGTTCTCCAGGTCGCCGATATGTAGCTGAATCTGTTGAGCTTTTTGCCAGTCCTGCTGCATCACAGCCTGGAAATAGGGGATCAGTTCCTCGACACATGAGACGACTTTGTCTATGTGACGTTGCAGCGGCTCAACCGGTGAAGAACCAAAAATTCTAGAGAAGTAACTCGGATTTGCCATGTGCAGATTCTGTCGTAATTAATAAAAAATTGCTAATTTTTCTTGAAACAATATTTTTTGAACCCATATATAAAACAACTAAACAACATTAGACTTTGGAGATTCGATATGACATATATACGCTATGAACCTTTTAATTTATTAGATCGTCTACACAGGAAAGTGAGTAGACTGGGAGCCTACGATTCACTTGCAAATGAGTTGGCAGATGATGATAGCACCAATGTAGTGGTGAATCATTGGCGACCGGCGGTGGATATTAAGGAAGAGGACAAACAGTTTGTGATCAGGGCCGATATTCCGGGTGTTGATCCGAAGGATATAGAGATCACCATGGAAGCAGGCATACTTTCCATCAAGGGTGAACGAACCGTTGAGGAGAAAGATGAGAGTGGAGGGTACAAACGAATTGAACGGGCTCGTGGTACTTTCTACCGGCGTTTCAGCTTGCCGGATACGGCAGATGTCGAGAAGATAGAAGCGCGAGGTAAGGATGGTGTACTGGACATCGTGTTACCCAAACACAAGAATGTACAGCCACGCCGGATTACCGTTAACAGCTAACAGCCGTTAAGTTATCAATAAGGCGGGAATTATCCCGCCTTATTCTTTTACCAAGGCAGAAACTCGTGTTTAATGAACTTTCCTTATGGGACAATTTCAAATATAGCATTACCTCTGGCCGGATAAAAACATAGCGAGGGATTTGATGTTTATCGATGCAAAAAGATTGAATACTGTAATAATCGGGATCTTTCTGTTTTTAACAAGCAGCCTGGTGATGGCCGCCTTACCGCAACTGCTTGCTGATAAAGAGTTGCCCAGTCTGGCACCTATGTTAGAAAAGATCACACCTGCCGTTGTCAATATTGCAACGGAGGGCCGAGCGCAAATCAGACAAAATCCGTTGTTTGCCGATCCGTTTTTTCGCCGTTTTTTCAATATCCCGAATCAACCAAGAATTCGCAAGACCCAGAGTCTGGGATCAGGTGTGATTGTTGATGCCAAACGGGGTTTGATCCTGACCAATAATCATGTTATCGCAAACGCCGTGCAGATCACGGTGACCTTGAGAGACGGACGGCAGTTGGTGGCGGAGATTATCGGTACGGATCCGGAAACAGACGTCGCGGTTATCAAGGTCCCGGCTGAAAATCTGACGGAAATTAAACACGCTGATTCGGATAAATTGCGGGTCGGTGATTTTGTTGTGGCGATAGGCAACCCTTTTGGACTTGGGCAAACTGTCACATCCGGTATCGTCAGTGCCCTCAGTCGCAGTGGTTTGGGTATAGAAGGCTATGAAGATTTTATTCAGACAGATGCCTCAATAAATCCGGGTAATTCCGGTGGTGCCCTGGTAAATCTGCGCGGCGAATTGATTGGCATCAATACCGCTATCTTTTCCCAGAGTGGCGGTAATATTGGCATTGGTTTCGCGATCCCTATTAATCTTGCGCTACAGATTACTGAGCAGCTCATTGACAAGGGCAAAGTCGAGAGAGGCTTTATCGGTATCGATGTACAGAATATCACAGCCGATCTGGCCGAGGCATTCGGCATCAACAATCAGCAAGGTGCGATTGTGAACAGTGTCTTGCCAAACTCACCAGCGTCAGAGGCAGGCCTGCAACCCGGTGACGTGATAGTCACTATTAATAACAAGAAGGTAAAGAATGCGGGCGATGTACGTAATTACGTCGGTTTACTGCCGGTGGGCAAGAAAATAGATTTTGAGATAATTCGCGCAGGCAAGCGCATAAAGCTTACAACCAAGGTTGCAACTGGCAGGACAATGACGGGTAAGCCGAGTGCGGTCAATCCGCGCCTGAGCGGTGTAACCGTGGGGAATATCGAAAAAGATCATCCGTATTACGGTAAGATAGCCGGTGTTGTTGTGGTCGATGTTGAGCGTGGTAGTGATGCCTGGCGCAGTGGTTTACGTAGCGGCGATCTGATTAGTTCGGTCAATCGCGTGGTGGTGAAAGATCTGCAGGGATTTTTAAAGGCGATAGACAAAAAGAAGGGAGCACTGTTATTCAGGATCGTAAGAGGGAATACAGCGGCATTTCTGGTAATCAAGTGATCTATATAAAGGGGCGGGCCCGGTTTTATCTGTTTAGCAGGACAGACACTGGCTTGTGTACTGTTTAACTGGCCGTAGCCGCGATCTGATTGTTTACCAGCACATTCATATTAACCTGATGCACCGGCGAGACAATAGTTCTCATTAAAGCGACGTCAACAAATTGTGCGCCATAACTGTTACCGTGAATCACAGAGAAGGGCTGCGCCGGTTCGCCTAACTGGTCGATGACTAGCGAAGCGCTTTCGAAGTCATTATCGAAAGTAAATTCATGGATGGTTATGACAGTTTTTAGTCCTGCGGCCAGCGCTGCAAGGTTTCCATTACGGGTATCTTCCAGGGCAATGCCGTTACAAGGTTCAACACCCAGCTCAGAGAGGACAAATTGATAGACTGCAGGAGAAGGTTTCTTATCCTCAATAGTGTCACTGGTTACAATGGCATCAAATAAAGACAAGGCGTTACTACCCAGAGTATTATGTAACAAGGTATGCAGATTTTCCTTGCAAGAGCTCGTGGCGATACCCAGGCAAATGTTTTCCCGTTTTGCCTCATAAATCAGTCGCTCTACACCGGGTCGTAGTTGGATATGACCGCTGACAAGTTTCTCGCGATAGATTTCAGATTTTCGTTGATGGATAATCTCGGCCAGTTTCCATAAGCTCTCGTGCTCATCGGCAACAGTTTTCTTTGCTTTAAGACATAAGCGGATGCGCTCCTTGCCGCCGGAGATACCGAGCAGTCGCCTGTATTCTGTTTTTGACCAATGCCAGTCGAGTTGGAATTCGTTAAAGGTCTGGTTGAATGCCTGCCGATGGATTTCTTCCGTATCGGCCAGCGTCCCGTCCATGTCAAATATAATTGTTTTCAATTTACGCATTTTTAAGATGGTTTGAAGGTTCAGATAATTTCTTTAAAACCCTTTTAAAAGGTCTCGCTACCTATTGACATCACAGTAGAAAATTATTGTTGCTATGCAATATTAGGATATTCTGTCCGAGTCGTCCACAGGCATCTTGGTTATTGTGACCTGCTTCTCATTATCAAGTTCTACACGTTCGATCTTTTCGAATCGGGATGTGATCTTTTTCGCAGATGTATTGACCTTATCGACATCTTCGTGTGCTAACTTGATATGTTTTGCGAGATCATCCATGCGTTTCTGAAAACGGCCAAAGTCCTTGCTCAGAACACCCAGGTGTTCCTGAATAATATGGACTTGTTCACGGGTCGCAGCATCCTTGAGGACTGTCCGTGCAGTGTTCAGTGTGGCCCAAAGTGTCGTGGGAGAGACCATCCAGACCCTGGCGGCATGCGCCTTGTCGACCAGATCCGGATGGTGTGCCTGGATCTCGGCAAACACTGCCTCAGCAGGAATAAACATCACCGCGCCATCTGAGGTCGTACCGGGGATAATATACTTCTCTGCAATAGCCTGAACGTGCTTGAGGATATCCAGCTTAAATTGATTTTTTGCCTTTTTTCGTTCAGTTTCAGCCAGATCAAAGTCGGTCATCAAGCGGTAGTTTTCCAGCGGGAATTTGGAGTCAATGACGATCATGCCGGTCGGTTCCGGCAGGAACAGCACACAATCGGCGATCTTGCCATTGGGCAGCGTATATTGCAGCTTGAAGTTATTGTCAGGCATGACATTGCCTACCAGGGCACTGAGTTGCACTTCGCCAAAGGCCCCACGTGAACGTTTATCAGCCAGGATCTCTTGCAAGTTCATAACATTGCTCGATAGCTCCGTGATTTTCTTTTGCGCTTCATCGATCAATGCCAGCCGTTTGATGATATCGCTGAAGGTCGTCGTGGTTTTTTCAAAGCCCTCAGTCAGACGCTTTTCAACCTGTCCACTGATCTCCTGTAAACGTTGATCCGTCTTTTGCGTCAGACTCTCCATACGTTTACCCAGGTCATCACTGTAGCGTGCCAAACGCTCGCCTACCTGTTTCTGAATGTTAGTCATGCCGCTCTGCAGCGATTCGGACAGCTGTTGCAACGCTTCAGTCTGGCGCTTATCAAAATTACTGCTGTGTTCAGCCAGTATCGTGCGTAACTCTTCTCGCAATTCCGCGAACGAACCTATCAGACGCTCACGTAATTGTGCCGCTGCTGCCTGCTGATCCAACTGCATCTGATTCAGACGATCTTCGATATTGGCAATACGTTTGATATGCTCTTCCAGCCGGGTATCTAGCCGGGTGGTGGATTCCTGTTGTGTAGATTTAGCAGAGCTCCTTAATGCAATCCAGAGCACAACAAGCAACAGGACGAGTAACAGAATGTCAGTAAGTATGGGCGTTAACATTCTAGTACTAGCGTCGCAGAAAGACTATCCATCGGTAGAAATTCAGCAGGCTTGCCAATGATGCAGACAGGTAGGTCAGGGCAGCAGCGGTGAGTATCCTGTGGGCAATCGGGATGGCAGATTGCGGGATGTATTCACCCTGGATAAGTATTGGCAGGGCCCGCCTGAAGCTTGCGTCTATCTCTACCGGTAAGGTGACAAGGTGGAACGCGACCGGTAACAGCAACATGATCACACCAGAGGCCAGCATTAAACCACCGACCAGGGGCATGTGTGTCAGGATCGTCATGAATGGAAAGGCGACTAACAATATCGATGCGAACTTTTCCGAATAGGCAACATATTTAGCTAATTGTCCCCGCAGTTGTAATGGTTTATAGGCACTGTGATCTTGTATCGCATGTCCTACTTCATGGGCAGCGACAACTATCGCAGTCAAAGATTTACCGTCGTGAATGTCAGGAGAAAGCCGTACTATCTTTTCCAGTGGATCGTAATGATCGTTGCCTGCTTCCGTGAGCTCGACCTGGATTTCTTCCATGTTGAGTTTGTCGAGTAAGTGTCTGGCGAGTTCTCCACCTGTCCCTGGTATTTCATCAATCTGTACTTTATAGCGCTTGAAAATATGCTGCGTCCACAACTGCGGCCCAAAAATAAGGCTGAGTAAAATAAGTGTTCCGAGTCCTATTAACATGTTGACGTGATATGATTATTTCTCGCCAAGGTTAACATGTTTGATCCAATTATTATTCAATCGTTTCAATAGATGACACCATTAGAACGTTATCAGCTCGATCTTGAAAGTGACGAATTCATCGCCGATGCCGCACAGGCGCAAGCGGTTGAATATACACAGGCATTGTTTGATGCGTTACTGCAGTCGCAGAAGAAAAATAACAGCTTGATAGATCGACTCAAGGATACTCTGCTAAATGGCCGGAAAACACCTGTAAAAGGACTTTATTTCTGGGGTGGTGTAGGTCGAGGGAAGACCTATATCGTTGATGCGTTTTATGAAAGCCTGCCACTGCAAAAAAAAATGCGCAGCCATTTTCACCGGTTTATGCAGATGGTGCATCACGAGTTAAAACAACTCAAAGATGTGCAGGATCCTTTGCAGAGCGTGGCAGACAGGTTTGCCGAGAAAGCTGTCGTGATCTGTCTGGATGAATTCCATGTATCGGATATCACCGATGCCATGTTGTTAGGAGGTTTGTTGCAAGCCCTGTTTGACCGGGGTGTGACGTTGGTGACGACTTCTAATGAGCATCCTGATCAACTTTATTGGGATGGCTTGCAGCGCCAACGTTTTTTACCTGTCATTGAACTGTTGAAAGAAAATACCCGGATCGTCAATGTTGATGCGGGAACCGATTACCGCTTACGTTATCTCGATAAGGCAGAAATCTTTCATCAACCCCTCGATGAACAGGCCGAGCGCATGCTGATGACCAACTTTGAGCATATTGCACCGGACAAAGGTGAGCAAAGCCAGCTTATCGAGATTGAAGGGCGTAGTATTCAGACAGTTAATTGTGCCGATGGAGTCGTCTGGTTCGAGTTCGATGCCATCTGTGACGGGCCCAGAGGTCCAGCTGACTACATTGAGATAGGTCGCCTGTTCCAGACAGTGTTGATCGCCAATGTAGTGCAGATGGATGAGAGTCAGGATGATAGAGCAAAGCGGTTTATAATACTGGTCGATGAATTTTATGATCGTAATGTAAAGCTGATACTGACAGCAGAGACCACAGTCGAAGCCCTGTATCAGGGCAAGCGATTGTTGAAACCATTCAAACGTACAGTTAGCCGCCTGATTGAGATGCAGTCCCATGACTACCTGGCCAGGCAGCATCTTTCTGAATAGTTAAGCGCCAGTAATTTAAAACACAGTAGCCAGAATTTAAAGGCACGAACAACAGTCGTGCTTGATCTGGGAAGAAGCGAAAGACCCTAAAACCCTGAAACGGTTTATCGGGAAACATCCGTCTAAGGGCGATGAGAAGGCTTTTGATAGCCTTCTTGGTAGGATGGTTAAGGAAAAGAAGAAATCAAATAAATAGCATTTATAATGCTATTCGTCCTTTTGTATTGTATTCGGGGTTGTTATGTTGCGCCTGTTGCCGACTAATAATTTCAGCCATGCGCCCTTTTTCGTTTTCTGCAAATTTCTTTAATATTTGTCGCATCAATGTTTGATACCCAATACCATTGAATCTTGCTAAATTCTTAAAGTCTTCGATTAGAGATTTTTGAAGCCTGATTGATATCAACTTTAACCCAATAGCGTCATCAACATTGGACTCGTTTGCATTTTTAGATACACGTACAAACTCAGCATTACGCCCTAATTGACCTGATTCCCAAGCGTCATCAGATGCATTGATTTTAGTTTCTTTAGACATAGTTAACCCTCAATACCGTATTTATTGTATATTCGCCGCTGTTCTGCATTTGATTCATACTGTAGTGCGAATAATAATGTCATTGTTATCGTGAATAAAAACAACTTTCAGTGTTCTGCCTGAATCAGTTTCGGAAATAAACCACTGGGTTGGCGGATCAGTCGCGTGGTCTTCGCTAGTGTTCTCAAGAAACTGGCCTGTACGATTTGCAAAACATTGTTCAATCTCGTCTTGTGTAACATGATGTCTTTCAGCGAGCTTAATCCTCACTTTTGGAGAAATAACTAAGGGCACTTACATCATCCTAATGTATATATAGTGTATATACATTATAGATACTATTTAGGAGTATATCTAGCTATCTATCAAAAAATCTGATAAATCAGTGAGTTATCAATCGGGGAGAGAGTGAGTGGCGACGTTGGCGCAAGATCAGAATGTGCCTGGGGATCAGGCATCACAGATAGCGGCGGTGCTGGAGTATCGTTATGGTGATGGTCTGGTCTATCTGCCCCGAAACCATCCAAGACTCTTTATACACTGTCCAGGAAAAACGGCTTTATCGATGCAGGGGGCTATATGACGCGTAAGGGCAGGGTCCTGTTGGCCCGCTTATTTCTCCTGCATATCCTCTCTTTTGACCCTGTTATACTTTGCTACAGGGCGCTCTGACTGTGTAAATCGATAACACAGCATCTGGCTGGGAATACTCGTTAAAGGTGCTTTCCACAGCGTACTTGTTTATTTATCCTTAAGCTTGCAAGGATGCTATCGGTTTCGGCTTTTGCAGCAGGGAGTCAAAACATAAAAAAAGAGGACAGATGATGGCCAATTACAGCACAGAAGATATCCGTAATATTGCCATTACCGGCAACGGAGCGGTGGGTAAAACAACGCTGGTTGAGGCATTACTGCACCGCGCCGGTGCAATCAATCAAATGGGCTCTATTGAGCGAGGCACGACGGTGTGTGACTTTGACCCCCAGGAAAAAGTCCATCAGCATTCTCTCGATTCCGCTATTGCCAGCATGGATTATCATCAAGCTCATATCAATCTGATCGATACCCCCGGCTATCCGGATTTTATGGGCAGGGCGCTCGCCGTCCTGACCGCAGTAGAGACCTGTGCTGTTGTTATCAATGCGCAGACCGGTATCGATATGGTTGCCAGTAAAATGATGGAAGTGGCCAGGGACAGGCAGTTGGATCGGCTGATTATCATTAACAAAATTGATGCTGAGCAAGTTGATCTGGAGGCCTTGCTCGAACAGATCAGAGACAACTTTGGCACGGAATGTATTCCGCTCAATTTGCCGGCGAACAATGGTAAAGAGGTGGTTGATTGCTTTTTTCAAGCGTCTGGCAAGCAAACAGATTTTTCATCTGTAGCACAGGCCCATACCGCTATCATCGATCAAGCCATCGAACTGGATGAGGAATTGATGGAAATTTATCTCGAGCAAGGTGAGGAGATCACACCGGAGCAACTACACAATCCGTTCGAACAGGCCTTGCGAGAAGGACACTTGATCCCGGTCTGTTTTGTGTCCGCCCAGGCCGGTGCCGGGCTGGATGAACTGTTGGAGGTTTTTGCTAAATTAATGCCAAACCCGATGGAAGGTAATCCGCCACAATTCAGAAAAGGCGAAGATGCTGCGACAGATATTATTGAAATCAAGCCGGATCCTGCCAGGCATGTGCTGGCTCACGTCTTCAAGATAAACATTGATCCTTTTGTCGGTAAGTTAGCCGTGTTTCGTATACATCAGGGCACCCTCAGCAAGGATAGCCAACTGTTTATCGGCAAGGGGCGTAAACCTTTTAAGGTCAGTCATTTGCTCAAGTTGCAAGGCAAGGATCATATCGAAGTGGCAACAGGGATCCCCGGTGATATCTGCGCGGTAGCAAAGGTGGATGATCTGTATTTTGATGCCGTCATACACGATTCGCACGATGAAGATGAGATCCACATGCGTTCCATGGAGTTTCCCTCGCCGATGTATGGTCTGGCGATCGAGACAAAAAGTCGCGGTGACGAGCAGAAAATTTCTGATGCACTGCATAAGCTGCAGAGTGAGGATCAATGCTTTATGGTAGAGCACACTGTCGGTTTAAACGAGACGGTGATCCGGGGTTTAGGGGAATTACATCTGCGTATGATGCTGGAAAAATTAAAGGATCGTTATCACGTTGACGTGGACACCCATCCCCCAAAAATTGCCTACAAGGAAACCATTACCGCTAAGGCTGAAGGTCATTATCGGCATAAGAAACAAACAGGCGGATCCGGCCAGTTTGGCGAAGTGTATTTGCGGGTTGAACCCTTGCAACGGGGGCAGGGATTTGAATTTGTTGATAAGGTGGCGGGTGGTGTCATCCCGAAGCAATTGATTCCGGCTGTTGAAAAGGGAGTTCGCCTGGTCATGGATGAAGGTTTCGTAGCCGGTTTCCCGTTACAGGATATCCGGGTGAGCGTCTACGACGGCAAGCATCATAGCGTTGACTCCAAGGAAGTGGCCTTCGTGGCAGCAGGCAAAAAGGCTTTCATGGATGCCTTGAGCAAGGCCAGGTCAGTGGTCATAGAACCTATAGTCGAGATCGCGATTACCGCCCCTAACCATTCAATGGGTGATATAAATGCGGATCTATCCAGCAAGCGTGGTCGTATTAACAACACGACCGCCATGTCCGGGGGGATGTCCACCATTACCGGTCTTGCCCCGCTCAGTGAGCTGGACAGTTACCAATCGCAACTGAAGTCTATTACCGGTGGCACGGGTTCGTTTTCATTCACGTTGAGTCATTATGACCCAGTGCCGGCAAGGATGCAGAAGCAATTGATAGCATCCTACAAGCCTGTCGTAGAAGACTGATCGGCGTTGTTCTTATGCATAATTGTTATATCTTTATTTATATCTATTCCTTTTATTTATAAGGGAACATTGCTACTGTTCTATACCCTATATCCGGTTTTTACTTATCAAATAAATAGATAGTGCATTCCCTATGTATCAGTATGACAAATATGATCAGACCATAGTCAACGAGCGAGTTGAGCAATTTCGAGGTCAAACACAACGATTCCTGGCAGGCGAACTCTCTGAAGAGGAGTTCAGGCCATTACGGTTGATGAACGGTCTGTATATTCAGACGCATGCCCCAATGTTGCGGGTCGCGATCCCTTATGGATTGTTGTCATCCAGGCAGATGCGCATGTTGGCGCACATCGCCCGCAAGTACGACAAAGACTATGCACATTTCAGCACCCGGCAGAATATCCAATATAACTGGCCGAAGCTGGAAACGGTTCCTGATATCCTGGCAGATCTGGCCAGTGTCGAAATGCATGCCATTCAGACCAGTGGCAACTGTATTCGTAATGTTACTTCCGATCACCTCGCTGGCATCAGCGCGGATGAACTGGAAGACCCTCGGCCTTATTGTGAGATTATCCGGCAGTGGTCGACGTTTCACCCGGAATTTTCCTACCTGCCCCGTAAATTCAAGATAGCCGTTAGCGGCGCTGAACATGATCGGGCTGCGGTGTCTATACACGACATTGGTTTGTATCTGGTAAAAAATGCTGAAGGCGAGGTCGGTTTCAAGGTACTGGTAGGGGGTGGCCTGGGCAGACGACCGTCTATCGGCACACCCATCAGGGCGTTTCTGGAAAAACAACACCTACTCTCATACCTTGAGGCGATCCTGCGGGTCTATAATCGTATTGGCCGGCGCGACAATATTCACAAGGCACGTATCAAGGTGCTTGTGAATGCACTGGGCGCGGAAGAATTTGCCAGACTGGTGGAACAAGAATGGGCCCATACCCGCGAAACGGTGTTGCTTCTCGATCAAAAAGAAATTGACCGGGTAAAGGGTTTTTTTACCGAGCCGGATTATGATCAGGACGCAGCAAGCGATAGCAGCTTGCAACAAAAACTCGATAGTGAGCAGGCATTTTCAAACTGGTACAGCAGGAATGTCACGGCACACAAGGTGGCCGGTTATCGGGCGGTGTTTATATCACTGAAGGCACCGAAGAACCCGCCGGGCGATGCGACCGATGGGCAGATGGATACGATAGCGGAGCTGTCAGATAAATTCAGTTATGGCGAGATAGTCGTGGCGCATGATCAAAATCTGGTATTACCGCATATCAAACAGGCGGACTTGTACGCGCTATGGCAGGCACTGAAGGCAGCCGACCTGGCGACACCGAATATAGGGCTGCTGACAGATATGATTTGCTGTCCGGGACTGGATTTCTGCAGCCTGGCGAATGCCAGTTCCATCTCAATCGCCAGGCAAATCAATGACAGGTTTGATGATATGGATTATCTGCATGATATTGGTGATATAAAGATCAAGATGTCGGGTTGCATCAACGCCTGCGGCCATCACCACGTGGGGCATATCGGTATCCTTGGTATAGACAAGAAGGGTGTGGAGTTTTACCAAATTACCCTGGGCGGGTCAGCAGAGAACGATGTTGCCCTGGGTGATCGATTAGGACCGGCAGTGGCGAAGGATCAGGTTGCCAATACCATTACCAAGATACTGGATGTGTATCAGCAGGCGCGTACCGAGGATGAGCGCTTTCTCGATACTTACCGCCGTATCGGTATCAAACCATTTCGGGATAAAGTCTACAAAGACAACGAACAACAAGTTGAGGAGGTAGAAGCCGTTGCGAGTCATTAAGAATAAAGAAATTGTTGAAGATTCATGGCAACGTCTGCGACAAGAAGAGATAAGCGATGTCCTGCCCGAGGGCGACATTATTGTGCCCTTGTCTTTTTGGAAGGAGCATGAGCAGCTGTTTAAGGGCAGAACCGGTCGTTTTGGTGTGTGTATTAATGGTGACGATGATATGCAGGATGTGGTAGCTGGATTAGATCAATTTGAAATCATTGCTGTTGATTTTCCACAATTCAATGACGGCCGTTCATATTCAAACGCACGTATGCTACGGCAACACTATGCTTATCAAGGTGAAATCCGTGCGGTAGGGGATGTGCTCAGGGATCAGTTATTTTATATGCAACGCTGCGGGATTGATTCATTTCAGGTGCGCAGTGACAAGGATCTGGAAGATGCGCTGCAGGGCCTGTCTGATTTTAGTGTTACCTACCAGGCAGCGGCTGACGGTGCACAACCTGTTTACAAACAGAGGTAGCCATATAAAAAGATTTTAAATTTATGATCACGATTACTGGTGTCGTTGCCTCAGCCATTGTTGACCTTTCACCACAAATGAATACAAATAGGTGACGATGAAGGCCGTCGCGACGGGTAGCGTCATGTACGGAACGAGCCATGCCGCCACCAGCGCCACGTTTACCATGCCAACCGCAGTGGCCGATTTAGTCTGCGCCCGAATAAGGGCAGACATCTTGTATGGCACAAGCATCGACACCGAATGCAGTAAAAATACAATCATCAGTACAAGCTCAGGTTCGAAACCAAGCGTTTTCACTAACAGCAGCGTGAACAACAGATGGCGCATCAGTTCATTGGTTGGCGAACCGCTCCCCGACACAGTCTCGGGATTGAACCGGGATACCACACGGAGGATGATCGATGCGGCGGCGATCATGCTGAATACGAGAACCATGCCACCGAAATGCGCACCGACTGCCAGGGTCAGGGCGACGTGGGCGACGGCATCACAGAGGTTATCGAGATTGGCGCCCAAGCGACTGCGTATATCGAGTTTGGCGGCCAGAATGCCGTCCAGGTCGTCCATAATATTATTGAAGATGATTAACGCAAACAGATAGCGGTAGCCACCGTCCATGAACAGCAATACCACCGGCAGCACACCGAGAATCGACGTCGCGTTGGCCAGATTCCGGTAAAGGAAATTTCTCTGAGGTGTTTCTGTCTGAGACTTCAAGACGTGCCCGTTGCAAGCACGAAGTAGTGGCTTTCCAACACCGGAAACGGTACCCCTAAGGCCTTGGGAAGACTGTTAATCGGCATCTTTTGAACAGATCCCGGTAGACTGGTACGGAACGGTAGACGACTGCATAATCGCTGTCTTGCTTGATCGATCTAAGCCAAGGCTGTCTCTCGGTTCGATGGCAGCGAGAGGGCGGCTGGTGTTGTAAAGCGGTCGGTCATACAGCTTTTCCGCTTCATTCAGATCGGCCAGGTTATCAATTTCATACCACCGATCTGCATTGAAGAACACCGCGTCGAACGCGAGCGATCTATCAGCAACCATGTCGGCGAATACGGTCTCGTAATACTCGCCGAGCCTGCCTGCCGAGATGTAGTGGCTCATGCGTTGCTCAACCGCGTGCCAGGTCTTCAACGACAGGCTGTAGAGGTTTACCGTCTTATAGCGGGGTGTGTCGGTCGCAACGGGCCCAATATGGAAGGCTATTACCCGCTTTTTCGTAGTGTCGAGACGCACTGTGGTTCCGTTCATCCAGGGAAGAATGTGAGAAATCGCGATCTTGTCTGGCTGCAACATGTCCGTCAGCATCGAGACATCGAACACCAGATCACTCTCCACCAGCAGGAATGACTCCGTTATCTGCTGCCGTGCCAACCAGAGGGAATAGATATTATTGGTTGTCCGATAGTCAGGATTGGTGACGTAATCGACCTGTATATCACCGGCATTGTGTCGCAGAAATTCACGGATACGATTGCTCTGGTGCCCGATCACGACTATCAGCCGCTTGATTTTCTGTGCCCGTAGACTGTCTAGCAACCGGCCAAGGATGGGGATACCGCCGACCTCAGTGAGACACTTCGGGGCATTCTCAGTCAAAGGCCGCAGGCGCGAGCCCGTGCCTGCGGCGAGCAGTAGCGCTGTGCTTACGCGATGGGTGTAGTTCATGGCCGGCCCATACCTGTGAGGTGCTCGTCACACGAATTTCCCACAATATCTTTGTTCACCACAGCATCACGCAGGCAACGAAAATGCACCTGCGGGTTTGGACATTCGTGGTTAAAAATGGAGTAGCAATCTTCTTTCATCACATCTCATCCTGTTAGTTTTCGTTTTGCCCCTCTGATCAATAGCATCTACGCCACTTAATCTTTGTATCCATGTCCCGATCTCCGGGTTGTCAACATAGCATTACGCCCGATTTTGTTTGCGGGAACCGCATTGTCTTGAAGGATACAGTAGAGCTTGTTGTCGCTGAGCTTTAAAACTTCAGCTAATACATCTATGGGGAATCAGTTGACGGTTCCACTTATCACCACTCCGTGGGGGGGATATAAAGTTTGACAAAGCAGGAGTGGATAACAGGGATATTAACGGAAATAGGCTTTAATATCAACGCCGAAAGGGGCAGAGGGTCTTGCTTCAGTACTCGGAGAGTGAGTGATTACGTAAAAAGCATGGGCGAACTATTTGATTCAAATGGTCAAGGCCGTCACCGTTGGCGTATTCATCCTGGGGTCACTATGGAATCCCCGCACCAGGATGACATATTCACCTTCCTCAGCCAGACCGAGGTCCTTGGCGATCTGTCTGGCGAGCTGGTTTGGATTAGTGCTGCCGGCTTGCTCTGAATAGACCGGAATAACACTCCATAACAAGGACATGCGGCGGCAGGTAGCTTGACTGTTGCTGATCGCAACCACAGGTGCTGCAGGTCGGGCGGAACTTATGGTTGCCGCTGACATGCCGCTGTGCGTCACTAATATAACGGCCCTGACGCTCAAGTCATGGGCCAAATTGTTGACTGAATTGGCAACCGCTGCCCAGATAGGGATAGGTGGGTTTTGTGTGACCTTTAATCCTGAGGCATAGGCGCCGCTTTGCCAAAGATGGGCTTCTGTCTGCCTGGCAATCCTGTCCATCATATTAACCGCTGCAATGGGAAAGTCCCCAACGGCAGTCTCTGCGGACAACATCACTGCATCGGCCCCCTGTGTTACGGCATGTGAGATATCTGCTACCTCGGCACGGGTAGGCCTGGCATTGTTAATCATTGATTCGAGCATTTGCGTCGCCACGATCACAGGCTTGAATTTTTGCCGGGCGCTTTCAATTAATTGATTTTGCGCCACCGGTACTTCCTCAGGCCTGAGTTCAACACCGAGGTCGCCACGCGCCACCATAATCGCGTCAGCCGCATCCAGTATACTGCTGGCTTCCTTAAGGGCCTCGGGTTTTTCAATCTTGGCAATGATCAGGGCACTTGCCTGATGCTGTTCAATGAGCTGTCGCAGCGCTTCGACATCTGCAGCACGGCGCACGAACGACAGGGCGAGAAAGTCAACACCCAGTTCGAGGGCAAACAATGCATCTTGTCGATCTTTCTCTGTCAGTGACGGCGCTGAGATCTGGACACCGGGCAGATTGATACCTTTGTTATCTGCAAGGACGCCTCCATGTATTACCGTACAGCTGATCTCTGTGCCGGCAATGGCATCCACTTTTAATTCCATGTTGCCATCATTCAGCAGAATCCTGTCATTAAGGGTGACATCTTCAGCCAGAGCCTTGTATTGCGAGGGGATCAGACCGGCTTCGCCGACGATATCACGAGTCGTGACAGTAACTTTTGCGGCTTTTTCCAGGACTATTTCACCATCCTTGAACCTGCCGGTACGAATCTTCGGGCCACATAGATCCGCCAGGATGGCGATCGGTTTATCCAGCTCCGTGGCGATGAGTCGTATCTGCTGAAACACCGTTCGGTGAAAGTCGTGATCGCCGTGGGACATGTTAAGCCGAAACACATTCACACCGGCCTGGATCAGCTTTTTTATATTTGCCGGTGATTGTGATGCCGGCCCGATGGTGGCGACTATCTTGGTACGGCGTTCCTTCAGCAGATCAACTTGCGTGATTATTGGCATAAAGCTGTTTCAATTCCCGGACAGGCTCCTGGCATCGGTTAGGTGGCTGGTCAGCGCTCACGCAATAATCATTGCTGAATACCCTGAATCAGTACGCTTTTATATTTGTTAATGACCGCTAAAAAGGGATATCATCATCAACGAAATTGTCTTCTACTGGTGCGGCTTTATTACTTGGAGCGGGACTATTACTTGGAGCGGGACTTGATTGTGCGGCGGCATGGTTTGCTTCAGGGCCGCTACCAGCACCGCGGCTGCCAAGCATCTGCATCTCACTGGCTATAATTTCCGTTGTATATTTGTCGTTACCATCTTTATCCTGCCATTTGCGGGTTTGTAAGCGTCCTTCGATGTAGACCTGTGAGCCTTTACGCAAATACTCCCCGACGATCTCCGCGAGCTTGCTAAAGAATACCACACGATGCCATTCAGTCCGATCCTGTTGCTCGCCGGTTTCCTTGTCCTTCCAGGAGTCCGTGGTGGCCAGACTGATATTGGTCACGGCCGCGCCACCCGCGGTATAGCGGACTTCGGGGTCATTACCAAGGTTGCCGATCAGTATGACTTTATTGATTCCTCTGGGCATGATTCTTTCCTCCATAAGCTTTATTATTAACGAAATCCCTTATTGTCTTTGCCTAAGGGGTATAGAAATTTTATATTAGCAGTTTTCACTTGATTCGGCGAAAAATCTGGCATGGATACAATTCATATACGCGGGGCAAGGACACATAATCTGAAAAATATCGACCTGGACTTGCCCAGGGACTGGCTGATTGTCATTACCGGTCTATCAGGTTCCGGCAAGTCATCATTGGCATTTGATACGATCTATGCCGAAGGCCAGCGGCGTTATGTTGAGTCCCTGTCTGCCTATGCCAGGCAGTTCCTGTCGATCATGGAAAAACCGGATGTTGACCATATCGAGGGGCTGTCGCCAGCCATCTCCATTGAGCAAAAGTCCACCTTACATAATCCACGTTCAACCGTCGGCACTATTACTGAAATATATGATTATCTGCGGCTGCTGTTCGCAAGGGTGGGGGAGCCGCGTTGTCCGGACCACGATACCTTGCTGCACGCCCAGACTGTCAGTCAGATGGTGGATCAGATACTGACACGCGCCGAGGGTGAACGGTTGATGCTTTTGGCCCCGGTTATACAAGGCCGCAAGGGTGAGCATGTGCAGGTACTGGAAAAGCTACGTAGTGAGGGCTTCATCCGGGCACGGATCAATGGCGTAGTGGTTGAACTTGATCAAGCGCCGGCACTGGATCGATATAAAAAACATAACATAGAGGCCGTGGTTGATCGTTTCAAGGTACGGGCTGATTTGCAACTTCGTTTGGCGGAATCACTGGAAACGGCGCTGCGGCTATCCGATGGCCTGGTGCAAATCATTTCCATGGATGATGAGGCTGCGCAGACACTGATATTTTCTGCCCGGTTTGCCTGCTCGATCTGTGGTTACAGCCTGGGCGAACTGGCGCCCCGGTTATTTTCCTTCAACAATCCGGTTGGCGCCTGTCCGGAGTGTGATGGTCTGGGCGTCATCCAGTTCTTTGATGCGGAGCGTGTGGTGCAGCATCGGGAGCTAAGCCTGCCTGGTGGTGCTGTACGCGGCTGGGACAGACGCAATGCCTATTATTTCCAACTCATCAAGTCGCTGGCCAGACACTATGAGTTTGATATGGATACACCCTTTAAAGACATTAAGGAATCGATCCAAAAGATCATCCTGTTCGGCAGTGGTAAAGAGCAAATCGATTTTGAATATTTAAATGCCAAGAGTGGTGTCATTAAGCGCAGGCATACTTTTGAAGGTGTTATCCCGAACATGAAGCGCCGCTATCACGAGACTGATTCAGTCATGGTGCGAGAAGAGCTGGCCAAATTTCAGAGTAATCAAGCGTGTCCTGTTTGCGAGGGGAAACGCCTGAATCAGGCAGCACGGCATGTGTTTATTAATGAATATTCCTTGCCGGATATCACTGCCATGCCGGTATTACAGGCACGGGATTTTGCCAGTGAACTACGGCTTGATGGACGACGCGGTGAAATAGCGGAAAAAATCCTGAAGGAAGTCAAACAGCGGTTGGAGTTTCTGGTCAACGTCGGGCTTGATTATCTGACACTGGATCGTAGTGCCGAGACCTTGTCGGGTGGGGAAGCACAGCGTATTCGTTTGGCGAGTCAGATAGGCGCCGGTCTGGTCGGTGTCATGTATATCCTTGATGAGCCTTCTATTGGATTGCATCAGCGTGACAATGAACGATTGTTGACAACCTTGAGGCATCTCAGGGATCTGGGCAATACCGTGATCGTAGTTGAACACGATGAGGAGGCCATTTATGCCGCCGACTATGTGGTGGACATGGGGCCAGGGGCAGGGGTGCATGGTGGAGAGATCGTCGTTCAGGGGCGGCCAGATAAAATTGTCTCACACCCTGATTCTTTAACGGGTCAGTATCTGTCTGGCCGGAAATGTATTGAGGTACCGGCAACCCGTCACCGGTTTGACGCGCAGCGCGTGGTACGGCTCAAGGGTGCCTCGGGTAATAATCTGAAGTCTATTGATGTGACGTTTCCGGTTGGCCTGATGGTGGCTGTCACCGGCGTGTCCGGTTCCGGTAAGACCTCGC
>JADFPU010000175.1 GCA_022562175.1 Pseudomonadota bacterium | reverse complement strand
TTGACATTTATATCCATCACCTTGTCATAGCCATCCTCTGGATATTCCTCATATGGTGCACCCCAGGTGGCGCCAGCATTATTTACCAGCACATCAATTTTCGACTCTCGTTGTTTGATGGCATCGACGAAAGCAGCTCGGCCTTCTGTAGTCGCTAAATCAGCGGGCAAGGCAATACAGGTGCCTAATTCCGATAGTTCGGTAGCTGTGGCCTCACACTGCGCCACTTTCCTCGCAGTGATATATACCTTGGCGCCATTGACGACAAATCCTTCGCTGATCATCTTGCCGATGCCGCGAGATCCACCTGTTACGATGACGACTTTATTCTTGACGCTAAAGAGTTCGGTAATTTTCAAAGACATGCAGTGACCCAGTTACTTATGGGAAAGCTGAAAGTTACGTCAGACCCGCATTCAGGTCAACTGCGGATTTGTGGCGCGAGATAAATCCGCACAGCAGAAGCCTCTGCTGGTATTCAGGTCAATTTGATCTCATATCATTTGACGGGGTAAAATTCTCATAACAATAATTCGAAAAAAACGGTGACTATCCGTTATATACTATAAGAAAAGAAGAATATCTTTAATTTGTGATTAAGCGTTAATTTTTTAAACGGAATTGTGATCCAACAGATGTCAAAGCAAAATTCTGTATTTAACAATGATGATCCGGTGTTCGTCGCCGATGCCCTTTCCAACCCAAATTATTCCCGGATCAGTGAGCTATTCCGCCAACATAATAAATCGCTTGTCCGTTTTCTGGCCACAAAGCTGGGCTCTGAGGAAGAAGCCATCGAGGTGGCGCAGGATGCTTATGTACGTATGCTGGGGCTGAATGATGCAGGAGTTGAAAGCTACCTGCAGGCTTATCTTTACAGAACAGCACTCAATCTGGCCATTGACCGGATTCGGCGTCGCAGCACCCAGGCTCGGATCATAGGCATACTTACTGAAAGAGAGCACGAACAGACATCTGTTGTACCCTCACCGGAAGAAATAATCAATGCAGAACAATTGCTTATCGAACTTAAACAAGCGATTAACGAATTGCCGCTAAATTGCCGCCTGGCCTTTTGCATGGTTAAATTCGAGCACTTGGAGTACGCGGAAATTGCGTCAAAAATGAATTTAAGCGAAAGTATGGTTAGAAAATACGTTTCCAAAGCGCTGATACATTGCCGTAATCGTGTAGATCTCAATGATGAATAATTACCTTTTATTTATTATATGAAAGATAAACAAAAAACGATTGATGAGGCCGGAGAATGGTTTCTCCGTATAAAGGGAAAAGACCTGTCTATTTCTGAACGGGCAATGTTCCTGAAATGGCTTGCCAAAGATACTGATAATGCACTTGAATATCATCGTATGGAGTTGCTATGGGAAGCAATGTCGGAACTGTCTCTTGCTCCTTCGCAAAACTATCAGGTCAAAACGGCAACACAGACCAAAGCCAATCACAAATATAAGTTACCTGCTAACGCCTCGGCAACACCCAATTCCGATGCTACTCCAAACGTTGTGAACAAAACAGGATCGACGCCAGTTAAACATGCTTTCGCCATTGCCGCTCTGTTTATGCTCGTCATAGGTTTAGTCCTGTTTAATCGTGTTAACGTATCGCAACAACCTGCCGAGTTACTTATATTTGAGTCGGCAATCGGCCAGAATAAAACTGTATCACTCAAAGATGGTTCTACAATCACCCTTGGTGGCAAATCAAAAATTACTGTGCGCCTGTCGGATTCGATCAGGCGCATCACCATGCATGAAGGAGAGGCACTTTTTTCTGTGTCTAGAGACAACTCCAGACCGTTTGTCGTCGAAGCCTCCGGCAGGCTGATTAAAGCCATCGGCACCAGGTTCAATATCCACATGAGCGCCTACAACGTGACCGTTACCGTCCTGGAAGGTATTGTCGAGATAGCCGCCGGTTTCTCCGAGAGCCGGACCGGTAATTCAGCGCAACAACACAAACAGACTGATGACACCGGAACCTTCACCGGCATTGCCCGGCTTCATGCCATGGAAAGTCTGAAATATTACACATCTGGCCAGGTCGGAACGATCTCAAAAACGGATCCTTCCACGGTGACTGCCTGGCAGAAAGGCAAACTGGTCTTTGCCAACGAATCGCTGGAAAATGTGATAGCGGATATCAACCGATACTCCGATCGAAAGATTATCCTCATCGATAAAGCTTCAAGAAAATTAAGATTTTCAGGGACTTTTTTCCAGGGCAATCTTGATGAATGGCTGTCGGGTCTCGAGCAAACTCTGCCTGTTCGCCTGATTCAGGGTAAGGGTCTGGATGTTATCATCATCGCCAGTGCTGACAACAGCATCGCTTCCCCGTTGATTAATTAGTTGTACCAGCTCTGACGGCCCCCGCACCAGAACAGATGCCACCTGATAATGCCCTCTTTTTAGCAATTCAGGCATCATAAATTTAATGGACTGGTGCCTTATCTAATTAATAGACATCCATAAATCTGCAATAGTCTGGAGTAAAAATAGTATGACCAAACAATACGATGCGATCATTATCGGTGGCGGCCATAACGGTCTGGTCTGTGGCGCCTATCTAGCCAAGGCCGGTCTGAAGACCTTGCTGCTGGAGCGACGACATATTGTCGGGGGCGCGGCCGTCACGGAGGAGTTCACGCCAGGTTTTCGTGCCTCTATATTTTCCTACATCATGGGACATTTGCATCCTAAGGTTATTGAGGAGCTCGGACTGAAGCAATTCGGTTTGGAGCATATGCCGGTTAAAGACGTTATCTACCCCCTTTATGGTGGTGATTTCATAGTTTTTACACCCGATCCGAAAAAAAACCAGGAACAAATTGCGCGATTTTCCAAAAAGGATGCTGAAGCCTATCCGCTATTTTTCCAGCATATGAGCGATTCTATCAAGGTATTGCGAGCGGCCCTGCTTGAGACACCCATCGATCCGACTATACGGGATTTGAAGACGCTAAAAGAGGGAGCAAAAATGCTCTGGCGCTACCGCAAGGACGTCGATCAGCTTTACAACATACTCAATGCATTAACCATGAGTTCCTATGATTACGTTTCCCAATGGTTTGAATCCGATGTAGTCAAAGCGGTGTTATGTTACTGGGCCACCATTGGTTGTAATGTCGGACCACGCTCTTCGGGCACGGCGTTTAATATACTTTTTCACCTGGTAGGTGAGCAAGGTATGGGTTTCTCCCGTGGTGGCATGGGTTCAATCACCCAGGCCATTGCCCAGTCAGGTGAGCAACATGGCATGGAAATCATCACCTCGGCTGCAGTTGAAGAGGTGCTGGTTGAGGATGACCGGGCGATCGGTGTTCGCCTGGAGACGGGTGAAGAACATTATGCCAAATTGATCGCTTCTAATCTGGCCGCGCCGATCACCTTTGGCAAGCTGGTCGCAGCGGAACATCTTCCTGATGAGTTCAAGCAAGATATCCGCAACTACCGATGCATGGGCTCGGCCTATAAAATTAATCTGGCGGTTGACCGCGCCCCGCGCTACAAGGGCTTTGACCCCAAGGTGGCAGGCGTCGACTACCCGGCCTATGCCCACATTGGGCCGTCAATGGAATATCTGGAACGCGCCTATGACGACGCCAAATATGGCTGGTACTCCTCAAAACCCTTTATTTCACCCATCGTTCCCAGCATGATTGACGATAGCTTGGCGCCGGCAGGTAAACATGTCGTGACTCTCTATGGCGGCCATGCACCGTATAAACTAAAAAACGCTAGCTGGGACGATGAGCGCGATAATTTTGTTAAAAACGTGATGGACGTCATGGATGAATTCGCGCCCGGTTTCTCTTCCAGCATTATCGACATGCAGGTGTTGCTGGCGCCGGATATCGAGCGCATTCTGGGTATGCCCGGAGTACATGAGCTGCATGGCGAAGTCGCTCTCGACCAGCTGTTTTTTATGCGGCCGGTGCCGCATTATGCCGACTACCGCTCACCGGTGCGCGCCCTTTACCAGTGTGGCGCCTCCACCCATCCCGGCGGCGGCGTATCAGGTGTGCCGGGCCACAACGCCGCCCGTGAGATACTGAAAGACTGGCCGCAATTTAAATAGAGCATGCATTGATCATATAGACAGAAGCTAAGGCGAGGTTTTTGTCTCATTTGCACAACAATTACGTCGGTGTTTTTTTTTTCAGCGATCAGTCCTTAAGCAGTTCCAGTTAATATCCTTTTTTAATCATTTTGAATGAATAAAAAAGGGAATATGGGTAAATCTTGTCCCATTGCAATCGAGGGTTTATTTACTTATTTACAAAGAGTAGGCTGGCTACTAGACTTTCTTGTTGCAGAACTTATACTTTTGTTGCAGAACTCATACGTTATGGGATACTTGCCACTCAAGCATTCCAATTTAATGGGTCTGATTCGTTATATAGGTAAAAGATGGTCTTTAATTATAAGGGGGGGGTAAATCATGGTCTATACACATAATCGAAGCGTCACTAAGGTCTTTTCTTTTTTTCTGATCGCCAGCGTATCTGTCGTGGCAATGCTGGTCTCGGCACCTGTGTCGTCAGCCATATTGGAAGAAATCATTGTTACAGCTCAAAAACGCGATGAAAACCTGCAAACGGTGCCGTTATCAGTATCAGCCTATAGTCAAGATCGTCTGACGCGAATTGGCGCCAACAATGTTGAACGCCTCGGCGCCTTAACGCCCGGTCTGGAATGGGGCCAGTTCGGCATGAGTACAAAAGTCAGTATACGGGGTCAGTCCACAGCCAGTTCCGAGGCCAATACCGACGGCTCGGTGGCGCTTTTTATCGACGGCATCTATCTGGGGCGCGGCCAGCAGATGTGGAGCGCGATGACGGACGTCGAACGGGTTGAAGTCCTTCGTGGGCCACAGGGCACGCTGTTCGGTCGTAATGCCTCTGGCGGCAGCATTAATATCATTACCAAAAAACCGAGCAAGGAAATCGAAGCCAAATTCGAAGTAACGGCGGGCACATACGATCACATAAGCACTTCCGGACACTTCAATCTTCCTTTAACAGATAGCCTGGCGGCGAGAGTGAGCTTCTTGCAAGAGGACCATGACGGCTACCTGGTAAACAGGTTCGAACCCGACCAGAGCCAATTGGACGAAGACATGTGGTATGTACGCGGCGCGTTACGCTTTGAAGATGGAGGACCTCTAACAGTAGACTTAGCCGTGGACTACTATGACCAAGGCGGTAACGGCAACGGCTTCTCCGGGGTTAAATTCTTCGATCAGCTTACTCCCGAAATAAACACATGGGCTGCAGCTTTAGGGGGGCCCGATACTGGCAATACGACCGAAGACTGGGTGTTCGAAGGCAACCGATCTTACCGAGACACTGAATCTGTCACCGTGGCGCTGACCATCAGTTACGATTTGACTGAGAATATTAACGTTAAAAGCATCAGTGGATATTCAGACTTTTCCCAGTTAGCTGGCGGTGAGACCGATTTTTCTATCGCTTTCCTGGCAGATTGCCGACTGTTCACCGATGCCAAACTCTTGAGCACGGAGTTGCAACTCTCATCCATCGGCGCTGAAACACTGGAGTGGCTTGTCGGATTTTATTACCTGGATGAGGAGATCGTTGAGAGGTTCGTCTTCGAGTTCATGCCCGGTGCGTTCGGGGGTCCCCTCGACCCGAGAGCAGCCTCCTTAGTAAACGATCCCGCTCTAGTATTAGATTTTTCCAACCGCCTCGGTACGGCGAC
>JADFPU010000174.1 GCA_022562175.1 Pseudomonadota bacterium | reverse complement strand
ACCTGTGATGTAACAATTGCTTGCAGGGTTTTCACGATACTGAATTTTTCTATGGTCTCGGTTACCTTTGAACGACGTCTGACGCCCGCTGTATCGACCAGAATGTAATGCTTGCCGCGACGCTGAAAGGGGATAGCAATACTGTCGCGGGTCGTACCTGGCTGGGCAAAAGTGAGCAGGCGCTGCTCCCCCAGCATCCTGTTTATCAGGGTGGATTTGCCAACGTTAGGCCGGCCGAGCACGCTGACCCTGATAGCTTTTACCGTGTCGGGCAATATCGCTTCCTGGGCGGGTAGTTCAGCCACTACACAATCCATCAATGCAGGAATACCGTTACCACGTTTTGCTGATATGGCGACAGGTGTGCCGACACCGAGCGCATGAAATTCGACATTGGTTACATCGCTGTTCAGTCCCTCAGTCTTGTTAACCAGCAGGTATAGACGAGCACAGATAGGGCGTAATTGCAGGGCGAGCGCTTCGTCTGTCGCGTTCAAACCTGCGCGGCCATCGACAAGCCAAAAGACAATATCCGCCTCTTTGACGGCTAGTAATGACTGCTCCGAAATGATTTCTGAAAGAGGCTGGTTCGGTTCACTGATGTCACACAGGCCGCCTGTGTCGATCAGAATAAAAGCCCTGCCGCTGTATTCGGCGACACCATATTGGCGATCTCGCGTAACCCCGGGCAGATCAGCAACCAGTGCATTACGGCTGCGGGTGAGCCGGTTGAAGAGGGTGGACTTGCCGACGTTCGGGCGTCCGATGATAGCGATGGTGGTAGCCATGATGACTACTTATTTCGGCTCAACGATAACTGTAGGCAACGAGTTTTCCTCTGCTGCCAACGGCATATAGGACTTTACCGACAACAACAGGTGCAACGATGATGCGTTTTTTCGAGAGATTTGTTCGGGCGACAAAGTTCCCCGACGATTTGCTCATCCAGTGCAGGTAACCTTCAAAATCCCCTACCACGATATAATCACCAATACTTGCAGGTGCGGTGATGGTCCGTAACTGTAATTTTTCCTGTTTCCAAATGGTATTTCCGGAAAAACGATCAAGTGCCCAGATATGGCTGCTGGCATCGGTAACATATATATATTTTTCATCCGCGCCGAAGCCGGCATAGGATGAGATATCACGTGTCCAGAGAATGCGGCCTGTTTCCAACTGCACAGCGGCCATGTTTCCCTGAAAGGAGACGACATAGATGACACCTTCTATGATTAACGGCTCCGAGTCTATATCTACCATGCGATCCAGCTCTGATCGTCCTTTTGCGGTAGCGATGCGTGCCTCCCACATCAACCTGCCTGTGCGAAGTTCCAGTGCCGCCAGACGGCCACCATCGAAGCCGGCAATGACCACACCGTTATTAATGATAGGGGTACTGGTGCCGCGTAATGTCAGGGATGGAACCGTTCTGTCATAGATCCAGAGGCGTTTACCGTCGTCACCGTCAAGCGCGAACAGTTTTCCGTCCAGGGTGCGGACAATGACAATGCCTTCTGTTCTTTGCGGTGCTGACAGGATTTCGCTTGAGACTTTTGCCCGCCAGATCTCCTTGCCGGAATCTGCAGCGTAGCTAACCACCTCACCTTCATCGGTGCCGATCAGTATGGTGTTTTCACCGAAACCGGGGCCGCCTGTGATATTGATGTCTGTGTTAAACGACCAGATTGACTGACCATTGGTCGCATCAATCGCGCTGAGATCACCATCAGAGCTGGCTATATAAAGCTGCTGATTGGCGATAACTGGCGCAAGTTTCAGGTATTGTTTACCTGCCCCGTTGCCGGTGTTTCTGGACCAAAGTTTGATGACATTCAAGCGTTGCTTAAATTCAACCAGGGGCGCAGGTGGTTCGGCATTATCATCGCCGCCAGAAATATAATTGCTTATTGATTGCGTGACAGTGCAGCCACCCAGCATAACGATGCAGCATAGAAACAGCAGACGGTTAATCATTGAAAGTCAATTCGACCAAGCCCGTCCAGCTTTATCTCCAGTACCGAGATGTCATTTCTTGACGCCAGTGTCTTTGTCAGCGCTTGCTGGTAGGCAATTCGCGCGGCCTCGATATCACCATCATGGTGCTTGATATCACCGCGTAGTTCATCATAAGCGGCGCCGAATTGTCCTGTTTGCTTGATATCTATTATATTGCTGGCTGCATCGCTCTTGTCGCGGGCAAGCAGGATGCGGGCAAGACGTAATCGAATCGGGTGTTGCAGACTTTCATCTTGGTTGTTATCCAGTGACCAGCGCAGGTGTACAGTTGCACTCTCGAGGTCTTGCGCATCAACGGCTAGTTTGGCCAGTAATAATTTTGCAAAGACGGCATACACAGTCGATTCATAATTATTGTGTATTTGCTCTGCTGTCTTTTGTGCCTGGTCCGGGTCGTTATCATCACGCACAGCGATAACCATCTGCTGGTACATTTCCGAAGCAGCTTCTACCTGCAGTAGCTGTTGTTCCTGCCACATGCGCCAACCGAAAATTGCTCCGAGCCCGACAACGAGCCCGATAACGGCAGACATGCCGTTCTCTTGCCACCATTTTTTCAGGGCTTCGACCTGTTCTTCATCTGTTCGATATACGTCCAAGGAAATCTCCGGTTATGTCAAAGTATCATTCTATGTTGGATAATTTATGCTCACTCCGTGCTCACGTACAAGGCAAGCTCCGCAATAAAGTGCGCATTATACAGTTTGCATGGACGAAGTTAATCGTTAGGATTAAAGGCCTAAATGTTGGCGCAATACCTCAGCCAGGCGTTGCCAGGGGATCTCCGTCTGCTCCGCTTTCTGGCGTAGTGGTTTCAGGCCTACCGTGTTTTTTTCCAATTCGGTTTCGCCTATGATCAGGGCAAGCTCGGCGCCGGATTTGTCCGCTTTTTTAAACTGGCTTTTGAAGCTACCGCCACCACAATGTGTCAACAGCCTTAAAGATGGTAAGCTGTTGCGTAGATCTTCAGCCAGGCGTAGCGCCACAGGAAGGGCCTTGTCACCGGCGATGATGAAATAGACATGTGGCTGATTTATAATATCTTTTTCAGGGTTCTCTGTAGCAACCAGGGCCAATAGTCTTTCCAGTCCGATGGCAAATCCGATGGCAGGACTGGGCTTGCCGCCGAAGTGTCCAATCAATCCATCATAACGACCGCCTGCACAGACTGTGCCCTGCGCCCCCAGTCGATCGGTGACCCACTCAAATACCGTTTTGCTATAGTAATCCAGTCCCCGCACCAGTCGCAGGTTGATTTCGAAATCCAGCCCGCTAGCATTCAATAGCTGCTGAAGTGTTGCAAAATGGTGCGCGGACTCGTCATCCAGGTATTCGTCCAGACCCGGGGCGGCCGCAATCAGTGATTGCATATCGGCATTCTTGCTGTCGAGTATGCGCAGAGGATTACGCTCTAAGCGTTTGCGACTGTCGTCGTCCAGTGCGTCCAGATTGTCCTGGAAGTATTCGATCAGGACCTCACGGTAGTGCCGGCGTGACTCAGCAGTCCCTAATGTATTGATCTGTAAGTGGATATTCTTTAAACCTAATTCGGCCCAGATGCGCGCACTCAGCATGATGATTTCTGCATCGATATCCGGGCCAGCCATGCCATAGGCCTCGACACCTATCTGATGAAATTGTCGCAAACGGCCCTTCTGAGGTCTTTCGTGACGGAACATAGGGCCCATGTACCAGAGTCGTGGGGTGCTGTTATTGAACAGACCGTGTTGCAGGCCTGCCCGGACACAACCTGCTGTCGCCTCGGGTCGCAGGGTAAGTCGATCACCATTGCGATCCTCAAAGGTGTACATTTCCTTGGAGACAATGTCGGTCAATTCACCGATGGAGCGCTCAAACAATTCAGTTTTTTCCAGGATGGGTAGCCGGATCTCCTGATATGCATAACGTTGCAGGATATCCTGTATCATCCTCTCCAGGTATTGCCAATGAGGAGTCTGATCAGTCAGGACATCGTGCATGCCTCGTATGGCTTGAATGTTTACCGCCAAAAAAGTCTCTCCAGGTTTAACAGACTTGCGTCAGTGATTAGATAGCAGGGCGCAGCAATAAAACGTTATGTTCAGTTCATAGGTTAGTCTTTTAAGGTCTGAAACCATTATTTTGGGTCAGCATTTTTTAAACACAGAGGCACAGAGTACACGGAGTGAGGATAATATTTGTTCTTTATCTCCGTGTACTCTGTGCCTCTGTGTTTAGATTTTAGATTATCTGACAACTCTATATAATGTATATTCTCTTAAGATCCTACCTATGATGTTCAGTTAATTTACTTCACACTGAGAGATCAGTTTTTACTGTTCTCTATCATCTGTCTCTTTTTCCCCTAATGTAAAGCGGGCAACGCCGGCACGTGAGTAAGGCGCAGGATCAAAGGGTTTACCATTGAACTCCAGGCTTACCCCTTGTGAAAAGCCCAGCTTGACAGAAAACGGTGCGTTGCCACGTATCGAAATTTCATCGCCAGTGCGGGCCAGATCGCGGTAGAGTTTATTATTGTCTGCGTCATTTACCTCTATCCAGGAATCTGCACTGAGTTTCATCTGCAGGGTATCGGATCCCGTTATCACAGCTGACTCTGCAAACTGTAGTTTGTCGTCTGCTGCCAAGGTCAGTGATGAACCCGCGCTATCACTGTCTTCAGCTTGCCGGTTATCGAGTGTGGCATCCACATTGTGCGTATCCCGGTATGATGGCGTCTGCGGATGTTCAACTATGACTATTTCATAATCCAGCGCACCTGTGCCAGCTTTGGCGTGATTAATAGTATCTTCCAGCATGAATTTACTTTGTATCCAGACCAGTAACAATAATGCCAGGATCAAGGTGATGAGGTAAGTAAAGGCCTTGACCGGTTTGTCACTGCTGCTCGCCTGGGTGGGAAGCTTGATCTCGAGAATGATTTCGGGTGGTTCCGGCGCATCATTGTCATAAAGCGCGACTAGCGAGTCAGCATCCGCTTCGATTATCTTGGCGTAACTACGGATGTAACCCCTTATATAAATTGCGGCTGGTAGCCTATCTAGATCATTCGCTTCCAGTGACTCAATGAGCCGCGGGTCAAGACGCATACGCGTAGCAATATCCTTGACCGAAAGCTTGTGTTCCTCACGTAACTGTTTAAGTATTTCACCGGCAGTCTGACTGGTGGCGTTTTGCTCGGGACTGGACATGACTAGTGAATACCTGCTTCCTGTAACATGCTGGCCTCGTCCGAGTCAGGAAAGTTATTTCTCAGTAATAAGGAATAACTCGATATGGCATTATCGTCTCCGAGATTCTGCTCAATCCGGATCCCCAGCCATAATGTCTTGGCATTGTGTTTTGTTAGCGCAAGGTAGCGCTGCAGATAGGCGCGGGCTGAAAGATATTTTGCATGCTCATAGGAAAGTTGAGACATCTTGATCAAGGCAGTACGAATCGTCGGGTTCAGGCTCAGGGCCCGACGAAAGTAGCGTTCGGCGGTGTTCGGTTGACCATTTAATGAAGCGCAAAGACCTGCATTGGTAATCGCAATCTCAGAAAGAAGAAACGAAATAACTCTTTACTACAAAAATATAAGATACCTATAGATGAAATAAAAATCGCGGATATATCTCCAGAAAATGAAAATATCGATAATAATCTTTCAATAATATTTGATATTTGTGAGACAGGTCAGACCTCAAAGGGTATAAATATTGAAAATTCTTTGAACAACAGCGGAAAATCAAACTATTTTATCAGTCAGAAAATTGCTTGTCGCACGAAACTAGTGGTGCGAGGCAGTGAGAGACGCTTTCCCCTCAGCCCCTCATACT
>JADFPU010000173.1 GCA_022562175.1 Pseudomonadota bacterium | reverse complement strand
GCTTTACAACCCGCAGGCCTTCTTCACACACGCGGTATTGCTGGATCAGGCTTGCGCCCATTGTCCAATATTCCCCACTGCTGCCTCCCGTAGGAGTCTGGGCCGTGTCTCAGTCCCAGTGTGGCTGATCGTCCTCTCAGACCAGCTATAGATCGTTGCCTTGGTAGGCCTTTACCCTACCAACAAGCTAATCTAACGCAGGCTCATCTAATAGCGCGAGGTCCGAAGATCCCCCGCTTTCCCCCATAGGGCGTATGCGGTATTAGCTTGAGTTTCCTCAAGTTGTCCCCCACTACTAGGCAGATTCCTACGCGTTACTCACCCGTCCGCCACTCGTCAGCGACAAAGTCACCCCGAAGGGTTCCTAGCGTCCTGTTACCGTTCGACTTGCATGTGTTAAGCATACCGCCAGCGTTCAATCTGAGCCAGGATCAAACTCTTCAGTTTAATCACTTTAGCTGCTTGAAAGGCAGCAAATCTTGGCTCGATGTTCACAAATTTGACGTTTACGTTAGACGTTTAGTCAATGTTGATCCCACCGAAAAACTACATGGTGATATAAAACCTTGACGTAAGCGCCCACACAAATTTCTTGATCTGATTGTTAAAGAGCATGGTTGGGGCTACCAACCGAGAGCGCGAAATTATACACGTGTAATGGAGGGGGTCAACCGAATCCGTCAGCTTTCTTTCAAATAATTTAACCTATTGTTTTTAATTGTTTTTTTAGAGCCTTTGCGGGAAGATATTCAGGGGGTGATGCTCGGCGTTTGTGACATCGAACTTTAAACCTTAAAGCCTGATGTCAGGCTGTGCGATCAGGGCTCATGAAGCCGAAAATTTCAAGCCGGCGCCCAGGTAAGACTTATTCTTGCTTGATGAGCTGTACGCGGGCAAAACGTCTTTTCCCGACCTGGATAACATAAGTCACTCCACAATCCAGTTGGGTATCCTTATTTGTCACTTTTTCACCATCAATTCTGACTGCACCTGACGTTAACATTTGTATAGCTTCTGAAGTGCTTTTTGTTAAGTCGGCTCTTTTCAAGACATGCCCGATCCAGATAACACCACTTGCCTCTGTAACCAGCTGTTTTTCAGGCATATCTTCCGGCAGCTGACCGTGCCGGAAGCGGTCTATAAACTCATCTTTTGCTCGTTTCGCTGACGCCGCTCCGTGAAACCGCTCGACAATCTCCAGTGCCAGTTTAAATTTAATGTCGCGCGGGTTCGCCCCTTCGGCAACCTGCTGCTTGAAACCCTCAATCTGGCTCAGAGGTGAAAAGCTTAACAATTCAAAGTATTTCCACATCAATTCGTCTGAGATGGACATCAGCTTGCCGAACATCTCGGCGGCGGGCTCATCGATGCCGATAGTATTTCCCAGTGATTTGGACATCTTTTGCACACCGTCCAGGCCCACCAGCAGCGGCATGGTGATGACGACCTGCGGCGCTTGTTTATATACCTCCTGTAATTGACGCCCCACCAGCAGGTTAAATTTCTGATCGGTGCCACCTAGTTCCACGTCTGCTTTAAGCGCAACCGAATCATAGCCTTGCACCAAAGGGTAAAGAAATTCATGGATAGCGATAGGTTGTCCGCCCTGATAACGCTTGTTGAAATCGTCTCGCTCCAACATGCGTGCGACAGTATGATGCGCTGCCAGCTTAATCAGGTCTGCGGCATTCATTTTCGCCATCCACTCGGAATTAAACATGATGCGGGTCTTGTCCGCATCCAGGATCTTGTAAATTTGCGCTTCGTAGGTCCTGGCGTTCTCTATAATAGCTTCTTCTGAAAGGGCAGGACGCGTTACGTTTTTTGCCGAGGGATCGCCGATCATGCCGGTAAAGTCACCGATCAGGAAAATGACCTCATGTCCCAAATCCTGGAACTGGCGCATCTTGTTGATGAGTACCGTATGACCTAGATGCAGATCCGGTGCAGTCGGGTCAAATCCGGCCTTGACCCGCAGAGGCCTGTCACCCTCAAGCCTGTTTAGCAGCTCCGATTCCAGCAAGATTTCGTCTGTACCGCGCTTTATTTGTGCCAAATGCTCGTTGTTTTGCGCCATATATGGCCTCGTTAATGTCTAATTTCGCTAGCTTAGCACAGTCGCAGTGGTCTCAGGAGTGCGCAACGTGTTTGACGAGAGCCCATCCAGACGATATGGTTTGTAAAAATTTATCTAATAATCACTGTGAGTTACAGAATACATATAAAGAAAGACTATAAGCCTGAGATACGCTGGCATCCGGCTAAACCCTGGTATCACCGGCACAGGCCATGGTTATTCGCACTCGGCAGCAGTTGTCTTGGCAGCCTCCTTTATATAACGGTGCTGATGCAGACTAACCGGGTCGATGCAGGGCAAGACTTCGACCTGCTTAACAGCCCCGCGCCCATCAACGCATCTTTCCCGGCTGGAAATGCTCAAACATTTGATGAGACGTCCATGGGTAACAATGAGACGCAGGCAGCGGCATCTGCTGCCAAGTCTCTGCAAGCCGATGATCAGACCGTCGCATGGCAAACAGTAAAAATTCATCGCGGAGACAATCTTTCTCTGGTGTTTGACAGGCTTGGACTAAGACCTGCTGTGCTGCAGCAGATTATGGCTGCCGGCGAGAATACGAAAATGCTCACTCACCTCATCCCGGATAACAATCTGCATTTTCAGATCGATAAAGACAAATTATTGGCCTTGAAATATGAGCCCGATGTGACGACAACGCTGCAGATCAATAAACAGGGCGACGGCTTTGACAGTCAGATCACCATTACGGAACTGGACAGACGCATCACTAAAGCTGAAGCCGTTATAAAGAACTCTCTGTTCCTCGCCGGGCAAAGTGCCGGACTGTCCGATAATTTAATCATGCGCCTGATTGCCATCTATGCCTGGGACATTGATTTTGCCCTAAATATACGCCAAGGCGACAGCTTCAAAATAGTCTATGAAGAACAGTTCAAGGACGGCATAAAGGTCAGAGATGGGCCTATCCTCGCGGCGGAATTTATTAACCGGAACAAATCCTATCGCGCAGTCCGCTATACCTCCGTCAATGGAGACACTAACTACTTCAACGAAGCCGGTATCAGCATGCGCAAGGCCTTTTTACGGACACCCGTTAAATTTAACCGCATCAGTTCCCGCTTTAACCTACGACGCAAACACCCCGTGCTGAACCGCATCCGTGCTCACAAGGGAGTCGATTACTCAGCGCCTGCCGGCACACCGATCAAGGCCACCGGCGACGGGGTGGTCGCTTACGTTGGCCGCAAAGGTGGTTATGGCAAAACCGTTATTTTAAAACATGGTGGTATCTACAAAACCGTTTATGCACACATGTCACGCTATGCCAAGGGTATCAAACGTGGCAAGCACATCAAGCAGGGAAAAATCATCGGTTATGTCGGCCAAACCGGTCTTGCCACCGGGCCACATTTACACTATGAATTCCGCTTACACGATGTACACCGCAACCCACTGACTGTCAAACTACCCAAGGCGAGCAGCATCCCAAGCAAACACAAGGACCATTTCAGGGCACAGACGGCGCCGTTACTGGCCCGGCTTGATAAACCCGGGCAAATCGAGATTGCCCTTCAACAGATCCCTGCTGCCAACAACATCGTCATGGCCCAACAACAAGCCAGTACCCCATCGACCTCCCAAAACTAGGACTATTGTGTATTACATCGGCCTCATGTCCGGAACCAGCATGGATGCAGTCGATACGGCCTTACTTGAATTTGACAACGATAAGTTTCAATTGATTGGCTATGAGCAGTACCCCATAGCGGATGATTTACGAAAAGCCGTCAAACAAGTTTCGGCACGAACCTCCCTGCAAGACATCAGCAAACTGGACAACATACTGGGTCATTTGTTTGCACAGTCTGCCCTGAATATAATCAGACAAACGAACACTCCGCCCGCAGACATTGCCGCCATTGGCAGCCACGGTCAAACGGTACTGCATTTGCCCGGCGGCAATCATAGTCGCACCTTACAAATAGGCGATGCCAATATCATTGCCTATAAAACAGGCATCACCACAGTCGCCGATTTCAGACGCATGGACATTGCTGCCGGAGGCGAAGGTGCGCCGCTTGCACCGGCGTTTCATGCGAATTATTTCAAATCAGACAGTCGTCATCGCCTGATCCTGAATATCGGTGGCATCGCCAATATAACTATCCTGGCGGCCGGCCCGGACATTGTAACCCGTGGTTTTGATAGCGGCCCAGGTAATGGCTTACTAGATGACTGGAATCAACGACATTGCGGTACGCACATGGATAAAGAGGGTCATTGGGCTAATCGTGGGCAAGCTGATAGCGAATTTTTAAATCATCTGCAAAATGATGCATTCTTCTCGACAGCCCCGCCCAAAAGTACCGGGCGTGATTTTTTTAATCTCGACTGGCTGGAGAATAAATTGAGTAGCTTTGTCAGGTCCCTGCAGGCTCAGGATGTACAGGCAACCCTGGTTGACCTGACAATACATTCAATCACAGAGGCAATCGTCAGTCATGCGCCACATACAGAAGAAATTTACATCTGCGGCGGCGGTGTCCATAACCCGCTGCTGTTCGACGGTTTGAAGGCTCAGTTAGCTGATATGCGGATTGAATCCACCGAAAAACTAGGTATAAACCCCGATGCAGTAGAGGCTGTCACCTTTGCCTGGCTGGCCAAATGCCGGCTTGAAGGGACAGCGGCTAACCTGCCATCTGTGACAGGCGCTAGAGAACCGGTGGTACTGGGGGCAGTGTATGCGCCAACGTCGCGCCATGCATGATTTCTTCCGGGCCTGCAAAGTCTTTCCCTATTCTGAAATGGAACAAGGTTCATCGACCGGCTTGCCGATGATCCTGGCCGGGGTGAAGTCGCAGAGCTGGCCGCTACACGTGAACGACCTGACAAACTAATACTTAAATCACCAGGCAATTTCCAGCTAATTGGGCATCCTGTGCCACGCAAGGACACACCTTCCAAGGTGAATGGCACTGCTCAGTATGGTATAGACGTCGAGCTGCATGGAATGCTTTAACCTACCACTAATACCTGTTCGATCTTTGCCGGCAAGCCTGTCGATTATGCTGCAACCGACCGTTTGCGAACAAACCAAACATACCCAGCGTCATTAAAATCAAACTGCCTGGCTCCGGCACACTGGCGATAGCGGGCCCTATGCCGGGTGTTGCACTGGACAGATCAATAAAATCGCTGCGGTTATCATCCGTATCCAGCCCAAATATATTGCGAGACAGGCTGTGTCCCGCTGCAACATCCATCGAGTAGAGACCTTCGCCCCGGTTAAATGATCCGGCATCACCATACTGTAGTGAATCAACTACCATTGCAAAATTATCCAGCAGTTGAATCGAATCGGGACCATTTTGCCAGTCGACATTGGCGATAAAATCTCTTGCATCAAAAACGCTGCCCAATGCTAAATCAGTGGCAATCACCAGAATACCATCGGCTTGAATTACCGCCCCGGTCAAATCTATCGTTCGATACACTGAACCGGTTGCCCCGTTCGTTCCGGTGATAGACCAGCCATCCAGGGTTAATCCCGGAACGCCAAATAGTTCGGTAAAGACATCATCCGCATCAGCTCCTGGGCCGTCATACAACACCTCATTGATGATAATCAAGGGCGTTGCAGCCGCTGTGCCACAGCAGAAAATAGTAGTTTCAATAAGTTACAACCTGTTTCATTTAGAGTGATTATACCCTTATATTTACTTGTGAAATGTATCTTTTGGTTTTATACTGTTTCACATGGTTTCCGAAAATTATGCTTATTTTTCCGCCCGTTTTCCGCCCGGGCGTTGCTGCCGTACAGATTTGC
>JADFPU010000172.1 GCA_022562175.1 Pseudomonadota bacterium | reverse complement strand
CTTTTTGCCACGCCGCCCAGGCACAAAGCATGTCAAAAGCTGCTGAGAAAATGTTTCTGAGTCAGCCTTCTATCTCCCTATTGATCAAGGCCTTGGAAAAGGATATGGGCGGGCATTTGTTTGAACGCAGGGGTCCCAGGATACGACTGACGACTGAGGGTAAGATGTTGCTTAATCTGGCGATGCCACTGGTCGAAGGCATTGATAGCCTGGCGGAGTCCTTCCAGGAGCAATGTAACAATCTCGTCACCGGTAGCCTAAATATTGCCGCCGGCGAATCGACCACACTGTACCTGTTGCCAGACATCGTCAGCCGGTTCGCCGGGCGCTATCCACACATTCAAGTCAAGCTGCACAACGTCCCGGGCAGGGAAGGATTGGCCCTGGTGCAGAAGGGTGAGGTCGATTTCGCGGTGGGTCCAATGCTGGGGGTGCCTGATGATATCTGGTATTCCCCGCTGATTTCTTACGAGCCGGTACTGATCACTCCACTAGGGCACCCACTGACAGCCAAACGCAGGGTCTCTTTGCAGGATATCAGCCCCTACAGCCTGATCATGCCCCCGCAGAGCATGTCCACTCGCATTATTATCGATGTTGTCTTTCAACAGCATAATATTGATTTTAAAGTACAAATGGAGGCGGGCGGCTGGGAAGTTATCAAAAAGTATGTGGAAATGGCGCTGGGTATTTCGATCGTCACCAGCATCTGCTTGACGGGTAATGAAAAACTCGCATGTATACCACTGACAGACTACTTCCCCGTGCGCAGTTACGGGCTGGTGCTACGACGTGGTAAATTTATCTCGCCGGCGGCCAGACGCTTTATTGAAATCATGCAGCCTGATGCACTCAACAGTTTCAGTGATAATCCGCAAAAGGCTATTAACCGGTTGGCACAAAATATGCGATAGTTGGAAATAGAATGAATTTACAGGATACTGTTAGTCTAAATTTGTATACTTGGATTAAGGTAGAAGCCAGTCAGCGTTCATCAGAAATGTCAGAAAAAATCAATCATCAAGACGACGGGGTAGCGCTACAGGAAGCCAAACCCAAGCTCAAACGCCCGTCACTGTTCAAGGTCATTCTGCTCAACGATGACTATACGCCTATGGATTTTGTCGTTCATATTCTTGAAACCTTTTTTTACAGGGACAGAGAGGCTGCAACACGGATCATGCTGGAGGTACATACCCGTGGCAAGGGTATTTGTGGCATTTACACTCATGAAATAGCCGAGAGCAAGGTATCTCTTGTAAATGGCTATTCACGTGAAAATCATCATCCACTTTTATGTACAATGGAAAAAGTGTAAGAGGCTAAAACCATGCTTGATAAAGAACTTGAACAAACCCTGAACGATGCGCTTAAGAGAGCTCGCGAGCAACGCCATGAGTTTATGACCGTTGAACACCTGCTGCTTGCCTTGCTGGATAACACTTCGGCTTCTGAGGTGCTGCGTTCCTGCGGCGCCAATCTCAATACCCTGCATAATGAACTGATCAAATTTATCGGAGAAAATTCTCCGTTACTGGATGATGATGAACGGGAAACACAACCCACGCTTGGCTTCCAGAGAGTGCTGCAACGCGCAGTGTTTCACGTACAATCATCCGGAAAAAAACAGGTCAATGGTGCAAACGTGCTGGTCGCTATCTTTGGAGAAAAGGAATCGCATGCAGCGTATTTTCTGAATCAGCAGAACATTGCCCGACTGGATGTCGTTAACTTCATTTCCCACGGCATCGCCAAGTTCTCACCAGAGGACAAAAACGTAAACCCTGACAAGATTGCTGGCGAGGAAACACGCACGGATGATGGCAACGCCAGCCCATTAGAGGCCTATACCATAAACCTCAATGAAATGGCTAAACTCGGCAAGATAGATCCCCTGATTGGCAGGGAACATGAAATCCATCGCACCATACAAATCCTCTGCCGACGCCGAAAAAATAATCCGCTGTATGTTGGTGAAGCCGGCGTCGGAAAAACGGCCATTGCAGAAGGACTGGCCAAGATGATCGTCGATAATAAAGTACCTGAAGTACTTGCAGACAGCATTATCTATTCGCTGGATCTGGGTGCACTACTGGCCGGCACAAAATACCGGGGCGATTTTGAAAAGCGCCTGAAGGCTGTCATCGCTCAGCTACAAAAGACCGAAGGTTCTGTGCTTTTTATAGATGAGATCCACACTATCATCGGTGCCGGCGCAGCGTCCGGTGGCGTCATGGATGCTTCAAACATCATTAAACCCGTTTTGGCTTCGGGCGATCTTAAATGTATCGGTTCGACAACTTACCAGGAATTTCGCGGCATCTTTGAAAAAGATCGGGCCCTCGCCAGACGTTTCCAGAAAATAGATATCACGGAACCTTCTATTGAAGAGACGATAAAGATCCTGCAAGGACTAAAATCCCGTTTCGAAGAACATCACCAGGTACGCTATACCAACCAGGCGCTGCGCTCTGCAGTAGAGTTAACAGACAGATATATCAATGATCGCTACTTGCCGGACAAGGCCATCGACATTATTGATGAAGCAGGGGCATCACAACGCCTGCTCGCACCTTCTCGCAGAAAAAAAACAATCAGTGTGACAGATATCGAGAACATCGTAGCCACGGTTACCCGGATCCCGCCGAAGACAGTCAACGCATCTGATAAGAGCGTCATGAAAAATCTCGAGCGCGACCTGAAGATGGTGATATTCGGTCAGGATAAATCAATTGAAATACTTGCAACGGCCATCAAGACATCGCGCTCGGGACTCGGTAATCCACAGACACCTATCGGCGCATTTTTATTTGCTGGACCAACCGGTGTCGGCAAAACTGAAGTCAGTCGACAACTTGCAAACATCATGGGTATAGAATTGTTACGCTTTGATATGTCGGAATACATGGAACGACATACCGTCTCTCGATTGATCGGTGCCCCGCCTGGTTATGTTGGTTTTGAGCAGGGCGGCTTGTTAACAGATTCAATCAACAAACACCCGCATTCTGTCGTGTTATTCGATGAGATGGAAAAAGCCCACCCTGATGTCTTCAATCTGTTGCTGCAGGTCATGGATCATGGCACCCTGACCGATACTAATGGTCGTAAAACCGATTTCCGTAATGTCATTATCATCATGACGACCAATGCCGGTGCCGAGCAAATCAGTCGAAACTCAGTTGGCTTCACACCACAGGATCATACCAAGGATGGCATGGAAGCTATCAAGCGGATGTTCAGTCCGGAGTTCCGTAATCGTTTGGATGCGATCATCGAATTTGACCCGCTTGATAGCAGGACAGTATTAAATGTTGTGGATAAATTCCTGGTCGAACTGCAAGCACAACTCGACGACAAAAAAGTCACCATGGATGTTGATGATATTGCTCGCAAATGGATCTGCAAACATGGATATGACAAGGTAATGGGCGCGCGACCGATGGCCCGTCTTATTCAGAACAAGATCAAAAAACCATTGGCGGAAGAACTACTGTTCGGAAAACTGATACACGGCGGGCACATTATCGTCACCGAAGAAAATGACGATATTGTAATTGAGATAGTTGAAAAGGAAACTGAAGAAGCAGTCTAGATTGTACTTTGTTACTCATTTAGCCGTGCAACGTAACAGTAAAGAAATGATGTCTGCAATGGAAGCCCAATGACCAGGCCTTCCAACGTTGGCTTAACTGCTTGGGAAACCGTTCCAGACTGCTTTTTGAAGACAATAACCAACTAAAATATGCAGGCTGGTTTCTATAGCAACTGCCATTTAAAAACCGGCCGGGGAAGCTGATCCTCGACCGGGGTTGTTTTTGGCTTTTATCGTCACGCTTATTTATGCTGATAACGGCTATTCTCCGGTGAAATTTGCTGCAATATAATCGCCACCTAACGTCAGGAACACATAAAGTTTTCGTTTATCAGTATCGGTGATTTTGTCATTCACAAAAACGGCCACCCATTCCAGGTCACCTTTAAACACTTTTTTCTCAATGGAACTTGGCATAATAGACGCCCAGCTTTCATCCAGCTTGTTTCTTTTTACGAGTGACGCAACAATCTCTGTTGCATTTGTTATTGCTGTTGCCTGATTCACAGGCGCATGAGAATGCCCGTGATCGTGGCCGCTTCCCGCCATCGCGGTGGCCGAGCACAGACTGAGGAAAAGGCCGGGTAACAATATTTTTAGTTGCAAGATAATAATCTCCTATAGTGAATCAATCGTATCGCGGGTGGTAGAACGCGGGGCTTGTGTTGGTTCAGCTTGTTGCAAGGCCTTGTTTAAATCCAGACGCTGATATTCGCCTTTTGCTTTCAACACGATGTTAACGGCTGATGGGGTATTGTTTTTCCAGTACCAGCCATGTGTGCCTGCAAAGGAAGCTGTTAAAGAACCACTAGACTGACTGTCGGTAGTCTTTTTATAGCTCTTGAAATAGCCGTTAGTATCGCCTGTTGGTTCGCCGTGAAAATCGAAAAACAGCGCTGCACTATTGGTTTGCCATGCGTATTCGAGGGTTGCGCCTTTCGCAAGGTAAAACTTGTATTCTATATCACCTCTGGCTGGAATGGTTATGCTGATTGAATCTTCTCGCTGGGTTTGTTGCAGTTTTTCAGTTCTTTTAACGGCAGCAATGATTGTGTTGCCGCCCTTTTCTTGTGCTTGCGCGGTTGCAATAATAAATTCCTCCGGGTTACTGGTGTGCGCATAACCGTGCATCTGCATGAGGAAAAGCAGGCCGCCCGTCAGGATCAGGCCATAGTTCGCGACCAGACTAAAGGTCTTGAAGGCGTGGCTTTTGCGCCAGGCGGCAATGAGCAGCAACATCAGAGACAGTGCGCTGATCTGTCCCAGTTCGATACCGACATTAAACGAGATAATATTGAGCAACAGGCTGTCTTCGCTCAACGGCAGTTCCTGTAAACGGGTGGACAAACCGAAGCCATGAATCAAGCCCAGACCAATAATCATTAACAGCATATTGGGCGGATTGATGTTGAGGTATTTGCGAAAGCCATCAATGTTGGCAAAGGCGATATAACAAACACTCAGACCAATCACTGCATCGATGGCAAAATAGTTAAGCTGGATCGCGTTAAAAGTAGCGTAGATCAGGGTCACACTGTGGCCAAGCGTAAAGGCAGTGACGTATTTGGCGATATCGCGGAAACTGGTCAGAAAAAAGATGATCCCGAAAACAAACGCCAGGTGATCGTAGCCGGACAACATATGCGTAGCCCCGAGCCACATATAACGCAGGTTACCGCCATCTATAATGGCCAGTTTTTCGGCCTCGGACATGCCGTGCGCGTAGACAACTTGTGATAACAAACCAACTATCAGCAGGCCTATGCCCAGGGTAAAAATACCAGCGAATAAATTTGTTCTAAATAGCACTTCGTTATACTCCTTTAATTGTTACAAGTGGCCGCTTTGTTCAACGGCGGTGATCCAGTAGATACCCTGGCTTTTGACGCCGTAGCTTGTTTTGCGTAGTGATTCAAGCACCAAATCCACATCGCCGTCTTCAAGCAAAATATCCACTCGTATCCGTGGCGTGTAACCAACAACCTTGTCGCGGGCCGAGAGCAAGGGATCGTTTTCAACCTGTACACCGTGCCCTTCCGCGTGACTAAAGGTGAAGCCAGAAACCTGCTCCAGGCTACGCAGATGATCGGCCATATCCTGCTGAACATTGGTGTGAATAATGAGTGTCAGATGTTTCATGCGTGTTCCTCCGCAATGAGTTGAGCTTGCCGGTCTGAACGTTCTTCCAGCCAGGCATACAAGGTGGGTAACAAGATCAAGGTCAATAACGTCGACGTGAATAGACCGCCTATCACAACGACTGCCAGCGGCCGTTGCAGCTCGGAGCCGGGGCCGGTCGCGAACAGT
>JADFPU010000171.1 GCA_022562175.1 Pseudomonadota bacterium | reverse complement strand
CAGTCCGAAACATAAATTTGGCAATGGTTTAAGCGTTTTTGACAAAAGTATAATTTGTACCGAGCCCATCGCTTGGCGAACCCTCTCTTATTCTGATTCAACAGATTAAATAAGTCATTTTCAACTTGAAAGTTCTCTAAATGTTCTCTTATACTTGGAAGTCCCGATGACGGACATCCAAGACAATTATTTCTGGCCGCAGGCTATTGCGCTGGTGGACATGAACGCGTTTTTCGCCTCGATCGAGCAGCACGATAAACCGGCGCTGTATGGCAGGCCTGTTGCCGTGACGAATGGTCTGCTAGGCACTTGTATTATCACCTGCTCCTACGAGGCCAGACGCTATGGCATCCATACCGGCATGCGTATCAAGCAGGCGCGCAAGCTTTGCCCGGATCTGGTACAACGTCCGGCCAGGCCAGAGAGATACGCTGAAGTATCGACCAATATCATGGCAGCGCTGCATGATATTACTCCAGACGTAGAGATCTTTTCTGTTGATGAGGCCTTCCTGGACATTACTCATTGTCAACGCCTTTGGGGGCCTCCCGAGCAGATCGCCAGGCTGATTAAAAACAACATATTCGAGTCTTCAGGGCTATCCTGCTCCATCGGTATAAGTGGCGATAAGACAACGGCCAAGTACGCCGCCAAGTTACAAAAACCAGATGGGCTGACCCTGATACCCCCCTGGGAGACGCAAGAAAGACTCCGGGATGTTCCAGTGACCAAACTGTGTGGCATCAATGTGGGCATCGGCGCGTTTTTGGCGAAGCGAGGGGTATTTACCTGTGGTGACATGGAAAAGCTGCCTGTTAGTGTACTGGCCAGACGCTTCGGTAACCCCGGTCGCCGTATCTGGCAGATGTGCCAGGGCAAAGACCCGGAGAAAGTACAAAATAATATCAACAGTCCCAGATCTATAGGTCATAGCAAGGTCGTTCCACCCAAAACCACTGATCGGGACCTGCTCTATATGTATCTCATCCACATGGCAGAGAAGGTCGCTGCCCGTCTCAGACAACATGCCATGCAGGCGCAAAAATATTTCATTGGGCTGCGCTGTATGCATGGCTGGATTGGTGGCAGGTTCAAAACGGAGTTTTCAACCAACGACAGCCGCCTTATTATTAAACTGTGCAAAAAAACGCTACATCAATCCTGGCATGGGGAAGGTGTTTTCCAGGTGCATGTTATCGCACTCGATCCGCATTTGATTAAGGCCCAGATCGATTTCTTTGCCAAAGATAACGCCAGAAGCTATCGACTTAACAAGGCGGTAGATCTGGTTAACGAACGTTTCGGCGAGTTTACCCTGGCATCATCAAAGTTGCTGGCGCGATCAACAATGCCCAATGTAATCTCCCCGGCCTGGAAACCCTATGGACACAGACAGACAATACCCGGAATAAAACGGAGAGATGATAAACCCATCATCAAAAAGGTAACCAGGATAGATTCATAAGCCAGTCCCTGACCATACAGCAATCAGCACAATCGGAAAATGGCCGGGTCACCTCCAAACCGGATTTTATTCAGCCAAGACTCTTGCCCGTGTAATGATAACCAGTTCGACAGGCACATTCGCATCGAAATCCGTGATTTCCCTGGTTTCAACTCTACCTATGGCATCAGCAATATCCATGCCTTTGACAACACGCGCAAATACACAGTAACCATACTCACGTAAGGTCCTGGACTGGTGATCAAATGACGGGTTATCGGACAGGTTGATAAAAAATTGTGTCTCCGCAGAGTGTGGATCCCAGAATCGCGCCATCGCAACCGTACCACGAACATTTTTCAACCCATTTGTTGCTTCATTCCTGATCGGCCCATGGCTCTCATATTCATTCAGATCCTTATCGTAGCCGCCTCCCTGAATGATCCAACCCTCTACAACACGATGGAAAATCATTCCATCATAATAACCACTTTTGACATAATCGAGGAAATTTTTGACTGTTTTCGGGGCCTTTTTCTCAAATAACTGTAGTTCGATCACCCCCATTGTTGTCTGCAATTCTACCCGGTATGACTCAGCCGCGTGCGCGCAAACAAATAATTGCGTAATAGCAAAACAGGATAACAATAAACACTTCGCTTTGGATATTAAAATCATTGACCGTAATCCTGCTGCGGGTTTGTGGGCAATAAGGACTGTAAAGGTGGGCGGTCCGGTGCACAACCTTTACCGACTGCGGGGCACATATGCCACTGATGAAATATTTGATTCATAATTGTTTCTTTTTTCCTGAGAAACAAAAATCGGACATTTTATTCGCTCATTAGCGGACTGGTTACGCTGAATGTGCTATTTTTCTAAATAGTCCGACAAAATAATCAATCAGCCCGGGAGTATAGTTATGAACGAAGATCATATAATAGCTGCAATTCTTACAGCTGGACTGGTGGCAAAAAATACTGATGAGGATATGCAAACGAAAGACGTCGTAACAATGTATGAGATGATGCTCACACAATTGTTCTCATCAACCCGGCCCCAAAAGCTAATAGACTAAAAGCTAACAAGCCGGTTTCGGGATTACAGAGGCAAGGCCTTCTCTGGCGTTTTGTTGTCCTTGAACATTTGTATATCATCAGTAATAACAACAAATATATCCTGATCCAGATTATTGATAAGCCATTCCGCTGTATTACCAAAAACCCTGTTCGAAAACGTGCTCCTGGTTGAAAGGCCGATGATAATATAATTAGCATCGATTTCCCTGGCTACTTTCACGATTGCCTGCTCGGGTTTTTCGCCAACGATGTGTACGTGTGAGCCATTTAAACCCGTACGTTTCTCGACATCTGTGACGTGCATATAGTCTTCCGGATTCGGATAAGCATGTATGACATGAAGCTCACTGTTTTCATCCTCATAGGCCGCCGCAACCACATCCTTGCCATACTCAATAACAGCATGAAATATGTGGTTGTATCTTTCATCTTGCCTTTTTGCATCTACAGCAGCCAGCACCCGGTGATGTCCTACACTTTCCTCAGACTTTACTAACATGACCGGACACATTGCGGTTTCGAACAACGCCAGATCAGAAGAAGACATCAACATACGCTTCGTTGCGGAACGTTTATGAGATGACTTTATAATTATATCGCTGTTAAGCTGCTTCGCCGCCGCTCCCAGGGCGTTTTGCCAATCGCGACGCCAGTCTATCTGTGTGCTGACATCTATTCCCTCTGCCCGAATTGGCGCGACGATATTTTTCAGCCAAAGTTCATATCTGCATAACTCCGCTTCCTTGAGAGCATTCTGGTCATCTGCCTCTTTGCTAGAATGTATGCACAAATAAGCGTGTATTTTTGCATTGGTTTTTTTTGCTATCCTCGCAGCACGCTGCAAGGTACGTTGCTTATTTATAGTCGGGTCAATGACAACAAAGATATTATCTATAACAATCATAGTGTTACTCCTCTTCCTATACTACTTTTGACTTTCCAATATTATGAACAAAGTACATCTTAAAAGATATGACGTAAATCAATAAAGAGATGAGCTGCTTTACTGAAAATTCATTTATCAGACACAAACTTCAAGGGGCGAGTCGTTGCATATACCACTCTTGGTTAGCAGTGCGACGATAAATAATACGATCATGCAAGCGATTCTCCCTGCCCTGCCAAAACTCGATCGTCTGCGGGCAAACACGATAACCTATCCAGTCCTCCGGCCGAGGAACCTCTCGATCATGGAATTCAGCTTGTAGATCTGCCAATCGTTTCTGCAGGAATTGTCGACTCTCTACCTCACTGCTTTGTGGTGCGACCCAGGCACTTATTCTGCTGTCATATGGCCGCGAGTTGAAATATTCATCTGCCTCTGCTTCAGCAACTATCTCAACTGAACCCTCTACACGAACCTGGCGATCCATGGGAGACCAATAAAATACCAGGGCTGCCCGGGGATTTTCGGCCAGCTGCTGTCCTTTAACACTGACGGAAGGACCAAAAAAAACAAAGCCTTGTTCATTGACACCTTTCAAAAGTACATAGCGTGCAGTGGGCTCGCCAGATGCGGAAGCAGTCGCCAGCACCATTGCATTCGGCAGATCAATATCCGCCTGTATTGCTTGTTGTAACCATTCCTCGAATTGTACAACTGGATTACTATTCATCTGTTCCCGATCAAGTGACGAATACAGATATTCTCTTTTTTCAGCAGAATAATTTGAAGTCATTACATTCAGTTCCTAGAAAAATATTGTAAATTTATAGATTGCGATAGCGATGATATAGAAAAAAACGCCGTACGCACCAATGCATGTCAGTTTTCTGACAGTTTTTGTTTTTCCATACTTAATCACAATGCTGCCTAATATTATATACACAATTACAGCCACAAATTTATTCAATAGCCATGGCTGCCTGTAAAATTCCTCATACAAGTTAACGGCGATTAGCACGCCGCTTGCCAGCAAAACCGTATCAATAATATGAGGAATAATCTTTGTTGCTTTACGCTGTATCACAGGCGAATCTGTAAACACCCAGTAACAACGAAGGGAGAATGAGCAAAACGTCAGAAATACGCATGCAATGTGTATAAACTTTATAATCATATAAGTACTGTATGCCTGGATTGCCCTGTTATTGCATCTCTGGTATGGAATTCTTTCAGCATTGCAGATTAATAATCACTTGTGCACCGCATCAGGCCTTTAATATAATCAACGGATAGTTAACAATTACACACTACGAACAGGAATTATGATAGATGCCGAATTAAAAGACGGGCTGAAAAAACTCCGTGCTGAAGTAAATGATGTCACCAGCGAAAATGCTGAGGCAAAGGATAAACTAAACACTCTGATCAATGATATTGAGAAAAAACTTGCTGAGCCAGACAATACAACACATCATAACAACCTGATACAGGACATCAAGGACACTATCAGTCAATTTGAATCTGAACACCCCAGGGCAACTGCTATACTAAATGACATCATGGTCAGCCTGAGTAATATGGGGATATAAACAGTCATTTCGAAGGATCCCCCTGGCTGCTTTAGTCACCGGAACCTACCAGGAGAACAATCCCTATGCCTGCACCGATTAATACTCCAAGCGGCGCCGCATCGAGAATGCCGCTAATAGTGAGCCCGTTATCATCATCCTCTTCTGCTCGATTAATATTATAGCGCTTCAAATAATCAACCCCCAGAAAAGATAAGGCCTCAACACCATGCTGCCCCATTTTAAAGTCAAATATGGCTGTTTGGTTAATCAGTTGCCGGTAGTCCAGCGCCTGGCCAGGCTCAACAAACGCACGATCCACGCGAAAACCAAAGCTGTGTTTATTTCGATGCATATTGTCGGCGCCCAGTGGTAGCTGGAAATAAAGCATAGCGTGCGGCTCAACGATGGGCTCTACAGCGTTACTATTAAAAGACACAAATGCTGTTAATATTAATAGGGATAAAGGAAGAGCGCGCATTGAATTTTCCCCTGATATTTGACATGGTTTACAAGAGACAGAGAGTAGTCAATATTATCGCTAATGTAAATGCTCAATCATGACACGTGTAAAAATATCAACCAAACCTGACCAATGCAGACGCATCATATGCTTGCCATTCTCACCTTCAATGTCGCTGTACGGAATATACGGTTCTTTAACCAGCCGGCCTACTGGCCTGTTAAATACGTCAAGGAAAGACATGCCGCGCTTGTCTCAGAACTCCTGCAGATTGATGCGGACATTATGTTGCTTCAGGAAGTATTTCATCGCGACATACAAGATGGTCTCTATGACAGGTTAAAAACCATTATCCCTCAATATTTAAGGAAACTCTGATTAAGTCAGAGTTTCTCGTGGTGCATGGACCTCGGTGCCCCTTGAGGGTATGCAAAAGTCCAGAGCCTGCCCTGGACTTGATCCAGGGAGGGACTTATTCAGAGCTTCCTTAAAATTATA
>JADFPU010000170.1 GCA_022562175.1 Pseudomonadota bacterium | reverse complement strand
TGTCATTAGATATGCTTATCATCATCTTATGTTCAACTCGTAGCGGTTATCAGCATGGATGGTGTGTAGTCAGGTTTTGCAGGACGACTATATGGATATTGTCGGTTGATAACGTCTGGACGAATATAGGATATATTCGGGTGAAAATGTCTGGAACAAATTTTCCAACATGTTATCTAGCAAAAACCTGTTAACTGCGGAATCCAGGATGATTGTATGGGAGGATGTTTTTTAACGTACAGGCTATCAGTGCGTTAATACTTCCCTCATTTTTTTTGACAGCTCGGCAATGGTGAAAGGTTTTCGTAAAAATTCGATATCATCATCCAGATAACCATCGTGAATGATTGCGTTTTCCGTATATCCCGACATATATAAAAACCGGACATCAGGATCTTTTTTCTGTAGTGCCTTAACGATGTCGGGGCCATTCATGCCGCCCGGTAACATGACATCCGTTAGCAGTAGTTTGATGCCCTTATTATCATTAAAGAGCTGGATCGCTGTTTTGCCCTGATCCGCAGACAAGACGGTATAACCCAGCATTTCAAGATTCAGCACATAGACTTCCAGCAAGTCCGGCTCATCTTCCACCACCAGTATGGTCTCAGTAGCGTTGATGACTTGCTCCACGGGCAGAACCTGCTGCACTTCGTGCTTCCCCATGTACCGGGGTAGATACAGTTTGACAGTCGTACCCTGTCCCACTTCACTGTAAATAATCAGGTGTCCGTTTGACTGTTTAGCAAACCCGTAGGCCATGCTCAAACCAAGTCCGCTACCTTTGCCCACATCTTTGGTGGTGTAATAAGGCTCAAAGGCATGTTGCAGGACCTCGGCGGACATGCCTTCACCTCTATCGCTGACAGTCAGCATGACATAGTCACCACTGGTCAGTTCAGGCACCTGTTCAGTATAACTATCATCCAGCCGGGTATTACTGGTCTCTATAGTAAGCCTGCCTCCCCTGGGCATGGCATCCCTGGCATTGATGGCCAGGTTAAGCAGGACACTTTCGAGTTGGGACTTATCCGTCCGACACTGCCACAAGTCTTCTGCGCACAGGATGTCAATCTCGATTATTTCTCCCAGAGTACGTTGCAACATCTCTTTCATGTGCCGAACCTGCTCACTGAGATCAACGATTTCAGATTTCAGCATTTGTTTGCGGGAAAAGGTCAGCAGCCTCTGCGTCAGTGAAGCACCACGCTGTGCGGAATGTAGTGCATTCTGTATATAGGAGTGTTGCTTTGCATCTACCGCCAGTTTACTTGCAAGCAATTCCAGATTGCCAATGATAACCGCCAACAGATTGTTAAAATCATGGGCGATACCACCTGTCAACTGACCGACTGCCTGTATCTTCTGCGACTGAACCAGTTGATGTTCGAGTTTTTGCTGTCTTTGTTCCGCCTGTATGCGCTCATTGATGTCGCGAAATGTGCCCAGCATGCGCACCGGCCTTCCATCCTGATCCCATATTGCCTGACCCCTGCCATGAAACCATCTATATTCTCCTGATTTTGTCAGCATACGATATTCCAAAACGTATGCTGTTCTTTCCTCAATATGTTTGACAGCTACCTGCTGCACAGCATCCCGCTCATCAGGATGGATCATCTGTGCGAATTGCTGGGATGAGGCGGTTATTTCCTCGTTGCGATAGCCCAGCAAGCTATAGAAACGCGGCGACCACCAATCCTTGTCAGCGATTATGTCCCAATCCCAGACACCTTCATCACTGCCTGTAATGATGAGCTGGAAGCGTTCTTCACTTATTCGCAACGCCTTTTCAGTCTTTTCTCGTTCTGTGATCTCAAGCGCCAGTGCATGTTGGGAGGCTTCTGCCAACTTGACGCGGCGCCACGTTTGCTGTGCCAGATAGACCAACAAAGCCAGCACGACTGATAGCAAGCCCCCAAAGATCAACAGGAGATGATGGGCAATAGCCATGATCGAGATGTTCTGGCCGGCATACAATACCTGCCAAAAGGAAATGCAGACGACCAGGCTGCCAATGCCAACAGGCACCGGTAACCAGACCGGCAACCCCCACCGGTGATTAGCCAATTCCATACGCCACGCCAACAGAATAAAGCCACAGCCCACAACGATAAAGCCATCCGCCGTGTGCAACGCCATGCGGGTCAATTGGCCCCAACCGTAAATGCTTTCCAGGCCGATCACATAACCAAATAATGCAATAACAGCGAAACCCAGCAGCAACGATCCCAATATTGCATTTATCAGTGCAGCCCATTGCCGCAGTATGCCGGCAGACAACAACACGGCGCTGCCGATAAGCATAAAACAGAGGGCAGTATTCGGCGCCATCCGGCCAGGGTGGGAGGTCTTGACCGAAATATAGTGTTGCATCAGCAATTGATCGATACCGAGATCAACGCCGATGATGTATTGGAACAGCGTAGCAACCCCAAGGGCCATCACTATTGCTGCGCAAACAAGCGCCAGACGAGGCTGTCGGTTATCAAGCGCCAACAAGGCCAGGCCGCTTAGCAGAAATCCTATGGCCGTGTTGTACTGCATCGGCACGAATTGCGGTCGTATCTGGATTAACGCCACGTTATGGCTGTACCAACCCGCAAGTACGATTAATCCCAATGCGACAGAGACCCCGCCGGCAACGGAAATTGCAAGCTTAAGCCAGAATTGTAACGGCTCCTCTCGCTTCATACACTCGACTCTATCTTTATAATTATGAAAAAATTGACTCAAAACATGTTTCCTCATCAATTCATCACGCTGTTACGCTTGTAGAAGGTTTTCGACTTCGTTAACAATTTTAATATTACTGAATGGTTTCAATAACCGTACCTGCGGTATCAATTCATCTACAGACTCATTCGCATCTATGGGGTCATTATGACCACTCATTAAAATAACAGGGATTTTCGGATTAATAGCATGCAGAGCTTTTATCAGTCTTGAGCCGATCAGACCAGGCATGGTTTGATCGGTAATCAGCAGATCAAACGCATCAGGATTATTTTTGAACAGTGCTAATGCAGCCTTCCCATCATGCAGCACCGTTACTGTATAATCATGCGACTCAAGCAACTCACGGATAAATTTCGCAAATGACACCTCGTCATCAACAACCAGAATATGCGCAACACTGCTTTGCCTGACAGGTTTGCTAAAATCATCGGTTTCATCGTCATGCGCATCGATTGACAGATCTATTGCCGGGAACAGCAAGCGGAATCTGGCGCCCTTTCCAGGCATGCTTTCGACCAGTACGTGCCCACCTTGTTCATGCAGCATACCATGTAGCACAGACAGTCCCATGCCATTATTAAGCGCCAGGCCTCTGGTAGTAAAAAAAGGCTCGAAAATATGTTGCATATCCGCCGTAGTGATACCATGACCCGCATCGCTGATAGACAATTCAACATACTCGCCACTGAAAGATTCATGACACGCATTACACGATTGGCCGGCAATATGAGTATGGCGGGTTTCTATTGACAACACGCCATTATCTTTCATGGCATTTCTCGCATTAATACAGAGGCTCATAATCATCTGATGGATCAGCACAGGATCGATCCTGACCTGAGACAACTCATCACTGAATTTTGTCGACAGTGTAATACTGGCAGGCAGGGTCGAGCTCAGTATTTTTAGTGATTCCTTTATGACAGGGACAATCTGTAAAGACTGGTGCTCTCCAGTTTTACTATTGCTGAATGAAATCATTTCCCTTATAAGATCTCGCGCTTTCGTACTGGCAATGAGGATTTCGTCCAGATGGGCCAGCAATTCCGGATCTTTATATTGCACAAGCTGCTCACTTAGCAATTCGGTGTAACCCATAATAGTGGCAAGCTTGTTATTGAAATTATGGGCTATGCCCGCTGTTAACTGACCGATGGCTTCCATTTTATATCCTTGCTGCAGCCTTTTTTGTGTTTCAAAACGTTCAGTAATATCACGTTTTACAGCTATATAATGTACGATCTCACCATCCTCACCCACAACGGGGGTGATGCTCTGCTCTGCCAGGTACAAACTGCCGTCTTTGCGCCGGTTCCATAACTCGCCATACCACACCTTGCCTGCCCGAATAGTCTGCCAAAGCTCAGTGTAGAATTCCGCATCCTGTTTGCCTGATTTCAATATGCGGGTATGCTTGCCGACTATTTCATCAAATGTATAACCGGTAAGTTCAGTGTAGGCCAGATTTACCCACTGTATGACCCCGCGTGTATCGGTAATGACAACCCCTTCTACTGTCGCATTAAGAGCACTACCTAACAGCAGTTGCAAGTGTTGATTATTATCATCTACAGATTCAAAACTGGAATTTTTCATATACTTTATACTGATAGTCTTTTCTTATTAAATTGATGTTACGACCTCTTTTCCCTGTAATGCAGAGTGCGTCGCATCACGCAACTCCGAGACGGAAAAGGGTTTTCGCAAGATATTTTGTGCGCCCACCAATGCAGCGATATCAAGATAATTAAACCGTCCTTCAATACCGCCACCACCCGATATCGCAATAATAGTAATTTCCGGAAACTCTTTCTTTATCTCCAAAATAAGGTCAATGCCATTTTTTTCAGGCATTACAATATCGGTAATAATCAAATGGATGCTGGATGTTTCACAGATAGCACGTGCTCTTACACCATTGTTTGCCTCCAGGATTTCATAATCATCCGACTCAAGCATATTCTTGAGCATTTCCAAAACAGATGGTTCGTCGTCAACCAGGAGAATTCTGAACATGATGTTTACCTCGTGATTATTTAAAATAATTTAATCTCACCGCTTTCCATACTTACCTGGTTTACTGGATTATTTTCACTTGCCAGGGACACTTCATGTGACAACTTCATCGCCTCTCGTAAATGCTCAATATGCTCCTCCAGTTGTTTTTCCAGTGCCTCCCTCTTCACCAGATCAAAATCATGCCGTAATAAAGATGCGGCATGGGTAAAACCACGAACTGTATTAACCCTTTTGCCAATATGCGTAATTAACTGGTTGTTGATATCTTCAAATTGTAATGATCGCAATGCGGTTGCGATACTGGCGCTGATATCTTCTGTCAGACCAGAGACCTGTTTGAGTCCTGCACTGATGCTTCGATTCATTAACTCCATATCATCATCAAAAAGATCATTCATACGATCTTTTGAATTCATGGTCAGTGTCAAATCATTGGAGGCCAACTGCCCGACAATTTCGCGAGAGTCGTCCATGCTCGACCGAATAAGCCGGTAGTTTTCACGGATCTGGTTGCTAAATTGTTTGCTGCGCACTGACAAGGCCCTGACCTCATCAGCAACGACCGCAAAGCCCCTCCCTGCTTCACCTGCCCTGGCCGCTTCGATTGATGCATTTAAGGCCAGTAAATTTGTTTGTGCGCTGATGCCATCGATCTCTTCAAGCAATTTTTCAATCTTTGATATATTGTTATTCATGTCTGCTATCGATTTCACCAGATTCATACTGTCACTACTCATCGACTTGATACTGTCGATAAACATGTTGATCACCTGCATTGACTCGCTACGGAAATCCTTGGTGTTTTCGTCTTCATTAGGTTTGCCGGAAATCAGTCCTATCAGTCCCATTACCGTGTTCAGTTGCTGTCTGGACATACTCTCCATCCCCTGGAAACTGTCAACCAGTCCTTTAATGGCATCATCCTGAATACTACGTACCCGGAGTAACTCTTCATCAATATGCATAAACTGCTTGCCAAGTTCACTGTCCGCATCGTCCATCAACTGTTGATATTCCATCAGCAACTCTTGCGACCCCTGCTCATCGTTTGCCTCTGTCACGTCAACCGATTGACACTGCTGCCATAACAGCAATGCAGCGACAGCCCATGTCATGAATACCCCGGCCAGCGCAGTCAGAGAATATGCATTTACCGGGTACAGTGATAACAGCACAATACTGCCGATTGAAAGCAGCACTGCAACAGCGAAGATTGTCATTATTTTAATCTTGTTATCTTTTTTTGCCTGTTGTGCGTTAACGAGAGCCTGCTTAAAAGTTTGAATAATTTTAACTAAATCAAAATTATTTAGCCGTTTGATTTTATCCAGAGAAATTGTTTTAACATT
>JADFPU010000169.1 GCA_022562175.1 Pseudomonadota bacterium | reverse complement strand
AGGGGCGGATTGTATGAAAACCTTAGCGCAGCTTAAAGAAGAATTAGAGATGAACAGGAGCCTGACGGAGTTAATGGATGTTCTCAAAGGAATTGCCGCCGCTGAATTTTGGACTTTAGCTAAGGGCAGAAAACGGTTTACTGAATTTATCGGAGCATTCGAAGGCTTTTTTCAGTTCCTTGATTTTATCGAGCCGATGATTAAGCGCAGGGGTCAAATATAAAATATCGTCGCTAGACTCTATCGGAAAGGGTCCTTTTTTCAGGTCAAACTTGAGAAAATAGTTACTATCGATTAATGGGATTTTCACTGTATCGCCTGTCTTGCTGTTTTAATGATGCAGGATAACCAATTTCCTGGTAAAAACTGAAGTGGGAACGCCAAAAGCACGTTTCAATTCAATATCCCGATCCCATTTGTTTTTTATGCGACTCACTCGCCAGGCGTTCCTGATACCGATGTGTCTGACATGATACCAGGGTGATACCACCGGAAAGGACTGTAAGGGCCAGTCCGTACCATAAATCATCCTGTCTGTCAGACCGGGATATTTCAAAGCCCTTGCCAGATAACCGCGCTTGTTAAACTGGGTCAGGCTGGAGATATCTGTATACAGATTCGGGAATTTGTCAAACATGGGCAGGATCCTTTCAAAATTATCCTGTCCAGCGGATTTTCCGGTTGTGGCAATGTGGGCTGCAATGACCGTGACTCCATACTGCAGTGGCAATTCCAGCAAAACTGGGTCTGCGTACGCATCCCTGGCATGCGCAAATGATTTTTCCATGCCCGTATGGGTCAACAACGGCATATCAAGTTCTGCCATGCGTTTATAAAATGGGATGAAATCTGTATTCGATGGATCGATATACATTATTGAGGGTATCCATTTTACCAATACTGCGCCCTGCTCATGCGCGGCTTCCAGTAATGCTATGCTCTTTTCTACTCCTCTATTGGGGTTAATACTGGCCCCAAAAAGCAAGGTCGGATATCTGTCGGTTTGTCTGGCGACATAATCATTAGGCACATACACCTGGGTCCTTTGCCTGTCAATTTCTCCGGTTTTTTCATCAATAATGCCATCCAGTGCCAGCACAACGGCCTGATCGATATAGCGTGATTGAGAAATCTTGTCATGCAGCTTCTTGAACAGTATTTGATCGCCCTGCTCTGCCAATTCATCTTCCGTCACATCCATCCACTTCAGAAAATATCCAAAACGGTAATTTTCACGCAGCTGTTTATTAATAAATGCCCCTGAACCAGCATAGCCGAGGCCCGCGACATGTACATGCCAGTCTATGATATGCAATTCTTCCAGATCATCGCTGGCAAAGGACAGATTACCGGTAAATATACAGCAAGCAATCATTAAATAAATGCCGTATAGATTTATGTGTATAGGTATTTGCTTGTCTGATGATATTCGTGATTGCATTGTAGATAGTTTGCTGTCTGTCACGCACCCCGGGGCGGATGTTTTTCTTAAACGTCTGGTGTTGCCTGTAGCTGACAAATAACCGGGCTGCGCCTATTAGCAATGATAAGAAGACACAGGTTGTTGTGAATATCTGCCAGTTCACCGCCATCCAGTTCATACGCAAATAATAACGCGCTACACTGGCAATTCATATATTTTATAACTGAATTGTGCTTCGTCTGATCGCTACAAAGAGAGGTAACCTGTATCTACCAGGCAAAAGATCAGTTCGTGGGGAATATTTGAAACGTCTGTCAGGGCAGATGATCTGATTATTTTACTGAACTACACAAACTGATCGATGTAACTGATCGACAGCTGTCCTGATATTGCTTGTGCACGCTTATTTTGTTCCGGTTCCGGTTCCTGATGTTCAGATAATACAGCCTGATCAGCGGCTTCGTCTTGCGCATTGTCTCTGGAGAATGGATGTTCTGAGACATTGCTCTCTCCCATACTCAGGCCATTCTGGTTCAACATTTCTCTCAGTTTTGGAAAAGCATCTTCAATGGCATCTCGCACGGCGCCATGCTGTGCAAAAAAGTTAATATTGGCCTGCTCATTCTTTATCGTGACACGGATTTCGATTGGACCAAGCTCCGGTGGGTTAATATTGATTTTTGCCGTTTGCTGATTCCCCGACATCATTAAGCTGACGCGACCCGCCAGAGACTCACCCCATTTCGGTTGATTGAGCGGTGTATCTATCGACATCTTCAGCATAGGGCTCTCCGCTACAACCTGTACTTGCCGATTGACTAATTGCTCAGCACCCTGCACGACTGGAGCAGGAATAGAGATGCGATCGGGCAAAGCCAGTGAAACATCCTGTGACTTGAAAAACTCACTATTAGTAAACCGATTGAGTGATAACAGATCCTTAGGTGTATCTAAAGCGGGCTCAACATCAAGCGACTTAGATAGCAAACTGAGCCCCGGATTCAATGCCGGTCCCGGATCGGTATTTTTAAGCTGCGCACTGGACCGGGCGTCAACAGACAATTGCTTTGCCAACGCGGAGACTGCCTCGCCAAGTCCAGGCTGTACTACTAAAACAGGCTCCGTCAGGGACAGTATCTGTTTGGCGGCCGGCGCCAGTGTCTCACTGATGCCTGTATCCGCCACACCGCTTGTCGCAAAAGCGGCAGTTAGCAGTCCGTACAGACCCGGCAAATCCTTGCCGTCCGGCAATAAAGCGTTTGCCGGCTGGCTATTTGTCACAGTTGCATCTAATAATGATATTTGTTCAGGCTTGAGTTGGGAGATGAGCAGTTTTGTGAAATTATTTTCATTAGAATCAGGCAGTTGCAAAGCATCACCCTCACCTGCAAGCGGTGAAAACAGGCCTTGGCCTGACCCAGGTTTAGCACTTAATGGAAGGGGTGCTGCATCAATCACAATCTTTTCCTGCTCTGTTTGATTCGTTACATGGGAAAATGCAATCGCTGTGCCAATCCATATAGAACATATGCAGGCTAGATTTTGGGTTTCTGATGCTGGGAACGTTCGTCAACTTCATCCGCTTCACGGTTGTCACGCATGTTTCTCTCAAACCCCTGAATTTTAGTAATCAGTTTATCCAGTGCATCAGTGCGATTTTTTGCCAATAACCACTGCTGTTCATCACGCAGGTTCAGATGCTTCTGACCTGTTACCTTTTCGCTCATGACTGCAATGCCTTCATCAAGCTGACGCAGGAATTTTTGCGTTTCCTGTAATTGTGTAGCGGAGATAACACCACTTTGGTTGTGCCTGTATGCATTGTAATATTCTTCATAGAATTTACGTAATTCATTCAATTTTTCTTCATAATAATTTAAACGTTGCCGTGCCTTCGCCATAACCTGGACGGCATGCCGCTCTTTTGATTCAGCTAACTTAAGTACTGGTGAGAGGCGTTTAGAGCGTGCCATGGTTCCGTACATAAATTATTCAGCGACTTGTTCCATTTGATGTTGATTTTGATATTCATTCGTCATAGCTTCATGAAGCTCTAAAAATTGGGCATAACTTGTCTCAAAGGTAACTTTCTCATGCATGCCTTGACTCAGAAACTGCAACAAGTGCGGATGCATTTTTATAGCCATATCCACCTGCTTGTCCGTTCCCGCCTGATAAGCACCAATATTGATAAGATCACGATTCTGCTCATACTGTGCATGAACCTGTTTAAAAGCGTTGGCAATATTTCTATGTTCGTCAGTGGTAATTTGACTCATTGCCCGACTGATCGAGCGTTCTATATCCACAGCAGGATATATCCCGGTATCGGCATAATGCCTGGATAACACGATGTGACCATCAAGAATGGCCCGCGCCGAATCAGCAATCGGATCGTTGTTATCATCTCCCTCTGTCAGCACTGTATAAAAAGCTGTGATCGAGCCACCGCCTTCAACACCATTACCGGCACGTTCTGCAAGTTGCGGTAACAGTGCAAAAACCGAAGGTGGATAACCACGGGTAGCCGGAGGCTCTCCGATTGCCAGGGCAATTTCCCGTTGTGCCTGGGCAAAGCGCGTCAACGAATCCATCAGTAACAGGACATTATGTCCACAATCACGAAAATATTCGGCAATACTGGTTGCCCGCAAGGCGCCATGCAGACGCATTAAGGGTGGATCATCAGCAGGCGTAGCAACGACAACCGAACGCGCGAGCCCTTCTTTACCGAGATTTTGTTCAATAAATTCTTTTACTTCCCGTCCACGTTCGCCAATCAGTCCTACTACAATAATGTCGGCCTCAGTGAAGCGGGTCATCATACCCAGCAATACGCTTTTACCTGCCCCGCTGGGTGCAAACAGACCAAGTCGTTGTCCACGACCAACGGTCAGAAAGGTATTAATGGAGCGGATGCCGACATCCAGAGGTTGCTTTATCAGCGCGCGGTCAAGTGGATTCACTGGCTTGCCTTTAAGAGATACACGTTGCTCAGTCTTGATAGCACCGCCACTGTCCAGAGGTTGTCCGGCGCCATCAAGTATACGGCCCAATAATCCGTGACCGACGGCAACATCGCCACTTCTGCCGGAAGGAATGACACGTGCATTAGGTGACAGGCCATGCGGTTCACCAGTGGGCATCAGAAATAAACGATCACCAGAGAAGCCAACGACTTCTGCATCAACGTCTGCAACACCTTTATTGACAATTTTGCAAATATCGCCGACTGCAGCACGACAACCCACAGCCTCCAGAGTGAGACCGATCATACGGCTTAAGCGGCCCTGAACAACCAATGGCGGAGGAGTCTTGATTCTTTTACTCAACGCACTGATGCGCTCTGACCATATCTGGTTTCTGTCAAATTCAGGTATCGGCATCTGAACCACGTTCTCCACCAAGTAATTGCGCTGCAATTGCTGAAAGTTTTGCATCGACGCTGGCGTCAATATGAGATGATTCTGTTTCAATGCGGCAATCGCCGCGCATCATTAACAGATCTTCCTCAATTCGCCAGCTGGTATCATCACTGACAGACAATGCACTGCGAACCAGTTCAGCATCTTCCGGATGAAGATAAATACGAGGACTACTTGAGGCAACAGGTAAAGCTGATAACCCTTGCCGTACCACAGCAACGATTTCTCCGGGTTCCGCTTTCAATTCCCGACGAACCAGATGCCGGGCAATTTGTATGGTCAGTTCAACAATACCCTGTTCTACATCGTCATCCAGTTGCTTGAAAGGCTCAGCAAGTTGCTCGAGCAAGTGCTCCAGAATCTTATTTTTGTCCTGCAGTGCTGCCTTACCTTCCCGTAAACCTTCCTGGTAGCCTTTCTTGCGACCTTCTTCTCGACCTAGGTTAAAGCCTTCATCATATGCTTCCTTTTGCAAGGCCTGCATTTCCCTTGCAGTAGGCGGTTTTGATGGTGATTCATCTATCTTTCCTGTAATGGGGCCTTCTACCAGAGGTGCCTGCCATGTCTCAAATGAGGCAGTATCCTTGTCTATAACTGAACTCTGGTAAGTCATGGCTGCGCTCTACAGACTCCCAGAAGCTTGTCCGTGAATAGAAGCCGTAGCGAGGCGAAGCTGTTTTGAGTCAGATTTTTTCATAATGTGAGGCGAATAGCACCGCTATTTAACGAAAATTATGGGAAAATCTGGCCAAAATCAGCTTTTCCGCAGTAGGCTTTCTATTCACGGACAAACTCCTAGATCATCTCGTCGCCACCGCTAGCGCCCAAGTTAATCTGGCCTTCATCAGCGAGTCGTCTTGCGACGGTCAGGATGTCCTTCTGTGCGGCTTCTACTTCTCTTAAGCGTACCGGCCCCTGTGCTTCTATATCGTCACGTAACATTTCAGCCGCACGCTTCGACATGTTTTTAAAGATCTTGTCTTTTAATTCTTCATCAGCAGCTTTCAGCGCCAATAACAGATTGTCAGTAGAAACTTCGCGCAAGATCGACTGAATCCCTCGATCATCTACTTCAATAAGGTTGTCAAAAACAAACATAAGATCCTGAATTTCCTGTCCAAGTTCTTCATCGATTTCATTCACTCTTTCCATGATACTGACTTCCAGGCCACCTTCCATGAAGTTCAATATATCAGCCGCCGTTTTAATGCCGCCGATCGTTGATGACTGCACATTGCTACCACCCTTTAACTGTTTTTCCAGGGTATCATTAAGTTCTTTCATTG
>JADFPU010000014.1 GCA_022562175.1 Pseudomonadota bacterium | reverse complement strand
CAGAGCAGCCACTGATCGAAGAGGTCTTGACGCTTAAGCATGTAGAATTACGAGACATGTAAGGTTAAGTTTCAGTGACTTGGCTGGCACAAAGTTGCTTATGCTCAACAAATAAAATTGTGCTGGATGACTTTCAGGAAATATTCATTATCACGATACAGCGCTACTGAATTGCCGCCTTGTCAGATACGGCTGAGATTTTCACTGCACAATATTTAAACTCCGGTATCTTTCCAAACGGATCCAATGCTTCATTTGTGAGTAGATTGGCAGCGGCTTCGTTGTAACAAAAAGCCATGAATACAAGTCCTTTTTGCAAGCCGGAATCGGCCCGGGCTATCGTGGTTATATTGCCACGACGCGATTCAATCTTTATCTTTTCTCCCGGTTCTACAGAGATGTTCTTGAGGTCTTGCGGATGAAAATATGCCACGGCTACAGGTTCTATGGCATCCAGTACGCTTGTACGACGGCTCATACTGCCTGTGTGCCAATGTTCCAGTTGACGGCCAGTCATGAAAATAAAGCTGAACTCATTATCAGGCAGTTCGTCCGCTTGTCGGTATTCTACTGGAATAAAACGACCACGTTTATTATCTGTAGGAAAACCCCCTGTGAAAATTATAGGCTCACCAGGATCACCTTCATGCTTCAGGGGATAAATAAGAGAGTCCTGCTGCTGAAGGCGTTGCCAGGTCATGCCGGCGATACTGGGCGTGGCTTTACGTAACTCATTAAAGATATCCTCGATGCCACTGTATTGCCAATCCAGACCCATACGTTTGGCGATAGCCTGAATGATCCATATATCCTGTTTTGCTTCACCCGGTGGATCAATTGCCTGGCGGCCCATCTGGACCCTGCGATCAGTGTTGGTAAATGTTCCAGTTTTTTCCGGGAAGGCGGAAGCAGGCAGGATGACATCTGCATAACCGGCAGTCTCCGTCATAAAGATGTCCTGTACGACCAGATGTTCCAGTTTGGCGAGTGCCTGCCTCGCATGATTGAGGTTAGGATCCGACATGGCCGGGTTTTCACCCATGATATACATGGCCTTTATTGTATCGTCGTGGATGGCATCCATGATTTCAACAACAGTCAAACCGGGGGTCGGGTCAAGCTTGGTATTCCATAATTTCTCAAAATCAGCCTGTACCTGTGGATCATTTACCGGTTGATAATCGGGGTAAAACATGGGTATCAGACCGGCATCTGATGCCCCCTGCACGTTGTTTTGGCCACGGAGCGGATGTAAACCGGTTCCGGGACGACCGATCTGCCCAGTCATTAATGCCAATGATATCAAGCATCTGGCGTTGTCCGTCCCATGGATGTGTTGAGATATCCCCATTCCCCAAAAAATCATGGCGCTTTTTGCTGTGGCATATAGCCGTGCAACCTGCTTGATTGTTTCGGCATCGATACCGCAGATGGACGCGATGTTTTCCGGTGTATATTGCCAAAGTTTATTTTTCAGATCATTAAAACCATCAGTATGCTGATGGATAAATTTATCATTCTGCAGGCCCTCAGCAACAATGGTATACATAATACTGTTAAGCAGTAGTACATCTGTATCAGGACGGAACTGCAGAAAGTAGCTCGCATGACGGGTGAGATCAGAGCGATACGGATCCATGATGATCAGGGTTTTACCCTGTTTCACAGCGTTCTTCATAAAGGTTGCTGCAACCGGATGATTAACCGTCGGTCGGGCGCCTATTACCACAATCACTTCAGCTTCGGCAACATCCGCTACAGGGTTGGAAACGGCGGCTGAGCCTATGGTCTCCAGTAAAGCAGTGACGGATGAGGCATGGCACAAGCGTGTACAATGGTCGACGTTGTTGTTTGCGAAGCCGGTCCTGACCAGTTTCTGGAACAGGTAGGCTTCTTCGTTACTACACTTGGCAGAGCCAAAACCGGCAAGTGCCTGGTGTCCATTTTTGTGCAAAACTTCCTTAAACCCTCCTGCTGCAAGATCAAGGGCTTCATCCCATGAGGCTTCACGGAAATATTTGTTAATATCGTCTTTCGATAAAAGTTCACTGGTTTTAGCTGCATCGTCCCTGCGAATTAAAGGTTTAGTCAAGCGCTCGGCATGATGCACATAATCGAAACCATAGAGGCCCTTAACGCATAATCTACCGTGATTGGCGGGACCATTTCGTCCGTTTACATATAGAATCTTGTTATCTTTGACATTGTAAGTCAGTAGGCAGCCGACTCCGCAATAGGGGCAGACTGAATTTACCTGCTTATCAGGCTCAGGTTTACCTATTTCATGTGTTGCCATGAGGGCGCCGGTTGGACAGGCCTGCACACATTCACCACAGCTGACACAGGAACTCTGTCCCATGTCATCATCCACATCGAAGACTATCCTGGCGTCCTTGCCGCGCAATGCGTAGCCAATGACGTCGTTGACCTGTTCCTCACGGCAGGCACGGACACAACGGCCACACTGGATACAGGCATCAAGATTCACCGCGATGGCAGGGTTCGTCAGGTCCGCAGCGGGTTGCTCTCGAGCAGCGAAGCGAGGCTTGCCCACATTCAGTTTTTCAACCCAGTAATTCAGCTCAGAATCAGCTTTATGACTTGAGTTTGAACCAACCGGCATATCGGATTGCAAGAGTTCCAATACCAGTTTTTGTGCTTTCAAGGCCCTGTCATTGGCGCTGTTTACTTGCATCCCCGCAGTCGGCGTTCGGCAACAAGAGGGGGCGAGCACGCGTTCACCGTCGATGTCAACCATGCATGTGCGGCAGTTGCCATCGGCTCGATAACCTTCTTTATAGCATAAATGAGGGATTTCAATGCCAAGGCGCTTGGCGCATTGCAGAATAGATTCGCCTGCAAGGGCTTCGACCGTGTCCCCGTTCAGGCTAAAACTGATTGTCTGGTCAAATAAAACGTCAGGGTTGGCTGCCACTTTGGAATTCCTCCGAAAAGTATTTAATGGCACAACGTAATGGATTGGGAGCCGCTTGCCCCAGCCCACAGATTGAAGCTTCAGTCATTGCCATCGCCAACTCTTCAAGCAGAGGTTTATTCCAGTGCTTTTGCTTCATTAATGTTACTGCTTTTGCGGTGCCCACTCGACAGGGTGTGCACTTACCGCATGATTCATCTTCAAAAAATCGCATTGCATTCAATGCCGCATCTCTTGCCTTGTCATGATGCGATAAAATTATAATGGCTGCAGAACCAATAAAACAGCCGAATTCATTTAATGTATCAAAATCAAGCGGTATATCATCCATTCTAGCAGGAAGTATGCCGCCTGACGCCCCGCCAGGGAAATACCCATAAAATTTATGATCGGGCAGCATGCCACCACAATATTCATCAATGAGTTCACGGACAGTGATTCCTGCCGGAGCAAGATGCACGCCGGGTTTTTGTACCCGGCCGCTGACCGAATAGGAACGAAATCCCTGTCTACCGTGTCGGCCTTGCGATGTAAACCAGTCTGCACCTTTTTCAATGATGTCACGGACCCAGTACAGGGTCTCCATGTTATGCTCCAGCGTGGGCCGGCCAAATAATCCAACTTCAGCAACATAGGGCGGACGTAGTCTGGGCATGCCACGTTTGCCCTCTATAGACTCGATCATGGCCGATTCTTCACCACAGATATAGGCACCTGCACCACGTCGCAGTTGTAGTTGAGGTAACGGGCAGGGCGGATTGTCCTGCAGTAGCTTGAGTTCCTGCTGTAAAATTTTGCGGCAACCGGCATATTCGTCCCGCAGATATATATAAATTTCTGCAGCCCCTATCACCCAGCCAGCAATCAGCATGCCTTCTATAAACCGGTGAGGATCACGTTCCAGGTAATATCGATCCTTGAATGTACCGGGCTCTCCTTCATCAATGTTAACCGCCATTATTCTCGGGCGAGCTTGTTGTCGCAGGATTTCCCATTTCATGCCTGCCGGGAAACCGGCGCCGCCGAGACCCTTTAGCTTTGAATTTTTGACAAGCGCTATGATGCTCTCGGCTGAGTGTTTGCCTGCATGACAATCTTTTAGCAGCTTGTAACCTGCTGTCTTTGTATAATCATGATAGTTCAGGTATTCACCTGGAGTAGCCTCTATCATGTTGTTATCTATTGCATTTTCAATCTTGCTTACAGTAGCCTTTGCCAGCGGATGTGTGCCGACGACCGCTACTGGCGCATCGTGACAACGTCCGACACAGGGCACGGTCTGGATACGGATCTTGTCACTGGCCAGGTTTGATAATTCATTAAGCAGTGTTTCTGCACCGAACATCTCGCAGGTGATTGAATTACAAACACGAATAGTTAATTCCGGGGCCGGGGCATCAGATTCTTTAGTGATATTAAAGTGGTGGTAAAAACTGGCAACTTCATAGACTTCTGTATGCGACAGTTTCATCTCTGTTGCGAGCGCGACAATATGCGCTGCTGAAATCTGATGATATTTATCCTGAATCAGGTGTAGATATTCAATCAGTAAATCACGGCGTCTGGCGCTGTCGCCAAGTAAATCACGTACTTCGGCCAGGGCAGTGGCATCGACTTGCCGGCCTCGTAACTGGTTATTTTTTTTTCGTTGTTTTTTTACTGAAGATACGGACATAACGTCTTACCCTTAAGTGGCATGTAACATGATCAGAATTTCTCCCTTGCCACCTGCAGAGCTATCACCTGCATAGCGGTGTACTTCAGGACTAAAGTCTTTGAAATGTGCAAAGCGTCGTCCTATGTTTGCGATCTGTTTATAGAACACCCTGAGAAATTCCATTTTGAGTTTCCCGCAACTGTTGAAAGTTGCTAATAATTTTTGTGGTTTTTTGCCGAGAATAATCGTGCCACGTTTCATACCATAGCCAGTCTGGTGACCCGATTTGCCCAGTATTATTATTGTTCCGGCAATCATGCGACTGCCGGTAAAGTCGCCCGCATTGCCCAGCACTATGATCAAACCGCGACGCATACGATCACCGATGCGGTCGCCCGCATTGCCCCGGATAGTGACGATACCGTCCGACATTCCCTGTGTCTCATCAGGTAACGCGGCGCCAGCAAAATCAGCTACGTTGCCGGAAATATCTATCCTGCCCCCTGACATTTTATTTGCCAGCCAGTTGCCGGCCTCGCCACGGGCATTGATCCGTCCCCCCGACATTTTTTGGCCCAGATAATCACCTGCGTGACCACGAACCTCTATGCTGCCTTTCGTCATGGCATAGCCAATTTTTGTGAATGCCCTGGAACTACGACGGAAATGGATAGAGTCGGTATCATCGCCAGTGACATCAAACAGCTCTGTTATGGCAATCTGTTTCCCGCTATAGTCCAGTTTGAGCGCCTTGATTGCGTTAACGTTCAGGCCGTTTAAACGATCAGGTGTGAGCGATGATAGATCGACTCGGGTCACCAGTCGTTTTTTAAGCGTGAGTATTAATGGGCTCATTTCAGTATATCCCACAGATGAAAGTGGTAAGGTCCAAGCTGACCGCCATAGTTACCGGCGCTGATGCGGTAAATTCCCTTTTCAGGTCCGTACTCGCAGACAGCCATAATACCCGCAGACATGGCTTCACTAATAGCCTTTTCATTCAAGCCATCGATAACTATTTCCAGAACTGAACCTATCTCATCGGTTAATTCACTTTTAACCTGGCCTTTCAGTGTTGGGCAGAAGGCTTCGTTTGTAGAGGCCGGCATGAATTTGTATTTAGAACCTATTTTTGAACCGGAACCCACTATGCCGCCCGGGAATGTGGTCACCGCGCCATTGACTTTACGAATGGCCTTCACCGCTTTTTCGCAGGCTGTCAGACCATGCCTGGCAGTCTTGGCCAACACGAGAAAATTGCCGCCGCCTATTGCGGGCACGATGCCGGTAGTCTCTTCACACAGAAATTCACCATGCATCACCGGTATACGCCAGAAACGCAGGCCATTAATCTTTTTGGATATTTGATAGCCATCACCGAAATAACGGATGCTTTTTCCCAAGGGCATCATATCTTCACTATGACTGCCTGCAAAGCAGGCACTAGTTGCAGTGGTCATGACTGACTGGCCAACACGCTTGAGGACTTGTTCTTGTAATTTTGATTTCGACATGGCAAAGATAATGACAGCTATGCCGGGCCGGCCATCCGGAGTTTCATCCGGGCTGAGTTCACGTTCAATATCTGCTTCACAGCCGCACGCAATGACAGAGGACGCGAAACCGGTTAAGGAATTTGCTGCACGATAAGCCCATTTCAAGGTCATTGCAGTAAGGATCAGACGTGTCGCCTTCATCGGGAAGGCCTCTGCAAAGGTGTTGTCTATGGTAACGCCGTTAATATTCACTGTTTACGACTTTTATTGACATGCATGGATCTTGATGGTTTTCTTGCCATAGCTTCTTAGCTCATCATCACTGATCTTGAAATTACCCAGACTGACAGTGAGATAGCGATCAAAATATTTCTTTAAATGACGCTCTATACCTCGATCAAATTCAGGTTTGACGGTATGCGTTATACCAGATGTTGTCTGTTGTATCTTGCCCTTGCGTACGATAAGTTGTCCGCTTTTGAAGACATATTCAGGACGTTCAAACATTTTTTCCTTATTCTTTAAATCCGTATAAATCGTGATATCTGCGTTTGCGCCAATGCCCAGGTGTCCATAACCGCTCAGGCCCAGACTCTTTGCCGGCGCAGCGCGGGTCATGGTTGCTATCTCGTATAATGTATATTCTCTATCAATGCTGGCAAGGTTGGTGACCTTCTGCGCGTGCCTGTTGAGCGACAACAGCATGTCATGGCGAAATGATTTATCCATCAGTAAACGTATCAGGTGTGGATAGCTGGTAAAAGGCCCGCCATTGGGGTGATCAGTAGTGAGGAAAATTCGCCATGGATCATCGGCCAGCAGGAATGTTTCGAGACCGATACACCATTGCAGGGCATTGACAAAATTCTTGTCCCGGTAGCGAAAAGGCACTATGCCGCAGCCGGCGTCGCATTCAATATCCATACTCACCCATTTATTCGGATGGGCGTGTACATGAGCTTTGTACTGCATCATATTATCGCCTGATGCGGTGATGGTCTGACCAAACATTATCTGACCAACATCAATAGACAGATTCTTGTTTTTATTAAACACTTCAGCAATGGCGGCAGCACCGGAAGAGAATTTCCTGTCACCTTCTGTGCCATAGCTATGAAACTGGATGTGGGTCATATGCATCGGCAGGCCTTCCACTGCTTGCATGGTATCCAGCGTCGTTTGCATATTTCCAGGAACGCCCAGATTGCAGCCATGCACATGCAAGGGATGCGGCACGCCTAAATCATGCAATGCACGAGTGAGTGTTTTCAGGATCTTGCGGGGAGTTATGTCGTAATACTTGTTGCTGTCATCCAGATCCAGTTTACGCTGGTTAAACTTAAAGGCATTGATGCCACCGGGGTTAACGACCTTGACGGCTATTGCCTGAGTAACGTGCATCGTCCATGCGACATAATCATTGATTAACTGCTGATCTGCACCCTTCGACAACAAGCGTAAGAAAAAATCATCATTACCGAGCAGCACATACGCGCCGGTATCAACGATAGGGATATCTGCCATTTCCAGGTGAGTCTGACGTGCGTTACTGGCTAACATTGCGGGTTCAAAGCAGCTGGTGTAACCCATCTCGGCATAACGATAGCCGGTGGTAAATGTCGAGGGTGCGACATAACCACTGCCTGCCCGGGTGTTTTTAGTACGCTTGACCGGATCGGCCCGATGATCTTCGGGTACAAGCATGCGGGCAATATTGATATTACCACCCCCTATATGGGTATGGATATCGATAGCACCTGCCATCACAATTTTATTGTTAACATCGATTATTTTATCGATGTTTGTGTTGGCTGATGGTTTACGCACGATGCGCCCATCACGGATATAGATATCACGTCGTTTGCCATTGACCCCGTGCATGGGATCATAGACCATTCCCCCGCTAAGTTTTGTCAGCATGATATTACAGCCTGTCCTGGATTCTGCTGAGGATGTCAGAGACACTCTGATAGCCGGTCTGGCGGACTTGCTTTAGTGGTAAATTAACGGCGTTATCCGTGCGAAACAGATTGCCCGTATGATCCAGTCCAGGCGTGCCGACAGGTATATAGACTTCGGCATCCAGCGCGTTTTTTATCGATGGACGAGATAATACAACTGTCGGGATACTTGTTTGGGGCGGGATAAAATCAGCTTCAAAACTCGATACCCAGAGCATGGCATCCGCTTCTGTCTTTCCCAGGACTTCCGTCGTTGCATAATTATAAGGATCATAGTGGGGATATCCCGCTGTGTAATTGACGCGCAAGGGGTAACCACTTTGCCATGTACATACGTTGAGAAAAGACACCCCGCCATTACTACCCGCTAAAGACAACCCTGCAGCGCGGGATGATTTATTTAATTCTTTGACAAGTTCGCAGATGCTATGAATGGTCAATTCTGAGTGTGCCGGTATAAGTTCACCGGCTGCCCAGACAAAAACAGGATAGCTGGCGTGTTTGATACGTCCTGACAACTTTTTCAAATCTGACAACTTTCTATTGGAGATGGATTTAGATGTGATATCGTTGCCATTCAGCAAGGTCCTTATTACAGAGACGGTTTCGCCGAGAGATTCATCGGTACACTTAATGACTGTTGGTTTTTTTCCATCCGGGCTTATACCCTTCAGGGTTTTTAATTTATTGCCAATGTAGACTATTTCTCTCGCATTCTTTTTCAAGCCGGACAATGAATCCTGCTGCCAGACAAAACGATCATAAAATCTGGGATAGTTTGAATGTCCGTCAGTGCCGATAAAGATAATCATATCAGCCCGGTTTTTTAATTCTGAAAGCGTGGTGAGCATCCAGCCGCTGGTTTGCAACACCATGATATTTTTAACAGCAGCATCGCCATGGCTGTGGTCAACAATTGCGCCAGTGATTTCAGCCAGTGACATTGCCGCGCGACTGCCGGAAACATCGGTGCCCAGACCGGTGATAATCGGTTGTCTTGCCTTGCCGAGAATTTCCGCAGCATGCGCAATAGCTTCATCAAGCGTAGATTCTTTACCGTGAATAGTTGGCTGGATGTGTGGATCCTGTCGTTGAAAACCGCGCACTGCCTTGGGGCAGCCGTTTTGCCGGATCGTCAACCCGCCTGACTGGTTGTTCAGGACAATGTCATCGCATAACAGGCTGCAGAAAGGACATGTCACATCCTTGAATGTTTTTGATTGATTGAGCGGCGCCATAAAGTAACTGAAAAATGGATAACGGAAACAAGCCTGCTTCTGAGCAGGCTGTATTACATCATGTGTGAGGGTACGGTGTACATAAGAAACGATGATATTAACCCGCATATTGCACGAGTACGCTGGAAATCGGGCCGAAACATAAATTTGGCAATGGTTTCAGCGTTTTCGGCAAAAGTACAATTTGTACCGAGCCCATCGCTTGGCGAACCCTCACATACTCCCTTCACCATAGCTACGGCTATGGTTGCGGTCGTGCTCTCGCCCCTTGCCTACGTCCTGTAGGCAGCTCGTGCAATATGCGGGTTAATCCAGCAGTGCCAGCATTTCCTTAATATAAGTGAATTTTTCACGGGGCTTGGCATTGGGTAAACCGCGCTCAAGCTCTTTTTGGTCAATCTTTTTCCATTCAGCGAAACTGATGTGGCGGATGCCTTTATTGTCGAGGATTTGGTATACCCCTTCTGCCCCGTTTTTATGCTCATCAGCATCCATGTTCTTTACATCTTCCAGCAAGGCTGCAACGGTTGCCACACTATCGGCCCGGTTTGTGCCAATAATTCCCGTTGGGCCGCGTTTTATCCATCCAGCGCAATAAAGCTGTGGCAATGGTTTATTGTCAGCGTCGACGATTCTGCCATCTGAATTGGGTAAAACACCCCAGTCATCATTAAACGGAACCCCGGGCATAGATAAGCCCCGATATCCTATACTGCTGAAGACGATGCCGGTTTAACGCTCTATGGTCTGTCCGGTTCCTCGCGCTGATTGGCGCATGGGATCACCGGTTAATTTGTTCTTCTCAAGGATGATTTTTTCAACCCGGCCATCACCGATAATTTTGATCGGACTTTTCAGAAAGGTGAAATGACACTGCCGTTGTTTATTTGAGGTGGGCAGCGAGGAATATTTGCTAAGAATATCGTAATTCTTTTTACTACCAGAGTTACTCTTGTCCCTGAGTTCGTTCTCACTTTCAGAATTAAGTAACAGTTCATCCGGGTCGACTAATGGATCACATATTGCCAGTTCGCCGAATTCTTTTATTTCTTTTGAAGCAAACTTTGCTTGCGCCGGGCCACGTCTGCCAATGATGTATATATTTTTGATGTTGCTTTCGGCCAGGACTGCCAGTGCATGTTCAGCAATATCGGTATGCTTTAATTCATCAACATTTTTTGCAAGTATCCTGCTAACGTCTGCAGCAACATTACCTTGTCCGATGATAACGGCAGTTTCATGGGAAAGATCAAAAATCCTGTCTCGATAATCCGGGTGTCCATTATACCAGCCAACAAACTCTGTCGCTGTGTGACTGCCTGGCAGATCATCGCCGCTTATCCCCAATCGGCGATTAGTTTCTGCGCCATAGGTGAATATAACTGCATGGTGAGTCGTGCATAACTCCGCAATGCTAATATCCTTGCCCACGGTGACGTTGCCGATAAAATTAAACTCGGGTTGTTCTGCTATTTTTGCGTAGACTTGAATCGCCTGTTTGAGTTTTTGGTGATCAGGTGCAACGCCGCTACGGACCAGTCCATAAGGGCTCGGCAGGCGCTCAAACATATCTACCTTGACCGTGAGCTCTGATCGAATTAACGCCTCAGTGGAATAAAAGCCACTTGGGCCACTACCAACAATAGCAATACGCAACGGATTATCTTTTGTGCCGGGTTGATTCATACGGGCATTTTCCTTATATGTGCTTTATTATTTTGAAATACAAATGCATAGTGAATAAACAAGAAAAGAAACTGTCTCTCGTAAAGCGTGAAGCGAATGTAGCTTGCGAATACGCGATACGCTTCACGAAATACGAGTCAGTTAATTAGAATCCGAGTTCGGATTTTCTCTCCTCAGCGCCGGGCAGTGGTTCCATTGCTTCAATACAAACAGGTAATGGTGCGGCACGGTCGGCGTTGATTGCAATCCATTCCTGCTTGGCTTCAGGCAGATCATCTTCTTCAAAGATTGCTTCCACCGGGCATTCCGGGATACATGCACTACAGTCGATACAGACATCAGGGTCAATATAGAGCATCTCATCATCATAGTGGAAACATTCCACCGGACAAACTGACACACAGTCTGTAAATCGGCACTTTTGGCAATTATCTGTTACTACTGTTGTCATAGTCCTCTCCTGATTATCAACTTGCTTTGATTAATGTTATTTTTGACAAAGAGTTAATCTTTGTACAGTAAAATCTCGCCTCGGTTAAGTTCTATAGCATCACCACTCCAGCGCTCATAATTCCCTGATATATGTGCCTCATCAATAGCCAGGCCTGAGTCTTTAAGATACTGCATATAGATCCTTAAATAGGTGGGTTGATAGGTACATGCGTAGCTGAAAGTAGGTAGCATAGCCGCTGCCTGCAGGGTCACGATACTGCCTCTTTTCATACCAGCACCACTTCTAATGCCTAGTTTACCCAGCACAATTATGCTGCCCGCAAGCATATCCACCCCGGTGAAATCCCCGCTATTACCACCCACGACAATCATGCCATTGCGCATGCCATGTCCGGCTTCATTGCGTACATCGCCGTGAATAATGATTTCACCGCCCAGTATGCCGACAGGACTGCCACGGTAGGCACTGCCGACCATGTGACCGGCATTGCCTTTAATTTGTATGCGGCCGCCTGACATGTCCGGTGCGACCCAGTCCCCGGCATCACCATCAACCAGGATTTCGCCACCCGACATGGCAGCGCCCAGGTGTTGGCCAGTATTACCGTGAATGTGGATATGGCCGGAAGACATGCCTGAGCCAATATATTTAAGCCGGGACAGATCACCTTGTAGATGGATCTCTGCGCCTGTCTGACCTTCAACTTTGAAAAAATCAGCCAGTGTGAGTTGCTCGTTACCATGCATTACAGACAGTGTTTCAATCTCGGCAATAGTCAAACCCGCAAACTTGTCAGGTGAAATATTTTCTGCTTCCACAGGCACCTGTGGTGAGGTATGCAGTGTCAGTTCCAGGCTCATCTCTACTGTCCGTCCACTAAGCTATGTAGATCAATCTTGAATTGGCCCAGATCGCCACCATAATTACCGGCTGTTATCTGACGAATGCCTGGTTTGGCCGCGGCATACAGTCCGCGCCGCATGGCTTCGCGGACAGCTGCTTCATCCAGACCATCTATGACAATCTCCAGCACGCAATTTACATCTGCAGCCAGGCTTGTATCCTGCCGCACAGCACGTAAGGTCGGGCAATAGGCATCATTGGTAGAGGCGATTAAGGCTTTATATTTTGAGCCGATCTTGCTACCGCTACGAACAACGCCATCGGGGAAAGGTAATATGATGCCTTCTACCTCTCGCATGGCCTTGACCGCTGCCTTGACTGCGCGCAGGGTGGTGTTCATGTCTTTACCCAGCAGCAGGATATTACCGCCCCCTACGGCTGCCTGTACGTTGAATTTTTCGTCGACCAGAAATTCGCCGTCCATGACCGGGATACGCCAGTAGCGTCTGTCATTCAGTTTTTTACTGATTTGAAATCCATCACCGAAATAACGCAATTGTCCACCAACGACAACAGAGTGTTCTGACTGCAAGCCGTTATAACACGCCGTTGTCGGGCAGGTCATTACACATTGCCCAATGCGTTCAACCAGGCGTTTACCGAGGCTTTCACTGTCCATCGCAAACAGCAGGACGCTTACACCGGGCCGTTTATCCGGGCTGCTATCTGCTGTGATCTGCCGCTCGATTCCGGCTTCACATTTGCAACCGATAACGGAGGTTGCAAAGCCCGTCATAGAGCGTGCTGCTGCCAACGCCCAGTCAGACGTCTGTGCAGTGATGATAATTCTGCTTGCCCACATCTTGAAGGCTTCAGCAAAGGTATCGACGATTTCAGTAGATTTTATTTTCATTGGTCAATGGTTAATTTATGCCTGGTATGACTTCGTGGTCATGCAGATAGCTGTCATTGACCGCATAATTATCAAATTCAATTGAATAATATTTTTCAAAGAATGGACGAATACTTTCGATGATCGTCTCATCATAGTCAGGGCTGGTATGTAACAAACGGCCGATGTGGTCTTGCTTGAACTCATGGTCTTCAATGATAAGTTTGCCGGATTTAATGACATATCGCGGCGCGCTGAACATCAGCTCTTTGTCTTCGTGTTCATCGTAAACTGTAATATCCGCATCGGCGCCAACACCCAGATGACCCTTGTGTTTCAGGTTCAACGCTTTAGCCGGACCGGCGCGTGTGATTATGGCAATCTCGTTTAACGAGTATTCACGATCGAGATCCTGCAGAATTGTCTTGTTAATCGCCTTCTGGTTGACACTTTTGATCTCTTGTTTGCGGAATTCCTTGTCCATTAACAGACGGATTAATTTTGGATAACTCATAAACGAGCCGCCGTTTGGATGATCCGTTGACAGAATGATCCGCCACGGATCCTGTGACAGCAGGAATAACTCCAGACCAATGGCCCATTGTAAGGCGTGTACATAGATATTTTCCTGGTAGCTGAATGGCAAGATCCCGCAACCACTCTCGCATTCAGTGTCTGCATTGACCCACTTATTCTTGCTAATACCCCGTAGCATGTAGGCCAATGGTGCATCGGCAGTCATGATGGTGGATTTTCCGAACATGACCTGCCCGACATCACAGGTGATGTTGGGGTGCGAATTGATGTACTCGGCTATCTCTTGTGCCGCAGAAACCGGATTTTTACCCAACTCACCACCGTAACTATGAAACTGGATATGCGCCATGTGCAGGCGTCGATCAGCGGCGGTGCGCATGGTCTCCATTGTGGTGCTAACGTTACCACTGTGTCCCAGGTTATTACTGTGCAGATGCGGCGGATGAGGCAGGCCCAGTTCATTGACGGCGCCGATGAATGCATCAATGATATCTCTGGGGCTTAAATCTGTTTCAGTACTTTTTTCATCGATATTTGCCACATTGGAATTGCGTTTGCCCTTCCAGGGTTCATCACCGCCGGGGTTGACCAGTTTCACCGCGTAGGCCTTGGTAGCATTGATCCACCAGGCAACAGCCTGTTTGAATTCTTCCGTACGCCCCTGTTGTAGCAGTTTTTGTAAAAAAATATTGTTTCCGAGCAACACATAAAAGCCTTTGTCGATCACTGGTGTGTCGTGCAACTCCTCCAGGGCATGGCGAGCGCCGATCGGCGTGACAGCCGCTTCCATAGCGGTGGTATAGCCCAATGTAGCGTAGCGGTAACCGGTGGTGAAGGTCGAGGGGACTATGCCACCTGTACCGGAGCGCATCAGTGCTGAGCCAGGATGGGGATCCAGACGATGGTCTTCAGGTTGTAATTTGCGCGCCAGGTTTACCTTGGGGCCGGCAATATGACAGTGGATATCAACGCCGCCGGGCATGATAACCATGCCCTGGGCATCAATCTTTTTTGCATCAGTGTCAACGGAGTCGACGATCTTGCCGTTTTCAATACAGATATCCCGGCTCTCGCCGTCAATGTCATTAGTGGGGTCATATAGTTTGCCATTGACGATACGTAAGCTGGTTGTCATGTGTACTTCCGTTCTCGACTGTTTTTAGTTTTTATAGAGGTGTTTTATTGGACTGCCCTGGCCTCAGGCATTGAGCGATGTACTGGTTTTAAGCGCGCTCTGCTGATTTTTTCCGGCCAGTACCAGTTCATGCACCCTTGCCTTTAACGAAGTCAGAATTTCCTCATCACTGGGGAATGGCGATTCGAATGCAGGTCTCAGACTGATGGGCACATCATCCATGCGGTAGACTGTGCCACCGGTATTGATGCCATAAGTGGCAGTGCGAAATGCCACATGCGCTAACTTGGTGGTCAGGGTTTCCTTGGGATCAAGTGTAATGACCGGGATGCTACGTAAATGATCAATAGCGGCCTTGGGAAAATTTGATGCAGGATCACTGGCAATAATCAATGCCGCATCAGCTTCACCCCGGGACAAGGTGTCAACTGTGGTAAATTCGCCTGGATTGAAACGAGGGAAACCGCGGCTAAAATTAACGCCAAATGGATAGCCGGTTTGCCAGGACAGGACATTATCGGCCCCCGTTACGTTACCGTGTCCGCGGGCGGGTTTGGCAACAAAGTGAGTGAACTCGTTTAAATCCGTTGTCAGTGCGAGTAACGCACCGGAATTGAAATGCCGGCCCCGCGTCATGGTCAGACCCATGCCGAAAAAGAACACGCCATAGCGGCAATTCTTCATGCGCTCGACCAGGTCTTTCAGCGTTTCCAGCGATACGCCGGTTTCTTCTTCAATAGAGGCATCGATTGTGCGGCCCTTCACCAACGCACGTAATGCCCACAAAACTTCAAAGTCCTTGCCTGGTTTGAGTTGCACAAAAATATCAGCGACAGGGGTGCTGGCAGTCCTTCTGACGTCAAACAGCACAACAGTTCTGTCTTTTTTGCCATTCGGGGTGAACATGCCTTTTGCGGTGACGGTAAATTTTGTAAAATGGCGCGGGTGGGACTCGGCAGGATTGCCCCCCCAGTAAATGACCAAATCCGCCCGATTCTTTACTTCTCCCAGTGTCATGGTGCTTTCACCGATACCCTGGAAGGCAAGGCCGGATGGGCCGTGGCAGACAGATGTGGTGGTATCTATAGTGCCTTTGATAAAGTCTGTAATGGCGACGGCCTGGCGTTGTGCCTCGCAGGTGGTATCGCTCAAACCATAAGTAATGGGGAATCGCGCATTCATCAGGGTTTGCGCGGCTTCTTCAATGGCCTCGTCGACACTGACTGGCTGACCATCGATCATAGCTGCCGGCGCATCCTCAATGGTATGTTGGCTGAACCAGGCCCTGCCTAAAACACAGGCATTTTTTGCTTTAATGATACGTTTTTCATCCATGTCGACAGTCAGGATCATATCGTCACAAACGCAACCGCAAAACGTACAAGTCGCGTTTTTGACCGTTTTAATATTCTCGCTCATATCACATTACCAGGGCATAAAATTCATCGTAAAAAAATCCAGTCTCAAGACCTTCAGCTGCTGAGCTTTTCAAGCTGTACCGCTAAATTCTTTGACAAGGGCATGCCGCTACCCGCCGTATCACTGTCCATCAGTTGGCTCGAACTGGGACCATAGGCGATAAATAATAGTCCAGATGGCAGGTCTGTTGCCTTACGGCCTTTACAAACGACAATCGATTCACCGATCTCATTAAAGATCCGTACGCTATCACCGTTCTCCAGCCCCAGACGGCTCATGTCTTCCTCATTTATCTCCAGCGTGGAGGTGATCTTTTGATATTCCTCTTTAAGTTTTCCTTCATTTAATGAAATGCCTTGCTTGGTGGAGCGGCCCGGGATCAAAATCATATTTTCTGCCATGCAATCGCCTCGCTGCTATGCAGCATAGTGACCGGAATATTCATTAATGGTAATTATTCGGAGGGGGAAAAGCTGCCAGCGCCCACTTTCCGTACGCCCTCACCCTTATTATCATTTTCATTTGAAATGGTCAAATTTCTCTCATTAAACTTCAAGTTAGCCTGGTTTTATTCCGATCAGTTTACGCTTTTAAAAAAGCGCTGGTTTAACATCTTGCAAATGTTAGAGTCTATCGTAGCCTGCAGCAGATTATAGTCTCGAGAGCAAACTGATTTAGATGAAGCAAATACAGAGTATGAGTGTAAGGATTGTTGCCCCGGCACGTTTGCATCTGGGTTTTCTTGATATGCATGGTGGTCTGGGCAGGTATTTCGGTAGTCTCGGATTGAGTCTGTCAGGCATCCATACCGTTCTGGACATGAGTCGTGCTGTCGATATATCTGCCACGGGTCCTTGTGCTGACCGTGCCAGGGACTGTGCAAAAAGCATGTTGACTCAGCTGGGCATCGATGGTGGTGTCAGGATTGAGATCAAGCAGGCTATTCCCCAGCATGCAGGGCTTGGTTCAGGTACGCAAATGTCTCTCGCGGTGGGGACGGGCATCGCCAGACTTTACGGACTTGAGCTGACAACTTCTGAAATAGCGCTAATTCTGGACCGCGGTAATCGATCCTGCATCGGTATAGGCGCCTTCATGCACGGCGGTTTTATTGTCGATGGGGGACAGAGTGAACAGTCCAAGCTACCACCGATCATCAGTCATCTGGATTTTCCACAGGCGTGGCGATTTATATTGGTGTTTGATACCAGTCGAAAAGGTATTGATGGTTTTGCTGAAAGACAGGCGTTCAGGCATCTGCCTGCTATGGATGAACGGATTGCTGCTGATATGTGCCGATTGTTACTGATGCAAGTTTTACCCGCAATCGTTGAACAGGAGTGTCGGCAGTTCGGTGCGGCGATCACAGCAATTCAACAGCTTGCCGGTGAATATTTTGCGGATATGCAAGGCGGCATCTATAACAGTCCTGTGGTGGAGAGTGTATTGAATTTCCTGCTTAAACAGGGCGCGGCAGGTGTCGGACAAAGCTCATGGGGACCCACCGGGTTTGCCATATTTTCTAACGAGACAGATGCCTGTCAGGCATTGAAACAGATAAGACTGCAATGGCACGATGAAAGCTGTCTGGAATTTGCCCTCTGTAGCGCAAAAAACAGTAAGGCAGAGGTATTGCTTGAAGAGACTGTTGTTACAGATAGGATAAATCTTTGGGGGCAGGTGTCTTAATGAAAAACCCGTATTTACTGCATATTTTTAATCCGACCAAAAATGTCAGCCCGTTTGATGTCAATATGGCATATGAGACCGATTATGACGGTGTTATCCCTTATGCCAATGTCACGCTTGAGGAAATTCATGGGTTGACCCAGGATACAATTTTCTCGCGCGGCCCTTCAGGTTTAAAGCGGACATGTTTGTTTATTGGGGGACGCGAATTCGGCTTGGCGATGGACATGCTGAACAGAGCCAGGGCTGCCATGATACCCCCTTTCGCAGTGTCGGTATTTGCTGATCCAAGTGGTGCAATCACTACGGCTGCAGCGCTGGTAGCATCCATGGAGATCTGTCTGAAGAAGCGGGGAGAGACCCTGCAAGGCAAGAAGATACATATTATGGGTGGTACCGGTCCAGTGGGTGTTTGTGCCGGCATCCTGGCAGGAAACTGCGGCGCTGAGGTCTACCTGGTCAGCCATCGTGGCGAGGATATTGCGCAGGAGGTTGCAGATGAGTATAACGCACGTTATAAAGTGCTGATGAAAGGCGCCGGCAGCGGTTCAACAGAAGATATAATGAAGTTCCTGCCGCAGACGAATATTGTCATTTGTGCAGCCAAAGCCGGTATCAGGGTGTTATCTGCGGATCAGCTGGAGAAGGCCGACGAATTGCTGATTGCAGCTGATGTCAATGCCGTCCCGCCGGCCGGCATAGAAGGCGTTGACGCACATGATATGGGTAAACCGCTGGCCTATACCTCGAAAAAGGCCGATGCTATCGGCGCATTGGCGATTGGCAATATCAAGTATAAGGTTCATTACCGTATGTTCGAGATGATGAAGGAGTCGGATGAGCCGTTATTCCTGGATCATATTCAGGCATTTAAAGTCGCAAGAGAATTTCTGGCAGACTGACCCCGTATAAATCAGCTTTCATGAAGGGACAGGCTCCTGGCGATATATTTTAGCAATGAATAATCAAAAATTACCGGGCGTTAACGCCCTCGCAGCGCCGTTGGTTCAGTCATTGGTTGATGACGCAGCAGCGCTGCGATTGTCGGTCTTTAAACTGGCAAACGGTACAAACATTATCGATGCGGGAATCGATGTGTGGGGAGGCCTGGAGGCTGGCAGACGGATCGCGGAAATTTGTCTTGGCGGTCTGGGCACTGTGAACTTTCGGTCTTCATCGGTTTCCCGGCAGTGGTCATGGCATGTAGATGTACACACCTCTAATCCAGTCCGGTCGTTTGTCGCCAGCCAGTATGCCGGATGGAGTCTGTCGCATGGCGAAGGCAAGGGGGCATTCCAGGCGCTTGGTTCCGGGCCTGCCCGCGCCATGGGCAGTAAAGAACCTCTTTTCGAAGAGCTCGCCTACCGTGACAAGGCTGATAATGCCAGCCTGGTTTTAGAGGTGGATGCCATACCGCCGGTGGAGGTGGCAGAGGCTGTGGCCAGCAGATGTAATATTTCAGGGCAGGATCTGACCTTGATCCTTACGCCGACATCCAGTCTGAGTGGCGCCGTACAAATAGTTTCCCGTGTGTTGGAAACAGCGCTGCATAAGGCCCATGCGCTGAAATTTCCACTTGAGAAGATCATAGACGGTTCAGGGTGCGCGCCAGTCTGTCCGCCGAGCAAGGACTTTCTGACCGCAATGAGCCGTACAAATGATGCGATTTTATTTGCCGGTCGCGTGCAATTGTTTGTTGATGCGGACGACGCAGATGCTGAGGAATTGGCTAACAAACTGCCGAGCAGTGCCTCGGATGATTATGGCCAACCCTTTGCCGAGGTGTTCAAAGCAGTAAATTATGACTTCTATAAGGTCGATCCGATGCTGTTTAGCCCGGCAAGTGTCACCATCAGTTCACTGAAGACGGGTAAGTCCTTTCATGCAGGGGCACTGGATCTGGACTTACTGGCTCAGTCTTTTAGTGGAGATTTCAGCAGTTAGCACGAACTCCATGCCGGCGTGGGTGAAGCTTTATTTCAGCTTGGCATCGGCCTGCACGGGTTGATATTGAGATGCATAGTGAGCAGCAGGCCTGGCTGGAAAAAACAGTGCTGGCAAGTTTTACTGGTGAGATTGACGCCTTGAAGCCTGGTAATGTCAGCCGCTATGCTGACGGACACGGCATGCAATATCAGGATTTCGTGCAAAGCGCGGAAATCACTGCACCGATACTATGCAACAGTGAATATTCTGTTGCTCAGCGTATTCTGCAAAGTGTTATTGCGACACAGGCGGCTGTCGGCTGTAATACCAATCTAGGTATGTTGCTGTTATTTGCCCCCTTGATCAGAGCTTATGAGGGAATTGAGCATGTTGATTTGTTACAGCAACAGCTCAAATCAACCTTGGTTGCACTGCAACATAAGGCGGCGCAGGATATTTTTGCAGCCATTCGTCTGGCAAAGCCAGCTGGCCTTGGACAAGTGGCGCAATATGACGTACATTTTATAACTGAGGTCGATGTGCTGACGGCGATGCAGGCGGCAGCGGATCATGACCTCATAGCCAGCGAGTATGTGACTGGCTTTAGTATAATCAGCACAATAGGTCTGGACTGCCTGCGTGAGTTCAGTCTGCGCTGGAATAGTGTAGAATGGGCGACAGTTGCTTGCTACTTGACCATTATGGCGAGTTTCCCGGATTCCCATATCTGGCGAAAACACGGTAAAGAGACCGCAGATCAAACAAGAATGCGGACAGTGCCGATTATGATGCAGTTTAAAAAAAATAAAAGACCAGCTAGCGCGGTTTCGATGCTACTGGATTATGATAAGGAGCTTAAGGACTCAAATATAAACCCAGGTACTTGTGCGGATCTGACTGCAGCGTGCCTGCTGTATTATTATATGAGCGCCGGATCATATCTTTAAAATTGCCGATCAGCAGAGAGCTGCTCTGATGATCGGCTTTGAGTAGGGGCTATTCTCCCTGTCAACACTTAAATATGACAGAAATGAAGCGATGTCTATTTTAAACAAATTTTTGATTTTCTAACCGGAGGAGACAATAAAATGGCAGTCATAGATAGAGTACTTTTGGGTGAAGCTTTGGTAGGTGATGGCAACGAGGTTGCGCATATTGACCTGATGATGGGTCCACGCGGTAGTGCTGCAGAAACTGCTTTCTGTAATGCGTTGACCAATAACAAAGAAGGTCATAGCACTGTGATGGCTATTGTCGCACCAAATCTGGCATGCAAGCCAAACACCATTTTGTTCAACAAGGTCACGATTAAGGGGGCAACACAGGCTGTACAGATGTTTGGCCCTGCACAACGCGCTGTTTCCATGGCCGTTATGGATTGTGTTGAAGATGGTACCATCCCTGCAGATGAGGCAGATGATATCTTTATATGCGTGGGTGTTTTCATTCACTGGCTAGCTGAAGATGATACCAAGATCCAGGATTACAACTTCGAAGCAACCAAGCTGTCGATCAAACGTGCCGTTGCCCGTGAGCCTAAGGCTTCTGAGGTACTTAGCAAACGGGGTTCTACAGAACACCCATTTGCTGCACATGCATAATATATTGATATTGCAGGTTGGCTGTTACAAGCAACAAAACGCCCCGGCTCAGGCCGGGGTTTTTATGTGTGCCCTGACATGAAGCTGGACGGAATATGGGAAGGTGATGCGTCTTACCCAGGCAAGCCCTCCTGTCCTGTCGGGGTTGACTTCTGTCGGTGGCCCAGTTGATTTTCAGCTTTCAGTACTCGGTAAAACGTCGATTCCGATGCGAGATACCTGCCTTTATCTGCCAGCTTGGGCAGGATTTTGTTTGGCGGCAGATCCGCATACGCGGGTTCATTAGCCACCTTTATAATACGTTGATGTTGCATTTCAGAGAGCTTGTTTGACGGGGCATGCAGGGCGTTTATGCGACCATCCTGCGCGGTCTCTGAATCACACCAACGCTCGTTTCCCCAGATCACATTGACTTTTTTTTGGAGCACCAATAACGCCGTCGTTTTAGCCAGGGCTTTGTCTTTGCGGTTCAGTCCCTTTCTTAACGCCTTGTTTTCATGCTTAAGACCTGTCAGCTCCGAGTGAGTTTTCGGGTTCTTTCGTGTTTAAGTTGGTAATCTAGGATTTAGTAGTCCACAGTGCTGGTGAATTTCCAGTTTAAAATATTCGATATCTTTGTATCCGTAAGCCATCCTTTTAAGTCGTTCCCTCAGCACGATAAAGCGCCTTTTCTACTGCTTGTATTTTATAGGGTTGTGCGAATCTTGTTCTCATTTCTATCTACCTCTAATGAAAGTTAGAGGCGATAACTATCCTGATACAGAGGGCTGATTTAGTTGGTGGAGCCGAGGAGGATCGAACTCCCGACCTTCGCATTGCGAACGCGACGCTCTCCCAGCTGAGCTACGGCCCCGTATGTTAGTTACAATCATACCGACTGACATAATGGATAATTTTATCATAAATAATTGATTCGGTATGAAATTCAAGCCAAACAGACATTATCCTGCTGCAACATTATGCCAGAGTATGTACGTGACGGCATTGAGGATGTCTACCAGCTTGCTTTGCATAGTTTGCACAGAACTTTCTCGGACAGGCTCCTGGGATGTGACAAACCTGTATAATGTATAATGTATATATGCACGATACGCTACCCTTACTGGAACCTTCAAGCTTCCCAGCCCAGACGCGTCGGCAATTAGAAGTACTGCAAATAAACATTGGACTTCGTTGTAATCTGGCTTGCCTGCATTGCCATGTCAATTCCAATCCCTACCGGAAAGAAAAAATGGACGATGCGACCATTGAACTGGTATTGGAATTTCTGCGCGTTAACGGTATTTCGACCCTGGATATTACTGGTGGTGCACCGGAGCTGCACCCAAGGTTTCGAGATCTCGTTAGACAGGCAAGACAACAGGATGTGCGTGTCATTGATCGCTGTAATTTAACGATTCTGCAAGAGCCTGGTTATGAGTCTTTGCATAATTTTCTGGCCGACAATGAGGTTGAGGTTGTTGCATCATTGCCCTGTTATACGAAAGAGAATGTCGATCAACAACGTGGCAACGGTGTATACCACGCCAGCATCAAGGCGTTAAAGAAACTGAATCAAGTTGGTTATGGCAGGACTGGTAGTGGCTTGTCACTGGACCTTGTCTATAATCCGCTGGGCCCCACATTGCCGCCGCCCCAGGAAGAACTGCAAAGAGAGTATAAAGAGAGACTGTTCAAACAGCACAACATCGTTTTCAATCGATTGTTTACCTTATCTAATATGCCAATCAAACGATTTGGCAGCACTCTTGTTTCCAAGGGGAAATTTGAAGACTACATAGCTCTGCTAAAGAGTGCCCATCAGGAGCAGAACCTGGAAAATGTCATGTGCCGCACCATGCTGAGCGTCGATTGGCAAGGCTATGTCTATGATTGTGATTTTAATCAAATGCTGGGGCTGGACATGAAAATAGCTGGTGCGACA
>JADFPU010000168.1 GCA_022562175.1 Pseudomonadota bacterium | reverse complement strand
AAAAAAAGGGGGGCGACGATATTGCCGGTTGAGATTGACGACATGCCAGCGGCTGAGCAAACCGAATTCAGTGTTAATTTATTGCCACTAAGACGTGGATATTTGTATTTTTCAAAATTCTGCCTCGCCAGAGTCGATCCATTGGGGCTATTCAGAGCCATACTGAGCATCACCAGCAAGGATTCATTACTGGTCTTGCCAAAGACCTATCGACTACCCACGGTTCAATTACCGGGCCACAGGAAGTACCAACAAGGAGGCATGAACCAGGCCAGCACTGTTGGTGATTCACAGGAATTCATGTCATTGCGCGATTATCAACCCGGCGATCCGTTGCGCGCAATTCACTGGCGAAGTTATGCAAAGACAGGAAAACCTGTTGTCAAAGAGCTCCAGGATGAATTTTTTGTTCGTCAGGGTCTGATACTGGATACTTTTATTGAAGATAAATCAGGCTATGCATTTGAACAAGCCGTCTCTGTTGCAGCATCTTTTATCATCTCATCAAAACAACAGGATGCTTTACTCGATTTAATGTTTATTGGCACACAAGCCTATCGTTTCACGGCAGGTCGCGGCCTGGGCAAAGCAGAAAATATGCTGGAGGTGCTTGCCTGCATCGAGCCTTGCAGAGAGTCATCATTCGACAAACTGAATGAATTGATACTGCAACATGCCACAGAAATGAGTGGTTTGATTTGTATATTTCTGGATTGGGATAAAAAACGCCGGGATTTAGTCCAGGGACTGACAGAAAATAATATTCCTGTGCTGGTATTGCTGATAACAGAGAATAATGAAACGACTGCATGGGATCGTACTCCTTTGGGTAATCACCCGCAGCACTTTAAGATTTTGCAAGCAGGTAATATGCAGGAGGCTCTTGATCAGTTAAACAGCCTCGGCGATGTAGCATGAAAAGTCGTCCTATCGATCTACAAGCTGCTCCTCGTTATATTTTAGCGGCAGGCCTGCTGCTCTGGGGATGGCAAAACGATTTTTTAATTTATGCATCCCTCATGGCCGTATTGCTCGAGACTTCACGCCTGGCTGGCTGGCGCTGGTCCATTACTTCGAAGGAGTTTAATAATATTGCTGATCTCAGCGGTGTTCTGTTTTTTATTATAGTTGTCTACATCTTCGTATCAGCAGGGTCAAAAGGTATATTCATAATCTTATCAATTCTGCCATTTATTTTTTTCCTGCTGATACTGACTCAGATCTACAGTCAACAAGGGAAGATAGAATTAAGCGCATTATTTATCAGCCTGAGGCAACTGGATACTGAAAAATCACCTGATATAAACAGGCAAATCGATATATCGCTGCCTTATTTTTTCATTTGTCTTGTCTCGGCAAGCGCCGGTAACCGCAGTGTCATCTGGTATTTTCTTGCCTGTTGTCTACTAATCGGATTTCTATTGTGGGCTCTTAGACCAAAACGATACCGTTTCATCACGTGGCTCTCGATGTTGGCCCTTGCCTTCCTGCTTGCCTATGCGGGCCAGATTGGCCTGACAAAATTACAAGGTATAGTTGAGGCCAGTTTCCTGGAAATTTTCGACCGCTTCATGTGGCGCTACAGAGATCCTGATCGAACCATCACCGCAATCGGCTCGATAGGCCGGTTAAAATTTTCCGATCGGATTGTGTTAAGGGTAAAGCCTGATAAAAAATTAACCGAACCACTTTATCTGCGTGAAGCTACCTACAACTCATACGGCTATGGCATCTGGAGCACTATAGAAAAGAATTTCAGACTCATTGATGCCGATGCAGGTGGCAAAAGCTGGACACTGGCCAGGGTCCAAGCAGACAGAACTGCCGACATATCAACCTATATGATAAAGGAGACTAGTCTCATCCCCTTACCACACGGAACCGGCAAGATTAATGGTAACGGGATCATAGAAATAAATCAGAATTCCTATAGCGCCACTAAAATGGAAATACGTGAAGGCTGGGTGCGTTACAGTGTCGATTATCAAGATCAGCAAATATTTGATGCCGCACCGGGCAAAAGCGACTTATATGTTGGCAGTACCTATAGAGACGATTTTACTCATCTGACGAATGAATTACAGCTCAATGAAAAAAGCCCTGAAGACATTATCACAACGGTTAAAAAGCACTTCGCCGATAACTTCTATTACTCGCTCACGCAAAAACAACGCTACCCTCGCGGCAAATATCTATCAAATTTTTTGTTTGAATCCCATCAGGGTCACTGTGAGTTCTTTGCGACCTCTACGGTATTATTACTACGTAGTGCCGGGGTCCCGGCACGTTATGCAGTCGGTTATTCCATCCAGGAATATAGCTATCTTGAAGGACTTTACATTGCCAGAGCCCGGCATGCCCATTCCTGGGCGCTGGCCTACTTAAATAATAGTTGGCAGATAGTTGACACCACCCCTTCGGTCTGGGCGCCTCTTGAAGATGAAAGTGCATCGAGCTTTGAACCACTGATCGATCTGTGGTCATGGCTGAGTTATAGATTTTCCCTCTGGCAATCAGCAGATGATCCTGAAGATGAAAAAAACGGCAATACACTATTGTGGTTACTTATCCCGCTGTTATCACTACTTGCCTGGCGGTTTTATCTTAAGGAACGGATCAAACGGCCTGAAAAGAACAACCTAGTTAATATGAAACGGCAATATCCAGGCATGGATTCCAGTTTTTACCGGCTCGTCAGTATGCTCGAGCGCAGTGGGCCTGGACGTCGTCAGGGAGAAACCACCTATAGATGGTTAACACGAATTGGAAAAAAATTATCCAACAGGAATATCATGCATGCGCTTGAATTGCATTACCGCTATCGTTTTGATCCGGATGGACTTCCGGCACAGGCAAAAAACAGACTCGACACGCTGATCAACAGGATAATCCTAGAATCCGCAGTTGGACCGGTTTTTTGCTCCATGCAAAACCTGCATACACACCATCCATGGTGATAACAGCGTGTAGAGTAGTTCTCGACTCTGTCTGGAACAAATTTTCCAACATGTTATCTAGCAAAAACCTGTTTTCGGACAGACTCCTAGCTTGCTGCGGGGTAGTTTATTTTTGCAAACCGTTAAGGTTTTGCGTTGCTGAGCCGATAAGTGGTTCAGCATGATTCCCCCCCGCCAGTTCCTGCGAAAATCCTAAAGTTATCTTTTCATTCTCCGATAACCCTATCGGCAGCGGTAAATGTTCTTTGTATATGAATATATCCGCTAAATGTTAAACCTTATGCCTGACCGGCGCAAAACGAAAACCGGCAGGTAGTATTAAGGAGATAAGAAATTATGGCTCAAGTCATTAACACTAATATCTTTTCGCTGAATGCACAGCGTAATCTCAACACTTCCAGCAATAAACTGGCGACATCCTTGCAACGTTTATCATCCGGTTTGCGCATTAACAGCGCCAAAGATGATGCTGCCGGGCTGGCAATTGCTACCCGTTTTACGTCGCAGATACGGGGTCTGAACCAGGCCATACGAAATGCGAATGATGGTATCTCCCTGGCACAAACGGCTGAAGGAGCATTGGCCGAGTCGACCAACTCACTGCAACGCGTACGCGAACTGGCGCTACAGTCTGCCAACTCCACCAACTCCTCCTCAGATCGTCGCTCGCTGAACGCTGAAGCCTCCCAGCTGATAGCGGAAATTCAGCGTGTTGCCCAGACCACTCAATTTAACAGTCAGAACGTATTGGACGGCTCGTTTTCAGCCGCACAGTTCCAGGTGGGCGCAAACGCTAACCAGACCATTTCGTTTGGTATCGCCGCTGCCACCACCAATGCATTAGGTGCATTCCAGTCAAGCAATACCGTCGCGGTCGATGGTGTCGCGTTTGATGGCGCGAATTTAAGCATTAACGGCACAAAGGTTGCCCAGTCAGCCGGGACCAGTGCCGCAGGCTTTACCTCCAGCAGCGCCGCAGCCAAGTCCGCTGCTATCAATGCTGTTTCTAATACGACCGGCGTAACCGCAACGGCCACCAACACTTCCACGGGTGTCGCACCTGTCCCCGGTCAAAACCTGAACAATGGTGATCTGGTCATCAATGGTATTGCGGTGGGATCTATCGCCTCTGATGCCAATGCCGTAACCCAGGGGACTAACGTTACCACTGCGATCAATGCGGTCGCTACCTCATCAGGTGTCACCGCTACGGTTAACACCTCCACCGGCGCAGTGACCCTGACCGCATCCGATGGGCGTGATATTAAGGTTTCTGCAGGCAATGCAGCGACAGCACAGATCGTTACGGATATCTTTAATGCCACGGGTCTAGATGCTGCCACCGAAGCCAACCCGACCGGTAACAATAGCCAGACCATACAGGTTGGTGGTGCTTTTGATCTGAGTACACCAGCTGCCGGTTCTCTCACCGAGGCCGATACATTTTCTATTGGCGGCCTGACCTATGAATTTACCACCGATGCTACAGTCTCAGGTTCTAACATTGCCGTGACAGTATCGGATGCTGATACTGCGACCACAGTCGCTGCAGCGATCAACACTGCCATTAACGCGCAACGGGCGCTGGGCACCACCACGGCTTCCGCAACTGTGTCCACTGATACGGTTACCGTGACAAATGACCTGCTCGGTGACGAAGGCCTTAGTTATGCTGAGAATGTAACCGGTGGCGGTGGTGCTGGCGCCCTCGTTGAAGGTGCTGAGGGGACTGGTACCGATGCATTGGGTACAACGGCTGTTGTTAACAGAGGCACTCTGACCTTGAGTGCCCCTGAGAACTTTACTGTTACCGGTACCTCGGCGCAGTTGACAGCAGGTGGCTTGCAGGGTTCATCAACGCTGCTGTCGCAGGTAGCAGCCATTGATATCAGCACGGTTGAAGGCGCCAATGCAGCCATCGCGGTGGTGGATGGCGCCTTGAGTCAAGTCAACAGTATCCGTGGTGGTTTAGGCGCGATACAGAATCGGTTTGAATCCACTATCAGTAACCTGGCGGCGACTTCCGAGAACATCAGTTCAGCAAGAAGCCGTATCCTGGATGCTGATTTTGCTGCCGAGACAGCGGAACTGACACGTACCCAGATCCTGCAACAGGCAGGTATCTCGGTATTGTCACAAGCCAATGCACAACCGCAGTTGGTTTTAGCGCTGTTACAGTAAATCGCTTTAGTGTTGTTCCGGCCGGATCGGCTGGTCCGGTCGGACAGATTTAAAGTAGTTTGATAGAGAGTTAAAATGGTAACTGAAGCTAATGCACAAGTAAGACAGACCGTCACTGCTGCGACCGGGAATTTGCGCAATCAGCAAAAGCAAAGCAATGCTACAGTGAAAGAATCTGCCGCCAGCCCGGAAGTACGGCAAGGCTTGCCGACAGAAACAGAGTCTGTGTCACCTGCGCAAGAAGCCAAAGGATCCTCGAACCGCCCACTTAGTCCGGAGCAACTGGATAAGATAGTCGATGATCTGAATTCGTTTATTCAAGATGTACGCCGTGAACTTCGTTTCAGTGTTGATCGCGACAGCGGTCAGACCATTATCAAGGTCATAGACAGTAAAAGTCAGCAAGTTGTCAGACAAATACCCCCGGATGATATCGTAGGTATGGCCGAGCAGCTGGATGGTCATTCCGGTTTGTTGATGCGAACCAGGGTTTAATCGTAGTTGGTGCAGAAACTGCATTGTTGTCCGTGCAGATGTTTTTGAGGAAACCAAAATGATTAGTGTGTCGGGAATTGGTTCTGGCCTGGATATAGGTTTGTTAGTGAGTTCGCTCGTTGCATTCGAACGAGATCCAGTGCTAAATTCCCTGGGCCGGCGGCAGTCTGCGTTTGATGCTGATATCTCGGCACTGGGTAGACTTAAAAGTGCTTTATCATCGTTCAAAGCATCGATTAGTACACTCGGTGATGCAGCAGCCTTTCAAAAGCTGACTACAACATCCAGTGATGAAGACGTCTTTACCGCTATCGCCGATACAACAGCCGTGTCGGGGAAATTCAGTATTGATGTACGTAATCTTGCCGAAGCGCATAAGCTGATAACCCAGGGGTTCACAGGCGAGAGCAGCGTGGTCGGTACCGGCACCTTGACGCTGACAGTCGATTCAGTTTCCGTCAATATTAATATAAACAGCAGTAATCAAACGCTTGCCGGCATCCGCGAAATGACTGATCTGGCCAATGAAAATCTC
>JADFPU010000167.1 GCA_022562175.1 Pseudomonadota bacterium | reverse complement strand
AGCAGAAACACAGGTCTGGACAAGGCAAACAAACGTCGCCCCAAATAACCCACCATGGCTGGATACAATGCCAGATACAGGACTAACAATAAGGTGAGTAACAGAGAGCCGATAAGATTAACCCCACCGAACATATTTATACTGATATGCAGCCAGTTTACACCGGCGCCAAACATGCCCAGACCGAACAGATAGCCATAGCGGAAAGCGTCTCGTGGTTTTGAACTCGACCAGATATTCAGTAAGCAGGCGGGTGAAATAATTGCAAGAAGGTAATAATTGTAAGGTGCAAAAGCAAGTGGGATAACAGAACCGGCAACAAGACAAAAAAGCTCGTTGATGTATTTTTTATATAACCACAACATCTTTTACGACAGCAGGACAATAATGCAATGAGTTTCCGTAGACACTCTTTAAACTAGCTCAGATCGTCATTTTGTTGTTCAACCCTGGCAAATCTTAGTAAATGTATGCGACGTTGATCTGAGCGGATGACCTTTATATTAAAATCCGCAAAATCAATGTTTTCACCACGTTTTGGCAGGTGCCCAAAGGCATTAATGATTAAACCACCTATGGTGTCATATTCATCGTCACTCAGATCAGTATTAAATTTTTCGTTAAATTCATCGATAGGGGTGAGGGCCTGGACGGTATAACGATTTTTCCCATGCTGCCTTATATTGTCCTCTTCGACAATATCATGTTCATCCTCAATTTCTCCTACAATCTCTTCGATTACGTCTTCTATTGTGACAAGTCCGGCAATACCGTATTCATCGACAACAATAGCCATGTGATTACGATTTGCCCTGAATTCCTGCAACAATACGTTTAGCCGTTTGCTTTCGGGAATGAAAATGACCGGACGCATGACATCTTTTATGTCGAATCTGGCCTTTTTAGTATCGGTAAAATAAGACAGCAGATCCTTGGCTAGCAGAATCCCGAGCACATCGTTTGCATCATTATCTATCACAGGAAACCTGGAGTGACCTGACTGAACAACTATTTTAACGATTTCATCAGGACTGGCATTATTCTTGATAAATATCATTTGAACCCGCGGAACCATGATATCGTTTACCCTCATGTCAGAGACTTGTAGTGCGCCTTCGATCATGGTCAGTACGTCTGGATCCAGCAGGTTTCGGTTTTCGGAACTACGCAGGATCTCAATCAGCGCCTGTCTGTCTCTGGGTACTTTGGAAAATATATCTTTAAAGCGAGCTAACCAGGACATCTGACTGGTGTTGGGTTTATGCATAAATGAATATCAGGAGTAGGGATTTAAAAAACCAAGGCTGGCAAGGGTGTTGATCTCAATGGATTCCATTATTTTAGCATCATTTTCATTAATATGATCATAGCCTAATAAATGCAGAGTGCCATGAATAATCATATGAGCCCAATGTGCCTTAAGGGGTTTGCTCTGCTGAGTAGCTTCGCTCTCAACTACAGGCGCACAGATAATAATATCTCCAAGAAGATCCGGCAAAATGTCCGTTGCATCATTGGCAGGAAAAGATAATACATTGGTCGCGCCTTTGGATTTACTCCAGCGTTCATTTAATTCTTTTGCTTCTGTCTCGTCAACGATGCGTATTGTTAACTCTGCATCTTTTTTTAAATCGATTAGTACAGCGTTCACCCATTTATTAATTAGACCAATATCAGGCAATTTGTCGTCAGAATACGCGAATTGTATGTCAACAGTAACAGCCACCAGTACTTATCCCTGTTTATTGTTTGCTCCTGTGTTGGCGTTATCATGACGCTCATAGGCATTCAGGACACGCACAACCAGCGGGTGTCGTACAACATCTTTTGAATTAAAAAAGGTAAAACTTATACCTTCTTCCTTATTCAGGATATCAATAATGTGCCGTAATCCTGATAACTTCCCCTGCGGCAAATCTATCTGGGTAATATCACCGGTAATAACTGCTGTCGAACCAAAACCCGTCCGGGTCAGAAACATTTTCATTTGTTCAACGGTAGTATTTTGCGCTTCATCGAGGATGATAAACGATTCATTGAGAGTACGACCACGCATGAAGGCGAGAGGTGCGATTTCAATAATATTTCGTTCGATCAATTTTGCAACCTTCTCAAAACCAAGCATTTCATACAGGGCATCATACAGGGGACGCAAATAAGGATTGATTTTCTGCATCATATTGCCTGGCAAAAAACCGAGTTTTTCGCCTGCTTCAACAGCAGGTCGAACAAGTACAATACGTCTGGTTCGATCCTGTTCCAATGCGGCGATTGCACAGGCAACAGCAAGGTATGTCTTGCCGGTTCCTGCCGGGCCAATGCCGAAATTGATGTCGTGGCTTTGTATGTTTCTTAGATACAGACGCTGGTTGTGACTGCGACCCTTAACGACGCTGAGTTTAGTCTTTATCGTGACTTCATTTATAGTTTCATGTTCCGGCTCTTCGTCGATACCTGCATCCAGGAAGAACAGATGGATACGTTCAGCTGAGAGGATTTCATTTTCCGTAGAATGGTAAAGGTTGATCAGCAAACGATTTGTAGTCTCAACAGATGCAGGCGTGCCAATGATCCGGAATTTGTTGCCACGATTGTTTATTTCCACCCCCAGCTTTCTTTCCACTTGCCGCAGGTGTGCGTCCAACGGCCCACAAAGGTTGGCAAGGCGTTCATTATCCAATGGTTCTAATATAACGTCCATTGCAATCGGCTTGATGTTGTTGGGAGAGGTAACCAAGGCTTAACGGCTGGCATGCTCACTGAGTTTGGCCGGCGCCTGCGTAGCGTTATAAAGCAGTTCGCCACGCAGTGAATTCGGCAGGGCCTTGCTGATCTTAACGTCGACAAACTGACCAATGAGATCTTTACGACCAGTAAAATTAACAACACGGTTGTTTTCAGTACGGCCAGCCAATTCATTCGGATCTTTACGGGAAGGACCTTCTACCAGAATACGTTCGATAGACCCTAGCATTTGTTCACTGATCTGCATCGCCAGCTGGTTAATACGGGATTGAAGTATCTGTAGTCGCGTACGCTTTGTTTCGACAGAAGTGTCATCTGCCAGGCTTGCTGCCGGTGTTCCTGGGCGTTTGCTATAGATGAAGCTGAAAGAGTGGTCAAAACCAATCTCGGCGATAAGATCCATTGTCGCCTGAAAATCCTGATCTGTTTCGCCGGGGAAGCCGACAATAAAATCTGATGAGAGACTGATGCCCGGCCTTATGTTTTTTAATTTGCGTATTTTGGCCTTATATTCAAGCGTCGTATGACCTCGTTTCATTAAACTAAGAATACGATCTGAACCGCTCTGAACAGGTAGATGCAGGTGGCTGACTAATTGTGGTACGCGCGCATAAGTTTCAATTAATTTGTCACTGAATTCCAGCGGATGAGATGTGGTATAACGGATACGCTCAATACCGTCGATAGCAGCGACATATTCAATCAATAGCGCGAGATCCGCATCTTGATTATCAAATGTTTTTACCCGATAGGCATTGACGTTCTGGCCGAGAAGGTTGACCTCTCTGACGCCCTGCTTAGCGAGGCCGACAATTTCCGCCAGTACATCGTCGAAGGGACGACTGAACTCTTCGCCGCGGGTATAAGGCACGACACAAAATGTACAATATTTACTACAGCCTTCCATTATTGAAACAAAAGCTGTCGGTCCGTCTGCTTTTGCTTCGGGCAGATTGTCGAATTTTTCTATTTCCGGGAATGAGATGTCAACGACAGGATTATTATTTTTACAAACTTTGTCATACATCTCGGGCAACCGATGCAGTGTCTGTGGACCAAACACCATATCAACATAAGGCGCTCGTTGTATGATGGCCTGCCCCTCCTGGCTGGCGACACAACCGCCGACGCCGATCACAAGATCGGGATTTTTTTCTTTCTGGATGCGCCATCGGCCGAGGTCGGAAAAGAGTTTCTCCTGCGCCTTCTCCCGGATAGAGCACGTGTTTAACAGTACCACATCTGCGCTGGCGGGATCATCGGTGAGGGTCATCTGGTGCGAATCCACAAGCACATCCCGCATCCTGGCGGAATCATATTCATTCATTTGACAACCGAAAGTCTTTATATATAATTTTTTGCCCATAAAATACTGTTACATCAAAGGGATGGCAACGTTACACTGTCCCGAATCCATTTTCCAGCAACTTTCCTTTGTAGATTCAACTTGTTTGTTTTAAAGCGTTGAGTTTCTCTTCAAGCTGGTGCACTTTTTTAAGGGTTTCATCCCGCTGCCTGCCGACATCCGCTGTTTCCGACAGGGCCTCAAATGCCATTATTTCCGCACGTTCCGCACGTTCTATCAGTTCCTGGCGTTGTTTACTCAACAACAGCTCGTGCTTGCCCGGGCCAGTGAGCATACGCCGTAGCGAGGACAGTTTTGTGAGAAGGCTGTTGCCCTTTGGCTCACTCTCAAGGAAAGAAGTGTCAAGCTCTATGCTATGGTTGAATTTTTCAAATTCGGGATTTGCAAGGTATTCATCAAGTTCCTGTAATAATGACTCAATAAACAAATGCGTAGTTTTATCGGCAATATCAGAGTGAGCATAATGCTCAAGAATCAATCTTAGTTTACGTGCTTCCTGAAAGCCTGTGATATCGATTTCTAAATTAATTTTCATTAAGAAAATTCCGTTAATATCTGCCTGGGGCAAGGTTCCTGTTCTATATACTCTAAACCTGGAAGCATGGTTAATGCCAGTTTATTCGATATTATCACCGAGCAGTTGTTCGAATGTGTATTCCCCGCCAGATTGACTGACATTGTAACCGGCTAATCTGCCGATCTTTTCCCTGAATTGCCGGGATCTTAACAATCTTTTTATTTCTCTTGTGATTGTGCTGCCAATTGCATTATCGATGGCCAGTACATAGGACTCTTCCAGCACCGGCAGAAAACCCAGTTTAAACTGGGACGCGGCGGCCTTGATACCAAAACCCGCATCAGCAGCATCGCTGGCGATCATCGCGGCGACCGCGACATGGGTAAATTCCTCATTAGTGTAGCCTTTTATCCGTTTTGTATCGATTTTTGAGCGCAGCAGTAATTGGTCAAAAATTGCCCGGGTTCCCGAATCACGTTGGCGATTGATGAAGCGCACCGAACGTTTTGTCAGGTCAGCCAGTACTGAAATATTTTTTGGATTACCGTGCTGGACGATGATACCTTGCTGCCGGCGTGCAACCTGTAGCAGGCTGTGCCTGGCTGGCGTCAGCCACTGGCTGTATAACGGCGCGAGTGCCTCACTGATGAGTTGCTCAGGAAAATGGAAGCCGGCAATTTGACACTGGCCATTAGCCAGGTTTCGCAGTCCTTCCAGGCTGCCGCGAATCTGAAAGTCAATATTGAAGCGCGAGTCTTGTCGCAATAAATCGTGTAAATGGTTGATGGCCATGCCATGGCTGGCAAACATTTTAATGCTGGTATGACTACCCGGCCGTATGAATTCTGCCAAGGCCGCGTTTATTTCAGTGGTGACAGATTCCAGTGCCGGGCCAATTTTCTCATTGAGATATTGTTCTGCCCAGATAAATTTGTCTCCAAGCTGCGTCAATTGTGCCCCACGACCACGACCTCGCTCCAACTTAACTAGTGGCGTGTTAAAATTATTGCCCCATTTTTTTATCAAGCCCCATGCATGCCGGTAGGAGAGGCCTTCGGCGTCAGCGGCTTTTTTCAGAGATCCTTCGCGGCGCACGGCATGCAGCAGCCGAAACAGCGCCAGGTCAATTTCCTCATTCTTGTCTTTATGGCAGATCCAATGTTCGATAAATGATATATGCATTATAAAACATATTTTAATTTTTATATAAGTAGTTATTATACACGGATATAATCAGTTAAATATGTAATATATAACATATTATTAGCCGGTAATTAATAGATGAATAAAAGAATGATAATTTTGCGAAGTGGCTTGTTGCTGTTGCTTTGCAGTTTCACGGTGTTTGCCCACGCCGGTAATGATGCGCTGATGGCGTTACTGAAGGCATTGCATGAAAACGGCACTATTGATGCCAATACATATGAGCTGGTTAAGCGTGTAGCAGCAGCAGACAAGCTGGAAAATAGCACGCCTATCGAGCAGCTTTCCCGTAGCGAACTTGAGCGGACCACGCAGCACGTCCCGGATGAGGATATAGCGCGGC
>JADFPU010000166.1 GCA_022562175.1 Pseudomonadota bacterium | reverse complement strand
GGATAGGCGTCGGTGAACAGGCGGGTCCAGAAGCGTTCGTCCCCGTGCTCGCGAAACGGGCGCAACGATGAGTTCGCCTTCCATGCGCGCTTCGCCCAGCTGGCAACCTTCGGATTGAGGGCATCGCCGCCCGACGCGTGGCGTAGTGCCTCGGCGATGAGGTCGTACGAGTCTTCGGGGCTCTCGGTGAAGTCGATCTGTTGGAATCGGCCTTGCACCTTCGCCCATTCGACCCACTGCTGTGCCGACAGCGACGAGGCGTAGTGCTGGAATCCCTGGTGCACGAGGACCAGGAACAGGATGGCGGGATCGCTACTGCTCGACGCGAGCTCAGCGAGGTACTGAGCCGCGATCACATCAGGTGTGTCTCCCTGCCAGGCGGCTCGCTCGAGGAACTTGCCGAACTCGTCCACGGTGACGACAAGGCCACCGTGTCCGGCGATACGAGCGAGTTCGGCGCCCTGAGCGAACAGTTCATCCCCCATAAGAAAAATTCAATCAGAAGTTCAATGTTTTTCTCGCGGTAAAGATCGTGCTGGTACTGTAGCGGTCAACTTTTACTAATCGCTTTAATTAAATGCTTTGACATAATCGTAGCACCACCGAGAGACCAACCGCCGTCAACAGGTATTACAGCTCCATTAATGTAATCAGCGTATGGCGATGAGAGAAACATTGCACAATTAGCAATATCCTCCGTTGTACCCCAACGGCCCAGTGGAATCGAATCAGTACAAGCACTTTCCAGTTCCGGAGTCGGTGCCAGACGCTCCATTCCAACTGTTCCTTCTATTGGGCCGGGTATAATGGAATTCACCCGAATACCTTCACCTCCCCACTCCAAAGCCAGCACCCGAGTGATCATGTCAACACCAGCTTTGGCAGCACAGACATGTACTTGTAATTCCATGGGTACAAATGCTTGTGGTGCAGAAATATTGATTATGCTGGCGCCCGGTTTGGTTAAATACTGGTAGCTATGTCGCAAAACATTAAATGTACCTTGTAAGTCAATATCCATTACCGACTTAAAAGCATTACTCGACATGTCGAGTGCCTTTGCCGGGAAATTCCCTGCCTGTCCTGCAATCAATATATCAATATGACCAAATTTTTCGGCAATCATTTCAAGACCAGCCTGCAGTGTCTCCACGTCACGAACATCAGATGCGAAACCTATTATTTCCGCGCCTGATTTAGAAAGTTCTGTTATCGCTGCATCAACTTTTTCCTGCGATCTGCTTGCAACAGCAACACTAGCACCGTTTTCTGCAAAACCCTTGGCAATGCCCAGATTAATACCACTTGTACCACCCATAATGAAAACTGTTTTATCATTAAAGTCGAAAGGGATTTTCACTTGATTTGCTCCAAAATTTAATACTGGAATCAGGATGATGGAAATTTATAATCCTTAAACAGCTTGCGTAATTTCGTTTTCTGAATCTTGCCGGTTGCAGTATGTGGAATTTCATCTACAAATAGCACATCATCAGGCAGCCACCATTTTGGGACTTTCCCCGCCATCCAGGCTAGCAGTTCTTCCTTGCCCACTTCCTCGTTTTCTTTCAGCACAACAATTAATAATGGTCTTTCCGACCACTTTGGATGATTAATACCTATTACTGCGGCTTCTGAAATAGTCGGATGCCCTGTCGCGATATTCTCCAATTCGATCGAGCTTATCCATTCTCCACCGGATTTAATCACATCTTTAGAGCGATCAGTAATCTGCATAAAGCCATTTTCATCTATTGTTGCAATATCACCCGTGCTGAACCAACCATCTTTATCAAACGTGTCATCGTCATCTTCCTTTTTGTAATAATTACTGCTTATCCATGGCCCTCTGACTTTTAGCAGGCCCGGCGACAAACCATCCCATGGCTGTTCTTTGTTATCGTCATCAATGATCTTCATTTCAACTCCGTAAACAAATCTGCCCTGTTTGAGTTTTAATTGATTCAGTTCATCTGCAGGTATGTTCTCCATTCCCGGCTTGAGAGTATTCACTGTGCCTAACGGAGTCATTTCCGTCATTCCCCATGCCTGGTGTACAGTAACGTCATATTTTTCTCTAAAATCAATCAGGATCGATAAAGGACAGGCAGCACCACCGATAATTACTCTACGTAAGCTTGCTACTGTTTTAGCTGATTTCTCGAGATAATTTAATAACATTAACCATACAGTTGGCACACCTGCGGAAAGCGTCACGCCTTCTTCCTCGATTAATGCCTGCAGTGTCTCTCCATCGCCCATCTTTGCACCGGGGAAAACCAGTTTCGCCCCTACTATTGGGGCCGCATATGGAATGCCCCAGGCATTGACATGAAACATGGGAACGACAGGCATTATTACCTCTCGAATAGAAAGGTTAAAAACATCCGGGGCAATTTCAGCCAGTGAATGCAGCACTATGGCGCGATGACTATATAAAACCCCTTTTGGATTACCTGTTGTGCCGGATGTGTAACACAAACTGCTGGCTGTATTCTCGTCAAATTCCGGCCATTCAAAATCTTCAGCCCCATCTCCTATGAATGACTCATAACACCTGACATTAACAAGAGAGGTCTCCGGCATGTGCGCCATGTCTGTCAAGATAACAAATAATTCTACATTTTTAATAGCATCTATGATTTTCTCCAGCACAGGCACAATCAGAGGATCGACAAAAATCAATCTGTCTTCAGCATGATTAATAATGAAAGTGATCTGATCATGGGACAAGCGGGGATTAATCATGTGAGTAATCGCACCAACACCAGACACCGCATAATATAGCTCAAAATGACGATAGTCATTCCAGGCCAGAGTGCCTATTCGATCATCAGGTTTGATGCCGTACTGAGATAGCGCACAGGCAAGTTTTCTTGTACGTATAAATGCTTCTCTGTACGTATATCTGTGGCGAGGGTTGTCTACGGTAACGGATACGATTTCTGAGTCGGGATGATTTCGATCAGCGTGTTTCATGATCGATGTAATTGTTAATGGAGAATTCATCATCAATCCATGCATATTAACCCCCTGCAGTGAATTTTAAACTGATGCTATCTAAAACAGTTAACATATAATCCTGACAATTATGAATATTAATTTTTTCAGGAAAATGGCATCTGTACAACTTCGGCTTCAACAAATTGTGAAGGGGTTTCTACATTCAACTTATTACCATCGTCAGCGAATTCAATAGGAACCATAGCCAGGGCAATATTCTTTTTAAGCCTTGGTGAATAAGTAGCACTTCTGACAGTGCCACAATTTTTATTATCCTTTATAACTGTCCATCGATTCTCATTTCTCATCATTGGTTCTGTAAATAATTCCAGGCCTACCAGTTTTTGCTTCACGCCTTCCTTACGAATCTTTATTAAAGCATCCTTACCAATGAAATCCGCTTCCTGGTCTAAATCAACATATTTATCAAGACCAATCTCAAAAGGATTATTCGTCATGTCCATATCTGCACCATATGATAACAAGCCACTTTCAATCCTTTCTATTGTTGAAGGTGCACCTGGAGTTATATTATATGGTTTGCCTGCCGCCATAATCTGCTCCCATAATTCGTCCCCATGCCTGCTCTCACGTAAATACAATTCAAACCCATCCTGTTTACTCCAGCCTGTTCGGGCAACAATTAATGGAATACCATTTAACTCGGTTTCACGAGACCGGAAAAAGCGAAGTTGTTCTATCCAATCGCCAAATAAATCTACCATTACAACTTCTGCCTTCGGTCCCTGAACAGCCAATGGCGATACAAAAGGCTCAGAAATAGAAACTTGTAAATTCATATTATGAGCTATACCTTTTGCCCACAATAAAATATCACTGTCTGCAAGTGAAAACCAAAAATGATTCTCGGCTAATCTAATCAAAACGGGATCGTTTAACATGCAACCATTTTCATCGACGATCGATGTATACATACATTGTCCAATCTCACACTTTGATAAATTCCTTGGAGTAAGATATTGCGATAACCGAAAAGCATCGGGGCCGGTAATCTCCATCTGCCTTTGACATGCCACATCCCAAACTGTTACATGTTCTAATAGATTCCAGTAATCACTAACAGGATCTTCATAGTATAAAGGCATATACATATGGTTATAGACGGTATAAGCCTTGCATCCATACTTGCGTGTAGATTCAAAAAAAGGCGATTTCCTTACACGCGGTCCAATTATTGTAAATGGAATTGTCTCTAATTTATTATTCATGAGTAATTTATTTCTGATATCTGTTTATCAAACACGTCTATCTTGCTGTAGTGATCGGAGCAGGGAAATAGCCATAAGCACAAATATAAACATCAATGGCAAGGAGACGATTACCGTTGCGCTCTGGAGTGTTTTAAGTCCTCCAAGAAATAGTAAAGTTATAGGGGTTATACTTAATGCAAATGCCCAGAACACCCGATGCCACCTGGCCGGGTGTTCTTTTGCTGTTAAATTTCTGGTTGCTCCTGCCGCAAGTGTATAAGACGCGGAATCATAGGTCGTTGCACTGAAGATTAATGCAATAATACCAACCACTGGCAATATCCAGTAACCAAATGGTAATGTTGAAATAATTTTAGCTATTGCGATCTCCGGGCTTTGTTTTTCTACAATCTGGACTACAGGAAGCAGCTCATTAAGTTCCAGATACAAGGCATAATTTCCAAGCACAATGAAGAATATTGCACAACCCAGAGATCCATAACCAAGCATGCCAAAAATCAACTCACGGATTGTACGTCCACGCGATATTTTGGTAACAAATATTCCAACGTAAGGGCCGAGCGCTATCCACCATGCCCAATAAAATATCGTCCAGGATTCAACGAATCCACTACTAGATACAGGATCAGTCCAGGTACTCATTTTGATATAATTTTGAAAAATATGACCTAAACTGTTAGTGCCTAACTTTAATATAAATACGGTTGGCCCGGCAATTAAAATGAAAACCAGTAATCCCAAAGCAAGAATCGTATTTATATTACTTAATCTCTTAATACCTTTCTCTATGCCAATATAAACACTTAACGCAAACAGAATTGATAAGATTAATAAAATGAAGAACGTCATTGCGAAGGATTCCTGAATGCCTGAAAATTGACTCATTACAGCAGATATCACAGGAGTAGAAAAACCTAAACTCGTTGCAGCGGCGCCAATTAATCCCACCATCACAAAAATATCAATGCAACGACCAATCGGTCCTGTCATTTGTTTACCAAGTACTGTCTCGCATGCAGCGCTGATTCTTAGATAGGGTATGCCGCGAACATGATAGGCATAACTTAATGCAACTGCAGGTAAACAATACAGAGCCCAGCCGGTAAAACCCCAATGAAAGATGCCATAGCTTGCTATCCACTCAATTGCCTCCGTGGTTCCTGGCTCCAGATTTAAAGGTGGTTTGGAGTAATAGAATGCCCATTCGATTGTAGCCCAGTAGATTAAAGATGAACCGATGCCCGCGCAAAAAATCATTGAAGCCCAGCTAAAGTTTGAAAACTGTGGAGGTTCATTTTCATCGCCTAATCGAAGTGCCCCATAGCGGCTTACGGCTAGCCAGATAAGAAATATGAGCGTGGCTATGCTGATCCAGATATACAGGACACCGAATTTATGGGTGACAAATTCTAATGCACTATTTACAATTCTCGATCCCCACTCCGGAGCCAATACTAACGGGATACATACACCGACCACCACTGAAATAGTGCTGACAAAGACAACCCAGTCAATATTAAGTTTATTTTCGCTCAAATGTCTGATCCTGAATAATGAATAGTCTATTTGATATTTCTATCAATAATTAATCAGCACGGCTAGCAGCTAGTGTTGTTAATCGTCGATAAATCATAGATGTTTCCCGGAAATATTGCCGGATGCTCTGTGTAACAGTTTGCTGCAACATTAATAATATAACAACAGAGAACTACTTATGAGTGGGTAAAAATAATTCAAGCTACATATATAAAAATGGCTCTTGCGCAGAATCTGTGGGTGTCGCAAAAGGAATTGAGATAGAAACGGTACTAAAAACAAGGGATTAAACTTGTCCCAGACTAGATCGATGCTATGTTCATATTTGACCAGCAACTAAAAACAATCGTCATTCCCGTATACTTACCCAGTCAAGCTGGGCACAAGCTTAGCGGGAATCCAGGAGCAAAGGGGAATGAAGATA
>JADFPU010000165.1 GCA_022562175.1 Pseudomonadota bacterium | reverse complement strand
AGAAATTATCAGCAACGCGGCGGCAATAACCGAAGCCATCAGTGTTGTGGCATGGTATGACAAGACCCCGTGACTTTAGGTGATAATGGTCATCAGGGCAATCGTCCCGCTTATAATTTTTCTCTATCTGGTAATGAAGTTTGTCTTGCATGAAAACATCCACAACCGGGTTGCCACAATATATGGCATATCGCTATGTGTACTGGGCATGATTATTTTCAGTCTCGGATTAAGTTATGGCCTGGCCAAACTGGGCGGGCAGTCCGGCGGTCTGGTACCGGCGGCATTCACACAGCTTGAGCATGTTAGCGGCTCACCACTTTATTCAATTACACTGGGTATCAGCATTGCCGCCCTGTTTGCCTGGTTCCTGGGTTTTGGTGCAACGTTGGCCGAACCAGCACTGAATGCACTTGGCCTGACGGTTGAAAACCTGACCAATGGTGCATTCAAAAAATCAATGCTCATGTACGCGGTTTCGTTTGGCGTAGGTTGTGGTATCACCATCGGCGTTATGAAGATTATCTTTGCAATACCCATCGCCTGGCTACTCATCCCCGGCTATACAGCGGCACTGATCCTGACCACACTATCGACTGAAGAATTCGTCAATATCGCCTGGGACAGTGCCGGCGTCACCACCGGACCTGTTACCGTACCATTGGTATTGGCGATGGGCCTGGGCTTCGGTAATGCAGTGGGTGCTATTGAGGGCTTTGGTATTCTTTCCATGGCGTCTATCTGCCCGATATTAGCCGTCCTGAGCACAGGACTATGGGTGCAGTGGAAAATAAAACGCAGACACAAATCCGATGAATCAGATTTTCAATCACCCGAACCTGAGGCAACATCGCTATGAGCAAACAAGAAATCGTCGTCCTCACAGACGTTTCGCTGATTACCGGTATTGTCCAGCGAGGCATGGCTGATGCAATCGTACATGCCGCACAAGAGGCAGGTGCACAGGGAGCGACAGTCTAGTATGCCAAGGGCGAAGGTGTGCGTGAGCGTCTTGGTATACTGGGGCTCGCCGTCGATGTTGAAAAGGAAGTCATCAGTATTGTTGTTGCGATCGATCAGGTTGACCGCGTTTTTGAGCGGATGTACATCGCCGGCAATCTGGACACACCCGGAATGGGTTTCATTTACGTGACCCAGCTTGAGAAAGCAGGCACATATATTCCTCAAGAGCTTGCCGAGAAACTGGCCCGCTAGCACCATCAGCAGATCACTGAATCTCATGCTTGAAAAAAACAATTACAAACTCATCACCTGCATATTGCCCAAGGGTGTGGCAATGGGCGTTGTCAGGGATCTTAAAACAGAGAAAGGCATCATCACCGCCAATGTTGATTCTGCAAGAGGCATGGGCAAACTCACACCCCTGGCTTATCGTGGTGTGGGTGAACAGACAGAAAAGGAAATACTGAATGTTGTTGTCCGTGCAGATCTGTCCGATGAATTGTTTGAATACATTTACCATGTGGCAAACATTAATCGACCACATGGTGGCCTTATTTACCTGTGCAAGCTACAGCAAGCTACAGCTTATTCCTTGCCTGATCTGGCGGACGAGGAATAGGCTTTTTTAATTTTCAGGAAGCTCTGAATAAGTCCCTCCCTGGATCAAGTCCAGGGCAAGCTCTGGACTTTTGCATACCCTCAAGGGGCACCGAGGTCCTTAGCTTCGTCAACGCTGCATCCATGCAGCACACACCTATATGGATATGAATCAGGCGACATCTTCCCAAGTAACAGAAGGACCCATTAAAATTTTATTTTTTTGAGCATTATATCCTTGAACATGACCCAATCACCGATAAAGCTGTAAAGTGGGTGAACAAAGGTTGCAGGCTTGTTCTTCTCAAAAAAGAAGTGGCCAGTCCATGCAAAGCCATAGCCAACCACAGGCACCAGTAATATTAAAAGCCAGTGCCGACTCAAGAAAATATACAGCAACAATACCAGCACCAGAAACAAACCGACAACATGCAGGCGTCTGCAAACTCTATTGCGGTGTTCGTTTAAATAAAACGGATAAAAATCCTTGAATGATGCGAACTGTCGTTTATCAGGACGCGGAGTAGTGTATTGGCCCATCTGTCCAGTATATAACGCTTATCCAATTCTACAAACCGGGGCATGAACTCCCCCTGTACTGCCGGGTATTGCTGGTCATTTAACGGTATAGCCACGTCCCTCCAGGCAAGCACTGATGGCCCGATTGTAATCATTACGTAATTGCCCAACTTCCGCCGCTTGTTGTGCCTGCGTAATGGCATACTGTTTTTGCTCGTGTTCAATGCGTTCTCTTTCACGGGAGTGATGAGTGAGCGTGTGAAATGCACCAGCCAATGCACCCACACCAGCACCAATAGCCGCACCCTTGCCGGCATTACCAGCGATTGCACCACCAACAGCGCCGAGTGCGGCACCTCCTGCTGCAGCTGTTACAGGATTAATTGTGTGATGATGCACATGCTGCCCTGGTGGCCTTGATGTGTGTTGAACAGGCTGTGGAACCCGGTAGCTAGTGGGATCAAATCCGCTTTGCTGAGCAGCCCAGACATGACACTGAAACCTGTCGAGTCTCTGTTTCTCCTGAGACTGACCATCATTAGGATAAATATAGAGATCGGTTGCTGCTACAACCGTATTGGTCAATATAAATAATAAAGATAGTATTAATAATTTCATAAGTAGTCTCCTGTTAACCAGACATTTGCCGGGCTGAAATTACCTGGCGGTATAACCTCGTCCTGTCAGACATGCACTGGATGCACGCCTGTAGCTTGAAGAATTTCCTGCATCACGGCTCGGGTCGAATCCTGATTGTTCGACAGCCCATAGATGACATTCAAAGCGGTCCATGTCTACTTGCTCAGCAGATTGTCCCTGCTGCGGGTATACAAATATATGTTGACTCGCAGTTGTATCGGTAACGGTAGTCGCCTGCGCCGTCGTCCTTACCGGCGCATCGACTGCAACATAATTATTATGATGGTGTCGATAGTAGCTACCGCTGTGGTAAAAATAATGCAACCCGCTAATATATAGAGGCAGATAACCGGCATGTGAGCTATGGCGCCTATGTATCACTGGATAGATATAATGCGAAAAATATCCGTAGTGATATGAATGGCTCGATTTGTGTCGCGACCGTTTATGATGCTGATGACTGGCTTGGGCCATGCCGGAAGAAGCAAGCATTGCCAGGCTTAGAATAACCGTAATATTTTTAACCTTGCTACAAATTGGCCGTCGCATTTTATATCCTCCTCGTCTGCTGATATTGACAAGTGCATTTAATACGATTGTGTTATTTGCTTAGAGGCAAGGATTTAATAAAAATTGCGTGATAATTATGCAACAAATGAGGAAGTTTTCCTTATACAGGCGCGGCGGGAATGGTTCAGGATTTTTGTTCGAATTTATATCCGGCACCATAAACAGAGTGGATCAATTCTTCACTGGAAGCGACGCTTACGATCTTTTTGCGTAGCTTTTTTATATGGCTATCGATAGTTCGATCGCTGACAACCCTGTGATCATCATATATACGGTCCATAAGTTGCTCACGTGAGTATATCCGGCCTGGCTCAGATGACAGGATCTTTAACAATTGAAATTCAACCACGGTAAGGTCAAGGTCTGACCCTTGTAATTCCGCTTTCAGGCGCTTTTCATCAAGTTTAAGGCCGCTCGGCGGATCTATGTAATCTATCGCACTGCGACGCAGGACGGCCTTTACCCGGGCGACAAGTTCGCGCGGGCTGAAGGGCTTACAGATATAATCATCGGCACCCAGCTCGAGTCCGAGCAAGCGGTCGATTTCCTCGACCCTGGCCGTCACCATAATAATCGGCACAGTTGAAAACTCACGGATCTCCCGACAAATTGTTATACCGTCCTTACCAGGCAGCATAATATCCAGCAGGATAAGCGCGGGATTGCACTGCTTCACCGTCTGTATTACTTGCAGACCATCAGGCACAATTTGCGTCAGATAGTCTGACTGTTGCAGATAATCTTTCAGTAAGTCCGCCAGGCTTGGCTCGTCTTCAACAATCAATATTAATTTCTTATCTACAGTCATCGTTCAACTCTCTCGCGGCAATTCAATCCTGATCCAGAGGCCGCCCAGGGGTGATGGTTGTGCACTGATCTCACCATCGTGGGCCTCAACAATATTCTTGCAAATAGACAATCCAAGGCCGGCACCACCTGCAAGACGATTACGTGAGCTATCCACCCGGTAGAGTCGTTCAAATAAACGTGGCAAGTCATCAGCCGTGACAGCGGCTGCAGAATCCATAAAATCAATCGTAACTGTGTCGTCCTGAACCTGCACAACTATCTTTAACTCTCCGTCTTCACGGGTATATCTCAAGGAATTTGTATATAAATTTGTGAATAACTGTCGCAACCTGACAGGGTCGGCAAAGACCCTGATCTGAGCCTGTATCTCTGTTTCAATGCTTACACTTATATGCTTGGCTGAAAACTCAGCTTGCAAATTTTGCAGTGATACAGTGAGTGCTTCCCCCAAATCAAGACTTTGTTTGCGATAGCTGAGTGCACCGATATCTGATAGCGATAATTCGTAAAGGTCATCCGTTAGCTTGCCAAGATTCATCACTTCAGAATGCAGGGACGCCAGCCTTTCTGGCGTAACATCCCGCACACCATCCTGTAAGGACTCAATCTCGCCCCGTAGAATAGAAAGCGGTGTTCTTAGCTCGTGTGAAATATCAGCAATCCATTGTTGCCTGACAGTTTCATTCTTTTTCAGTGTATTGGCGAGTGTATTAAAATCTTTCGATAACTGGCCGATTTCATCATTCGAGCTAACAGTTATCCTTACATCATAGTTGCCGGAAGCCAGTTCACGCGTGGCACTGGTGACCTTTTTAATCGGCCTCACCAGGTTCCGCGACAGTGGCAAGATAACAAGGGTAGCGATGATGATCGTGAACAACGCGATCAATGAAAAGGTGCGCCCCTGTTTTTGCGTAAAACGAAGTTCATGTATATCGTATAATTCTTTCCTTGGACGTGCGGCCAGGTAACCAACAAGTTCATCGCCCAGTTTTATCGGTTTTAATTTTATGCCTTGCCGGTCTTTTATGCGTCCGACTACAATATTTTCATCTTTATCCAGTAATGCCAGTCGCGATCTGAAACGAAAACTGCCACGAGCCATCCCTGGCATCGCCTCTGCTAATCTTTGCTGGTGGCGCCTGTACCATTCGTGTTGTGGCGATTGGTGACCATCCGGAGCATAGCCTCCCAGATGAGGCGCCTGCAACAGATTTGACGAATCGGCACTTCTGCCAAGATGTTTGCGGACACTCTCCGACTTCAGCATACTGGATATTTGTAACTCGCGCCAAAGCTGGCGATTATCTAGCAAAAACTCCCAACCAGCCTGTTTTTTGTATGCATCAACCAGGCTTGTAATCAGATTATCATGCACCTCCTGTTCGACTGTATTAACATACTGTAAAAAACCGCGCTCGAAACTCCAGTACATCAGGAATAACATGCAGCCTACAACGGCAACCGTCGCGGCGAAAAACGTCACGAGAAGTTTATATTTGATCCCGAAGTTCATTTCATTCAGAATAATTGCATGAAGTTTTCTGTCTGCATGAAGAGATTAGTAGGGCAAAATACGAATTATAGCCACTCCGATAAACAATCTTTCACATTTCTTGCATAATTGTTGCGCAATTATTTAATAAAATTGTTATCTAACAACAGTAGGCAAACACCATTACTAAGGAGAGAAATATGAAATTATTAGTTACATTATTTATAACGGCATTCATATTCGTTCAACCTGCATTTGCTGAACATGGACATAAAGGCCAACGTATGGAAAAGCACGGTCAGCACATAGAGCGATTAATACAGAAACTACAACTGTCAGACGACCAGCTAGAGGCCTTTAAGAATATAATGAAGGGCCAGCATGAAAAACATCGTGCTGTCATGAAGGAGATGCATGAACAGGCAAGGCCAAAAATGGAAGCCATTTACAATGACACGAAACAACGCCTTTCAACTATCCTCAATGATGAACAATTACAACATTTCGAGGAAATGATGCAGAAAAGACATGATCATATGCACGGCAGAATGAATAAGGAAGGATTCGATCATCGCAAACCTAAAGAAGAATAGCGCACTCCTATCCCATCTCTGCTTGATGTTATC
>JADFPU010000164.1 GCA_022562175.1 Pseudomonadota bacterium | reverse complement strand
GGCAATATTTGTACCGTCCAGTTCATCTAGTTGGTCTTTTGTGATCTCTTTCGCGGCTAACTGCGCCAGTATAGGTTCAAGTGATTCACGTGCCTTGAGCACATCGGCAAGAGAAGCATTTGCGAACTGGAGTATTAATGTCAGGGATTCACTCAGGTCGTCGTTGCGTGGCCGGCGCACAACGGGACCACCGCCGGGCCCCGTCTTGATGATGATGACGCCACGTGCCTCAAGTAAACGGAGTGCTTCGCGGACGGTATTTCGACCTACACCGTAGCTTTTAATCATTTCTTTTTCGCCGGTAAGGACCGTACCCTCCGAGATGTCCTCAGCAATAATATGATTAGCAATGTCCTCGGCGACAAGTTCAGAGGCCTTTCGCTTCCAGCGCCGCTTATTAAAAATACTGTCAGCCATTATGATTCCTGCATATTGAATCTCCCTGCACTTACGCATGGAGTTTTGTTCCGCGATAAAAGCATTAATTTTAAAAGGTTACAGTCAAAAAAATTAATGATTCCATAATTTATGTTAATAGATATAATTATACATCTATATGATGTATACCTGAAGTAGTGTAGTTCATGACAAACGATAGAGGTGAATATGAACAAGAATGTCATTATTACTTGTGCCGTTACCGGCGCCGGCGACATGATCGCTAAACACCCGGATATACCGGTGACACCCGAGCAGGTTGCGGATGCCGTAATCTCGGCAGCAAAGGCCGGTGCGGCAGTTGCTCATATCCACGTACGTGATCCGAAAACCAGTAAAGGCTCGCGAGATGTCGAATTGTTTCGTGAATCGGTGGAACGTGTGCGCGCCAGCGACACGGATGTCATTATCAATCTTACTGGCGGTATGGGTGGGGGGTGGTTCCCCGGTAGCGTCGATCCGAGCCTGCCCGGACCGGATACTGACATGGTAGGCCCCGAGGAACGGTTGGCCCATGTCGAATTGTTAAGACCCGATATCTGCAGCCTGGATTGTGGCACGATGAATTTCGGCGATAACGAAATTTACATTAGCACACCACAGTATTTGAAGACCATGGCTAAAATGGTCAAGGACTGGGGTGTCAAGCCGGAGTTGGAAGTGTTTGACCTTGGTCAGATCTGGTTTGCCCAACAACTGATTGACGAGGGTTTGATTGACAGCCCGCCATTATTCCAGATCTGTCTCGGCATTCCCTGGGGCGCGCCTGCAAATAGCGAAAGTATGCTTGCGCTGCGCAATGCTCTTCCGCCAGGTTCAAACTGGGCCGGTTTTGGAATTTCGCGCATGGAAATGCCAATGGTTGCGCAGGCGGTTTTACTGGGTGGTAATGTACGTGTCGGACTTGAAGACAATCTGTATCTGGACAAAGGGGTGCTGGCAACTAATGCGCAATTAGTTGAGCGCGCAGTGGAAATTATAGAACGTCTTGGTTCCCGTGTAGCAAGCCCCGACGAAGCAAGAGAAATACTGGAGTTGCGTAGTTCCTGATGTACTGACTCTAATACATGTAGATTAAGAATAAACAAATAACCACATCTCTATTCCAAATCCTGAAATACACTGGTTAAGACCCGGGGGAGCACCTGATGCAAGGGCCAAAAATTGATCGTGTCCTATTTTTTTCTGCTTCATTTATAGCAGTGGCTGTTTGTATTCCCCTGGGATTAATGCCGGAACGTGCAGGTTCGTTTGTATCAGATCTGTATAACTGGATAGCATCTAACCTGGGTATTTTTTATCAATGGTTTGGTATCGCTTCGATTGTGTTTCTGGGCTGGTTATGCTGTGGACCTTATGGCCGGATTCGTCTTGGCGGTGAAAAGCCTGATTTTTCTACTTTTTCATGGGTAGGAATGTTGTTTTGCGCAGGTACCGGCGCGACGCTGCTGGTATGGTCCGGAGTCGAATGGGCCTATTATTACGACTCACCGCCTTATGGCGTTGAGCCTCGGTCAACAGAAGCCATTGAATGGGCGACATCCTATGGTCCTTTTCATTGGGGGATTACCGCCTGGTGTTTTTATGCCCTGCCCACCATCGCTATAGCCTATCCCTTTTATGTCAAACGTGTACACCATCTGCGGGCCAGCACCTCCCTGCATGCCATTCTCGGGCCATCCGGCGAGAACAGTATAATAGGCCGGCTGGTTGATCTGGCCGTTATGATTGCATTACTGGGCGGGGCGGGAACGTCGCTGGCTATGACAGCGCCTTCTATTGCCGCGAGTTTTGCAGAACTCGTGAATATAGAGACATCCTTTACCCTGCAATTAGCGGTAATAATCCTCTGCATCGGGCTGTTTGCAATAAGTGTCTATTTAGGCATAGAGAAAGGAATCAAGCGGCTGAGTACAATCAATGTCTATTTAATTTTAGCTATGCTGGCGTTTATTCTGATTGTCGGTCCCACGCTGTTTATTCTGAAGATGAGTACAGACACCCTGGGATTCATGCTGGTGAATTTTGTCCGTATGATGACCTGGACCGATCCGATCAATAAAACCGACTTCGTGGATAAATGGACTATTTTTTATTGGGCGTGGTGGGTTGCTTTTGCACTCCCCGTCGGTATTTTTGTGACGCGCATATCCCGTGGTCGCACCATACGCCAGGTTATTCTCTCGATGATATTTTTCGGTAGCCTTGGTTGTTGGATGTTCTACTTTGTGCTTGGCAATTATTCGTTATTCCTGGAACTGGAAAACATTATGTCGGTAACTGGCAGCATGACCGATCACGGCATGTATATTACCCTTGCTAAAGTTCTTGCAACGCTGCCTTTGGGTAGTTTGGTGCTCGCAGTGTATGTACTGGTAAGTATTATCTCTTCGGCTACGCTCTATGATTCTATGTCCTATACATTGGCCTCGGCGGCCACAGCAGAATTGAAAGCGGGCGACAATCCCGCCCGCTGGCACTGCCTGTTCTGGGCTGTTTTGTTGGGACTGTTGCCTGTATTGATTATGTATGTCGGTGGGCTGCAAATCATTCGGTCAGGAGTTCTTATTGTCACTTTGCCTTTGCTGTTAGTTGGTGTAGGCATGGCCGTCTCATTGACGAAATCATTAAGATCTGATGCGGCGGCCCAAATGCCGCAACCGGAACAGAATTAATGTGGAATAGAATCAGGCTGATCTTTTTACTCTCACTTTCGAATTATGCGCGTGTTTTCAATGCCTTGGTAATGGCGACCAGGCCAAGATCCCGTTCGCGGTTCAGGGTTGTGTAATCACGATCACCCGCCTCACGGCGACAACCTTCTACCATGCGTTGACGTAGTTCCGGGGTCAATTCAGGTGCTTCCAGGCGCGTCCAGGGTAGTTTCAATGCCGGACCAAATTGATCCAGATTGGATGCCATGCCACCTTCACCCCCACCTATATGAAAGGTCATGCAAGGCCCCATCAGTGCCCAGCGTGGGCCCGGGCCGTTGACGATGGCAAAATCAATTTCCTCCACCGTTGCTTCATCGTTGGCAACCATGTGCAGGGCTTCACGCCAAATAGCCTCCTGTAATCGCGTGGCAATAAAACCGGGTATCTCCCTGGATAAAACAAGTGGTGCTTTGCCCGCAGATTTATAAAAATCCACCAACCACTGTACTGTCTCCGGCGCAGTATTGACGCCTTTGACAATCTCAACCAGGGGCAGCAGATAGGGCGGGTTAAATGGATGCCCCACCACCATTCGCTGCGGATTTGTACAAACGGCCTGTATCTCGGTCATAGGCAGACCCGAGGTGCTTGATGCAATTATGACATTGGGTGCTGTAAGCTCATCGAGCCTGGCAAAAAGTGCCTGCTTGATTTCAAGATTTTCGGGTGCACTTTCCTGGATAAAATCAATATTGGCGACAGCAGCAGCTAGATCGTTCGTACATTGAAGGTTATCCAGCGATGCACCTTCCGATAATCCGAGTGACTCCAGGCTGATCCATGCGTTGTCAATCAAGGCACGTAATGAAGATTCTTCGGCAGGCTCATGCAGATAAGCGGTGACATGATAGCCTCGGGCAAGAAAGGAAGCGGCCCATCCGGCGCCAATGGGACCGGCCCCGATACAGGCTATCCGGCGAACATCTTGTGGGGCAATAAGATCGAGTTTTTCAGTCATAACGCCTAATTCGTTCTATTCTCGGACGGAGTACTAGCTACCTTTAAACTTTGCTTCGCGTTTCTCGACAAAAGCGTTCACACCCTCTTGTGCATCTTCTGACTTCAGCAGTTGCCGGTAAATCGGCAAATTCGCAGAACGTATAGTCTGGAATGCTTGTTCGATGGTGTCACCTTCGATGGCACGCAACAGCTCCTTGACCGATTGCAAAGCAAGAGGAGCAACCTCTGTCAGCTGATTTGCCCAGGCCCTGGCCGTATCCATAAGCTGATCCAGGGGGACAACCTTATTCACCAGGCTATAACTTGCAGCCTCGGCCGCTGTCATGCGCTGCCCCAGGAGAAACATTTCCATTGCTTTATTATAGGGCAGGCGGCGGGCAAGACGCTGTATTGCACCAGCGTCGGGTATGATTCCGAGAGGCAATTCAGGCAGGGTGAATTCAACATGATCGGCAGCGATAATCAGATCACAGGCCAGCACCAGTTCGACACCGCCACCCATAACAATTCCGTTTACTGCTGCTATCACTGGTTTGTTCAAATCCCATCACTCGGTTAAACCAGCGAATCCACCGGGGCCATAATCGTCTTCCCACCAATTGTCTGTCTGCATCTCTCCGGCATTGACTGCCTTGAGGTCCCAGCCGGCGGAAAAGATTCTCTCGCCTGCACTGGTAATGATGGCAACGGAGAGTTCCGGATCATCGCGCAGTGTTACAAAAGCTTCTCCAAGTTTCTGGCTAATAGTAATGTCAATGGCATTTACCTTGGGATTGTCGAGGGTAATCTCGAGCACTCCGCCGTTTCTAACGACCTTAACTTGTTCTTGCATAGCATTATCTTCGTAAATGTACTGACCTTCGGGTTGAAACATGATGAGATTCCCGACAGGGTTTATCTATCAGACTATAAGTTTAAACATATGATGTGGGAACGTATGTTTAGCAGTTTTATTTTTTGCGACAGACACAACAATAATTCGACAAACCATTCTCACAGTTGAGAATAATGACAACCAATATTTTATATCTGATCCGGAATTTGATTTAACCTGACTTATGTTACGTTAAAGAGTAAACGCTATTGCTAATAATTGAATCAGGTCGCTTCGTGCACACCGCTAAGATTAAGACCGATAACCCCGCATATAATAGCTATGATTGATACAATCTTAATTATTAATAATACCCGATCCTCTGTTCTAGCTACTCTGTTTAACCAGCCAAGCCCCTCCAACGTACTGCCTCGCGGCGTGTATTCACAACCGACCCATCCTTGATAGCCGAGTTCTTCCAACAGAGAAAAAATGTACGGAAAATTAATTTCACCCTGATCCGGTTCGTTACGGTTCGGAAGCGCCGAAATTTGAAGATGATCAATGGCATGAAAATATTTACGAATGTGATATTCCAAATGACCGACCATCTTCTGACAATGGTACACATCGAATTGCAAGCGGACATTGGGCAAATCAATTGTTTCCAGAAAAGCCATGGCCTGTTTTGGGGTATTCAAAAAATAACCGGGGACATCAAATGTGTTGACCGGTTCGATCAGGATGGTGCGATTTTGTCTGGCGGCTTCCTCTGCGGCATATTTAATGTTCTCGAGGTAAACTTCTGCCTGTTTTTCCAATGGAAATTTATTTTTGGAAACACCGGCCATCACATGCAGTTTGTCACAATTCAAAACGCAGGCATATTCCAGAGCTTGCTGAATGCTTTCTTTGAATTCATTTTCTCTTCCCGGCAATGCGGCCAATCCCCGTTCTCCTTTTTGAAAATCGCCGGGAGGGGAGTTGAGCAAGAGTAATTCAAGTTGATGGGCTTGCAGGTGTTCCTGATGCACGTTTGCAGCAAAGTCATAAGGGAATTGGCACTCGATCATCTTGAATCCCGCTTTTGCCGCCGCAGCATATCTTTCTAAATATTCAAATTCTACAAACATGGTGGAAATGTTTGCTGAAAATTTCAGCATAGTCCCCTCCTTCGTTTTTATCATGTTTTCAATTCCGTAATTTGTTCCTCTGTGAGACATCTTGGGTTGGCACCGTGCAGGAGCAAATAGAGCTTTGCGGTTTCTTCCAATTCCTCAATGGCGTAAACAGCGGCC
>JADFPU010000163.1 GCA_022562175.1 Pseudomonadota bacterium | reverse complement strand
AGTGGCTTCTCGGCACGTAAGGTCGGCACGGCCTGACGTTGCATATTCGAGCCCATTAATGCACGATCGGCGGCCTCATGCTCCAAAAAGGGAATCAACGAGGCAGCGACAGATACGATCTGTCTGGGAGAGACATCCATATAATCAACCTTGTCAGGCGTTGACATAGTGAATTCATTCTTGTGGCGACAAGAAACAAGCTCGTTGGTAATTTTACCCTTTGCATCTATATCCGAGTTTGCCTGCGCGATAATAAAGTCGCCTTCCTCTATTGCAGACAGATACTCTATTTCATCCGTCACCTTACCCTTTACAACCTTACGATAAGGCGTCTCCAGAAACCCGTAGTCATTCGTTCGGGCATAGGCCGCCAATGAATTGATAAGACCAATATTCGGACCTTCAGGTGTCTCGATCGGACAGACTCTGCCATAGTGTGTCGGGTGTACGTCACGGACCTCAAAGCCGGCTCGCTCTCTGGTCAATCCGCCTGGACCAAGCGCCGATATTCGACGCTTATGCGTCACTTCCGAAAGCGGATTATTCTGATCCATGAACTGTGACAATTGGCTTGAACCAAAGAATTCCTTGACCACGGCTGATACGGGTTTCGCGTTAATCATTTCCTGTGGCATCAAGCCCTCTGATTCCGCCAGGGTTAATCGCTCCTTGACCGCACGTTCAACCCGGACAAGACCAATACGAAACTGATTTTCCGCCATCTCGCCTACACTTCTCACACGCCGGTTACCCAAGTGATCAATATCATCAATAACGCCTTTGCCGTTGCGGATTGCGACCAGCGTTTTAAGGACATCGAGGATATCTGACGTATCGCCAAGTTGTTCTCGTAATTTCTTCCACACTTCTCCACCACGCTGGCTGAAATAGGTGCCATCGTAGAGCAAGCCCGGCCCGGTAATTTCCTTGCGACCCACCCGCCGATTGAATTTCATCCTGCCTACCGCCGATAGATCATAACGGTCTGAACTGAAGAACAGGTTTTTGAAAAGATTCTCTGCTGCATCCTTGGTCGGAGGTTCGCCAGGTCGCATCATCCGGTAAATTTCTATCTGCGCCTCCAGCATATTTGTTGTGGAATCGATTCGCAGCGTATCGGAGATATAAGAGCCACGATCAAGATCGTTGGTATAAAGCGTTTCCAGTTCCGATACCCGTCCGTTCGATAAGCCTTCAAGCAACTCTTCCGTGAGCTCGGTATTGGCTTCGATGATGATTTCACCTGTTTCCTTGTCGACGATATCCTTTGCTACAACTTTTCCAATGAGATATTCCGCTGGCACATCAAGCTCTGTCAGTCCTGCCTTGACTATTTCGCGGACATGACGTGCGGTTATACGTTGTTCATTTTCTACAAGAACCTTGCCTTTTTTACCTTTTATATCAAACGCTGCAGTCTCACCTCGCAAGCGCTCGGGGATAAGCTCCAACTTGATGCCTTTCTTTGAGAAACGGAATTTATTCGTTTCAAAAAAGATATTGAGGATATCCTGGGTCGTGTATCCAAGTGCACGCAACAAGATGGTTGCGGGTATCTTCCTGCGTCGATCTATCCGGCAATACACCAGGTCCTTCGGATCAAATTCAAAATCAAGCCAGGAACCACGATAGGGAATCACACGCGCTGAATAAAGTAACTTGCCGGAAGAATGAGTTTTGCCCTTATCATGCTCAAAAAAGACACCCGGCGAGCGGTGCAATTGAGAAACTATCACCCGTTCAGTGCCATTGATGACAAAAGCACCTGTCTTGGTCATTAATGGTATCTCACCCATATACACATCTTGTTCCCTGATATCCTTAACAACCTTGTTATTTAAACCGGCTTCCTTGTCATAGATAATCAAGCGTACTTTGACACGCAGTGACGCAGCATAAGTAAGCCCCCTGAGTTGACATTCCTTTACATCAAAAATCGGCGTGCCTAGCTGATAACTGACATATTCCAGAGCAGCATTGCCGGAATAACTCACAATGGGGAAAACTGACAAAAATGCGGCATGTAAACCGGTACGCTTCAGTTCCTCAGGTGAGATATCCAGTTGTAAAAATTTCTTATACGAATTGAGTTGGATATCGAGCAGATATGGCACAGCCATAACAGTCGGGCGCTTACTAAAATCCTTGCGGATCCGCTTCTTTTCAGTATAGGAATAGGTCATTACATATCCTCACAATCAGTTACACACATCAAATTTAGATCTAATACGCTCATCATCTTGCCGGGACTTCCGTAAAAATCCGTCAAGAATTTAACCGAATCTATAAAAAACAAAAGGCACAAAAGGCAGGGGGACAAAAACAACCTGACTTGTATGGGCAAATATCTGACATCAAGTAAGGCAAGCTTATTTGATTTCAACAGATGCGCCGACATCCTCCAGCTGTTTTTTAATGTCTTCAGCTTGTTCCTTGCCAACAGTTTCCTTGATCGTTGAAGGAGAGCCTTCAACGAGGTCTTTGGCTTCCTTCAAGCCCAGGCCCGTGATGCTGCGCACCACCTTGATCACCGGCACTTTGCTAGCACCAAAGCTTGTCATCACAACATCAAACTCTGTCTGCTCTTCCGCTGCCGACTCCGCGCCTGCTACGGCAACCGGTGCAGCAGCAACTACAGCTGACACACCAAATTTCTCTTCCATTGCCTCGACCAGCTCGACGACTTCAAGCACACTCATATTTGCAATTGTTTCCAGCATATCTTCTTTACTAACAGCCATGACTCTTTAACTCCTTAAAATAAATAACTTTTTGATCATTACAATTGTTAAAAAATGGATTACGCAGCCCGCTTCTGATCGGCCACTGCCGCCAGGGTCCTGACCAGTTTTGCGTGTGGTTCCACCAGGGTCCTGACCAGTTTGCCGATAGGCGCCTTGATAACTCCCATTAACATGCTGATCGCCTCATCGTAACTTGGTAAATCCGCAAGTGCGTCAATATCAGCCGGGGCCAGTAACTTACCGTCCAGAACCACCAGTTTAACAACCAGCTTGTCATTAGTTTTGGCGAAATCACGAATGACCTTTGCCGCGGTTCCAGGCTCATTATTTGAAAAGGCCAGCAGCAACGGTCCCGTCAGACCTTCGCGCATACAATCAAACTTTGTACCTTCAAGCCCACGACGCGCCAAAGTATTACGAACCACCTTCAGATAAATACCCGCCTGACGGGCTGACTCACGCAATTTCGTCATATCCGCCACGTTAATACCACTGTACTCAGCAGCAATAGCAGTTAGCGCTTTCGCCGCCACATCTGCCACCTCGCTGACTATCGCCTTTTTCTGCTCGATATTCTTACTCAAAACCAGTTCCTCCGTTACCGTGAGGGTGCACAACAAGAAAATCACAATTGTCGTAATCTTCTTCCAACGTCCGTGTGGGCGCACCCATTCTTTACCCATCACGGTGACCTTCGCAGGAATGCCCTGTTAGGGTGACACCGTCTGCGCAGACAAACTCAACGTTACATTAAGCCAGGCTTAAAAGCGGCCCGGCATCTGCGGTCTTGGACGTCCGCTGGAATCCTGCCACCGGTCCCAAAATCATTTTAAAAAAAACCTGTCTCGACAATTTGTTGGCGACCTTGTCTAGCCCTGCATCCATACAGATCTCGTGTCTCGAACAGGAAACTTTTCTGCGATCAACCCGTCAAGTCCACGCTTCACGCTTCACGCTTCACGAGCAAGCTTATATCGATAACGTACTGTTATCGATCGTCAATCCTGGGCCCATGGTTGTAGACAGACTTACTTTCTTCAGATAAATGCCCTTTGCAGCACTGGGTTTAGCCTTTACCAAATCACTTAACAGCGCACCCAGGTTTTCGTTCAAGGCCTCAATTTCGAATGAAACCTTGCCTATGACGCAATGTATGATGCCATTCTTATCCGTACGGTAGCGCACCTGTCCTGCCTTCGCATTCTCGACCGCCTGTTTCGCGTCTTTACTCACTGTACCAACTTTGGGATTGGGCATGAGCCCCCTGGGCCCCAGAATCTTGCCCAATTTACTGACCACAGGCATAGCATCAGGCGTAGCGATAACAACACTGAAATCCATCAGACCCGCCGATATCTGTTCTGCCAAATCTTCAAAACCGACATAATCAGCTCCGGCACTTTTTGCAGCCTGCGCCTGTTCCCCCTGTGCAAAAACCGCAACCTTGATGTCTTTACCCGTGCCATGCGGTAATATCGTTGAGCCCCTGACTACCTGATCCGACTTGCGCGGATCCACGCCGAGATTTACTGCTACTTCAACTGATTCATCAAACTTGACTGTTGTTGCCACCTCCTTAAGGAGTTGCAGTGCATCAGTTACTGCATAGAGATTAGCGGGATCTAATTTCTCGCTAAATGCCTTGATACGTTTCGATTTTCCGGCCATCATTAAACTCCTTCTGTCTCAACACCCATACTGCGTGCAGTGCCCGCAATAGTGCGTACCGCTGCATCAAGATCAGAAGCGGTAAGGTCTGGCTCTTTGAATTTAGCAATTTCTTCCAGCTGCTGCCGTGAGACTTTTCCTACCTTATCCGTATTGGGTGTGCCACTACCGCTGCTTATCCCCGCAGCCTTTTTTAACAAATGGGATGCCGGTGTGGTCTTGGTAATAAAAGTAAAGCTCTTGTCCGTATAAACGGTAATAATGACTGGCACTGGCAAACCCGATTCCATCGACTGCGTCTGTGCATTAAACGTCTTGCAGAAATCCATGATATTGATGCCATGTTGCCCCAATGCCGGACCTACAGGTGGACTGGGATTTGCTGCGCCGGCAGGCACCTGCAACTTGATGTAAGTATCAATCTTTTTTGCCACTACTTTTCTCCATTGGGTTCAAACGCCCCGCATATTCATCGAGGCTCCCCGGTTTATTTACTTTAATCGTATTTCATGAAGCGTATCTCGTATGTAGTATCGAGTCGCTTCACGAAATACGCTTTACTCTTTCTCTACCTGCCCAAACTCAAGTTCAACCGGTGTGGATCGACCAAAAATCAATACCGACACACGCAATCGGTTCTTTTCATAATTTACTTCCTCGACCACACCATTAAAATCTGTGAACGGCCCATCATTGACACGCACCACCTCTCCCGGCTCAAACAAAACCTTCGGTTTAGGCTGGTCAATACCTTCTTTAACCCGTTGCAAAATTGCATCTGCCTCAGCCTCGCTGATAGGCGCAGGTTTATCACTGGTGCCACCGATAAATCCCAATACTCTCGGCGACTCTTTAACAAGGTGCCAGGTGTCATCGTCCATTTCCATCTGCACCAGCACATAACCAGGGAAAAACTTCCTGTCACTCTTACGCTTTTTGCCGTCACGCATCTCGACGACTTCCTCTGTAGGGACCATGATTTCCCCGAACTTTTCTTCCAGGCCTTTTAGCTTAATACGATCCTGTAAGGCCTTCATGACCTGTTTCTCATAACCAGAGTAAGCGTGAATGACATACCATTTTAACGACATATCCATTAGCCCCCCCGGCCCATCACGGCTCCAACTGACCAACCCAGGAACATATCCAGGATCCATAATATGATTGATACCAATACAACCATAAGGAGAACAAGCAAGGTTGTCTGTATAGTCTCCTGGCGCGTCGGCCAGACTACTTTGCGTACCTCTATCTGTGCATCCTGGAGATATACCCACACACGGCGCCCTTTTTCAGTCTGCATTGCGATACCTATAGCAATACCGGCGCCGGCAAGGAGGCCAATGACCCTGAATAAAAGGGACTGCTCGGCAAAGATATAAAATGCAGCAATGACTGAAATTGCCAACGCTAGTGCAACTACCAGCTTGACTGTATCCAGTGTTGAATTTGCCGTCTCTACTTTAGAACTCATATGATTACTTTTTCACCCGTTGTTACTGTTAACAGCTCACCGCCCTCAACGAGGACTAATGGCAGGCCAGGAGGGAATCGAACCCCCAACCTGCGGTTTTGGAGACCGCCGCTCTGCCAATTGAGCTACTGGCCTAACAATTTTGCCCCTGGGCATTAATCCATTGTTCATTGTCAAGTTAAACACAGATCCCATTTATTTGTGATCATTTGAAATTAAAAACAAAAAATCTGATGGCTCTGTATCGCCACTTAAAAATACCCGGTGTGTTATAAATTCAAAGAATTACTGACTTTTGAATGACAATCTACTCAATAATCTTGGCGACGACGCCAGCACCCACTGTCCGGCCACCCTCACGAATAGCAAAACGCAAGCCTTCTTCCATCGCAATCGGGTTGATTAGATCCACCTTCAGCTGAACGTTGTCACCCGGCATCACCATCTCCGTGCCTGCCGGTAACT
>JADFPU010000162.1 GCA_022562175.1 Pseudomonadota bacterium | reverse complement strand
TGCAGTCGTACGTCGGCACCTTACGTTTGAAGTTGCTTAAGATCGGCGCGGTGATCTTGAAAAACACACGCCGTATTCGTTTCCTGTTGTCCAGCACGTATCCCTATCAACAGTTGTTCTTTCACGTTGCGGCCAAACTCGAACCCGGACAGCTCACCACTGTTTTGAATTGACTAACGCGTTTTAACAAACGTGGTGGAGAACCATGCCTGAAAATCACGCAACGGTGTTGTTACAGGCGGAAATTGGTCACAACCGCATTAGGATGTAACCAACCGCAAGCGAGCTAACTCAACGATAGAGAAAAATGAAAATTAACGCATAAAATTGCCATATTAAAATTGCTCATGAAATATCCAGGCTAGCAGCGCATCCTGCCTTTGCTGCACCGACTCTTACCCAGATCATGAATACTAGGGTTGGCCGTAAGCAGCACAGCATCGATGGACAGTTAGGAGGGGGGTATCAAACCTGCACAATCTGAGAGACACACTTGAATCAGGCGCTCGGCGCGGTCGAGAAACTCCACATCGCTGAGAATGTCGGCCTAAATTCTAAAAGTCGCTCTGTTTAGCAAGACCAGGGATTTGCCCGGGATCATCCATCGCTTGTGTAAACGATAAGGACTCTCTTTAACTTCCTCCTGAAGTAATTAGAACTCACTTCATCTAAAATTTCGGCAAGCCGGTACCGGTTTTTATATCTTAAAAAAAGACATTGAGGTGACGCTCCCTGAAATATTGTGTTGTATATACCACACAAATTATCCTATATTCTTAATAATACCAAACAGCATTAATATGTTTTCCAGTTTTATTGCTTATTTTCTTTTGTATTAAGCTACAAATTTATTTATAAGATTCACTTATTGATTCATTTAAATATTTGATTTGACTCGTAGTAGAGTAAGAGACGAGAATGTCTGCCGGGTTGGAACTAATATATTTGCGATAGATAGTTGACAGATGTTGATATATTAGCGACGCATGCGTAGCATATTAGCATAAAAATGCTTCATCCATGCCTTAGCAATGCGAACAGCTTGTCATCTATAAAATCTTGGGGGAAAGATTAATGTTTAAACCTAATAAATTACACCATGCAATATTGTGCGCCTTGTCTGCCTCTGCAATAAGTGGTGCGGTGCACAGTCAAATGCTTGAAGAAATCATTGTCACAGCAACAAAAAGGGCCGAAAACGCACAGGATATCGCCGTTGCGGTTACCGCCATGAGCGGTGCGGCGATCCAGGATTTAAACGTCACCAGCTTCGATGAATACATAAAATACTTACCGAATATCACCCGCGCTGGCCGCGGCCCCGGTCAGAATGAAATATATATCCGGGGCATGGCATCTGATACCAGCAGTATCTCGGTGCAGGCGGCCCAGGGTGTGGGACCTACTGTGGCACTTTATCTGGATGAACAACCGATCACTGCCGGGGGGTTAAATTTAGATCTCTACATCACAGACATAGAACGCATAGAAGTTTTGGGCGGGCCACAGGGCACCTTGTTCGGGGCCAGCTCAGAAGCTGGAACCGTGCGAATTATTACCAACAAGCCAGTGCTGAATGAATTTTCGGCCGGCTTTGACTTCGGCATATCTGACACCAGACATGGCGATATGAGCAACTCTATAGAGGCCCGCATCAATATTCCGGTTATTGAGGACAAGCTTGCCATTCGCATTGCGGCATATAACGATAATAAAGGTGGTTATATAGACAATATCCCTGGTACTTTTAGCATTGATCCTGATCTGGTCAACAAAAATGTGGCTAAAGGCTTTCCGATAACGATTAGTACAGGAACTGGTCTCGTTCCTGCTGCGCCGCTCACAATCTCCACTAACGCGGAACTTGTTGAAGAGAATTTCAACGATGCCAGTTATCAGGGTGTCCGCATCGGTGCTTTGTATGCCTTTAATGACGATTGGGACTTGACAGTACAGCATACGTTCCAAGACTTGAAAGCCGATGGAGTGTTCGATTACGATCCGACCAAAGGCGACCTTAACGTGTCGCGTTTTTTCCCCGATTCACTGACAGATGAAGTTAATCTGACCACCTGGACAATAAGCGGGCGCTACGGGGCACTGGAATTGTTGTATACCGGTGGCTACATTGATCGCGAAGTTCATCGGAGTATCGACTATACCGGCTATAATAATGTCGCCGGATATGTCGCGATCTACATGTGTAATTACACCTACACCTATCCCGGTGGTCCTGGCGGTAACGGCTCTTACACAGACGCAGCGACAGCATGTTTTAACCCGGATAAAGGCTGGACCAACGACGAATTTACCACGCGCCAGACCCATGAGTTTCGCTTCAGCACAGACCAGACTAAGCGCTGGCGGGTGACTGCGGGCGTCTTCTATGACAATGTAAAGCTTGCAAGTGACGGAGCTTTTGTCTACAACGGTGCGGTAGATATACAACAATTTGGTACCGGCAACAAAAGTGCCACCGTCATCATAGATATTCTCGACAGGGTGCAGAACCCCATCACATTGAACGATAGAAGCCCGCGCCTACCGGGTGAAACATTCATTAACGATATTACCCGTACCGAGAAGCAGCTTGCCTTTTTTGGTGAGTTTAGTTTCGACATTACCGATCAACTAACGGCGACGGTAGGGACCCGCTACTATGACATAGAAACAACCTTGCATGGATGGTCCGGCGGTCCTTACGCGGGCGAATGTCTTGATGGTGGGCCGGCCAAGTCATTCTCACAAGTTTCTTTTTGCTTATTTAAGGCCGATAAAGAGGTAAACAATTCTAACCTCGATACAAAATTCGCCAAACCGCTGAAGGCGCATGATTGGGTCCCCAAGTATAGCCTCAGTTATGCCTTTACGGATGATCTCCTGGTGTATGGTATCTATTCAGAGGGTTTTCGCGGGCCGGGTCAAAATCGAGGCGGCGGCAAGCTAGCAAGCAATCCAGCTTTTCAAGCCGTGCCCCTCAGTTACCAAAGTGACGAAGTGAAGAATATTGAATTTGGCTGGAAAGCCACTCTGCTGGACGGCACCATGCGGGTCAACGGCAATATCTATAGCGTGGATTGGACCAATATTCAGGTTCCGCGCAATGATCCTACCAACATAGCCATAACGATGTTTGTTGACAACGCCATAGATGCTGAAATTTTCGGTGTGGAAGTCGATGCAGTATGGGCCGCCACCGAGAATCTGACGCTCTTTGCGGCCATGTCCTACAACGATACAGAGGTTGTTAAAGTCAACCAAGACATTAACTTTGCAAACCTTATCAGCGAAGGTAGTCCATTACCTGTATCACCGAAATGGCAAGGTAATATTCGTGCGCGATACAGCTGGTCGATCGGTAACTATGATGCCTATGCACAAGCCGGTATGGTCTATGCCGACGATACTATCAGTGCATTGTTGATCGATGACCAGCATGTTCAGCCTAGCTATGTCATTGGCGATTTGGCTTTTGGCATGAGAAAAGATGATTGGGGTGTTGAGCTTTTCATCAACAACATAAGTGATGAACGGGCAGTATTGCACTTCCAGGAGCAGGATGATGTACCCCGGATAACCACCAATCGTCCTCGTACATTTGGCTTGCGAGTTTCATATGATTATAATTAGCATTGGCTAAAATGTAAGTTGGATCTAGACTAAGGGCGAGCTCCAGGGCTCGCCTTTTTTTTGAGCAGGGAAAAATATGGGTTTTATACTTAAAGATTATCAGAGCTAATAATGGGTTCCATCAATTCTGTGCAAACAAATTCCTCAGAAGACGATCTTGCGCAACAAGCGCAGGCACTGTTACAGGATGGCAAGGCTGCCGCTGCTGAGTCTGTTATCAATGAGTTGTTACAGAATGATAATGAAAACACCGAAGGACTTTATATTCTTGCCGTCTGCCAACGTTATCTAAAGCAACCTGAGCAAGCCTTGCAGACCCTGGTAAAACTCAATTCAGTAAAACCCGAGTATGGTCGGGCGTACCAGGAAGCAGGACATAATCATCGTTTAATGCGCGCCACTGTGTCAGCAATAACAGCATACCACAAGGCCGTCCACTACAACCCTGCGCTGGTTGCCAGTTGGCAGGTGTTATATGAATTGCACCAGCAGCAAGGCAATAAACACGCCGCGGCAGAAGCCAGAAAACCGTTATTGCGGTTGCAGGAAATGCCTGATGAGCTGGTCAGTGTTACCAGCATGCTTCACGAAGGCAAACTCTATAAAGCTGAGCGGCTGTGCCGGCACTTTTTGCAAAAAACACCTCACCATGTCGAGGCGATGCGGTTATTGGCCGAACTTGGCGTAAAATTCATGGTCTTGGATGACGCTGAATTTCTCCTGGAAAGCTGTGTTGAGTTTGAGCCGGAAAATCATCATGCGCGATTTGACTACGCTAATGTGCTGTTTAAACGGTACAAATTTAAACAAGCACTGCAACAAGCAGAAATTCTGCATCGCCGAAACCCCACCGATTTGGCGGTTAATATGACCCTGGCGAACTCACACATGGGCGCCGGCGACATGGACTCTGCGCTGACTATTTACCATGACGTATTAACAGAAACGCCCGACAACCCAAATGTGTTGTTGCAGCAAGCTCACGCTTTAAAGACAGTCGGAAAGCTCAACGATGCGATTGCGTCTTATCACAAAGCCTATACCGTCAAAGCCGATTATGGCGATGCTTTTTGGAGTCTGGCAAATCTCAAGACCTACCGTTTTAGCGATGCAGAGATCACCGCTATGAAAACCCGAGAGCAGGATGACAGGACTGATTTTGTTGATCGCTTTCATTTCTGCTTTGCCCTTGGCAAAGCATTTGAAGACAGAAAAGATTTTGCGGTTGCCATGGACTACTACCAACGTGGAAACGCTTTAAAAAAACAACAGAGCCATATCCGTACTGAGAACATAGAAAAAGACTTTAAGTCACAAATAAGCTCATGTACTTCAACACTATTTGATGCTAAAAAGGGCTGTGGCCACCCGGCGCCCGATCCGATTTTTATCGTTGGATTGCCGCGCGCTGGCTCTACCCTGCTGGAACAAATACTGGCGTCTCACTCACAAGTCGACGGCACCATGGAATTGCATAATATTCCGGCTTTGGTACACAGATTAAAAGGACGCCGCCGCATAGACGACGATCCGCGCTATCCCGGCATCTTGTACGAACTGTCTGCCGAGCAGCTAAATCAATATGGCGAGGATTTTATCAACAGTACTCAAATCTATCGCCAAGGCGCACCTTTCTTTATAGACAAGATGCCCAACAACTTCCGCCATATTGGCCTCATTCACCTGATACTACCGAATGCGAAAATTATTGATGCGCGCCGTGATCCCATGGCTTGCTGCTTTAGCGGCTTTAAACAATTATTCGCAGAAGGCCAGGAGTTTACCTACGGCCTGGAGGAAATCGGGCGCCATTACAAAGGCTATGTGGAATTGATGGATCATTGGGATAAGGTTATTCCGAGAAAAATACTGCGCGTTCAGCATGAAGACGTGGTGCAAGACCTTGAGACGGAAGTTCGTCGCATGCTGGATTTCTGTGGCCTGCCCTATGAACAGGCCTGTGTGGAATTTTACAAGACTGACAGGGCCATCAAAACACCCAGTTCTGAGCAGGTCAGACAGCCGATATACAAAAGTGGGCTGGAACAGTGGCGCAATTTTGAACCTTATCTGCAACCATTGAAGGATGCACTGGGACCGGTACTGACGAGATACCCGATTCCAGGAATTGATTGATATCACGCTGATGGTTGAATTACTGGTTACAGGGCTATTTGGCGAACGCTGCAGTTTTGCATCTGGGAAACTGGATATTAACGATGGAGGTCCAAATCGAGGTAGCAAGTTGATGATCACCCAGGATCCCATTTTGTTTGGTGATGCTTATGCATGGGCTGATCATGCATAGCAGCTATTTGAGCAACTATTATCCTGGAATGCTACCCGTGTACCCGATGATCGCCGTACTTTCAATCGGCCTTTGACGGCCCGCAAAGGCATTGTCGTATCGACTCCGGTTTATGAAAGCATCAAGCAATTGAAAGCGCAGGCCTTGTTGTATAGGATTGGATTTATCAGGACAATTGATTTACCTTGTGGGCATGACTGATTTGATCCACAACAATCTTACCGTGCGACCTGCGAACAGCTCGGACGCGTCGTCAGGGACGGAGTCCTGTGTAGGAGCGGCGGAGACGGCGTCGGCCTAGGCCATCGTGATTGCCATCGCCATTTGGAACGGTTGGCCGCCGCAAATGCTCGTCGAACTGGCACGGCCTTTGGTCTGATCAATATTGCGACCTTAGTCCGTATTCGGATCGTGAAACGGCGCTTATACTTTTCATGATAATTGCGGTCGACGTTAC
>JADFPU010000013.1 GCA_022562175.1 Pseudomonadota bacterium | reverse complement strand
CAAAAATGTGGCAGTTCGGTAATGCCTGCTGGAGCTTCTTTAGGCCTGCTTCAGTGAGGTGGTCGGGAAGGCGGGTCATGACAAGGAGGTTGGACGTCCCCTTTAGATGTTCCAACCCAGCGTCGGTGATATCGTCGCCGACAAGGCCCAACGTCTGAAGATCGGTTAGCACTCTAAAGTGTTCCAATCCTGCATCGTTACCGATCACCACATAGGTAACCTTCAGAACACGTACACGATCACCGGGGTTGCCAGGGTCGTCAAACACCTGCTCTAGCAAAGTTTGAAACCGGCGCAACTCATGCTTGGACTCGACAATATGTCCGCCCGATTTCTCAATCGCGATTACCGCCTGTTCAACCGGCGACACGAAATCCCGATTCCTCTGTGCTCGCTGTATTCGGCGCCCGATCCAGCCAACCGCTACGACGGACACCAACATCACCACGAGCAGCGTACGAAAACTGAACTGATACCAGCGGCGTCTGGGTGTGTCGTTGACCATGTCCCCATTTTTCCGACGGGCGCAACGGGATGGAAGGACGGAGTGTCGCCCGAGCAGGCCCAGTCCCTCACCCCTACGTCAAATCCCCCAACGGCCCGTCGCCGCAGAAATCGGGCTTGCCGAACGTCTTGATCCGGTGTCCCATCGCGTGGGCCAGCGAGAGCAACAGCCGGTTGTGCGGCACGCGGTTGTACTTGAGCGACCGCCCCATGCGGAAATCCATCCCGCCGCCGATGAGTACGAACGGGATGTTGTCCAGCGTGTGCGAGTTGCCCTTGCCTAGCTCGTTGGTCCAGACCACAACGGTGTTGTCGAGCAGGGTCCCCTCGCCGCCCGGCTCCGGCGTTAATGATATGCGAATGGTATCGCCAATACCCTCCTGTAATAACACCCCCATCGCCGCAGTGGAGGCAACAATCCCCTTCGAACCCATGCCTGCTTCTGTCAAACCAAGGTGCAGGGCGTAATCACATCGAGTTGCCAGGTCCCGGTAGACGGCAATGAGTTTCTGCACACCACTGACCTTGCAGGAAAGCACAATATGATCGCGAGGCAAACCTATTTCTTCGGCCTTCTTCGCACTACTGAGTGCAGAAACGATCAGTGCCTCGCGCATCACATCATCAGTATCGAGCGGTGCAGACTGTCTGGAATTATCGTCCATCATCTGTGTTAATAATTCCTGATCGAGACTACCCCAGTTCACGCCAATACGAACCGGCTTGTCATATTCGATCGCCTTTTCAATCATGGTTAAAAACTGGCTGTCTTTTTTGCGGCCAAAGCCGACATTACCGGGATTGATACGATATTTGTCCAGGGCCTCAGCACAATTCGGATATTTAGTCAGGAGTTTGTGGCCGTTATAATGGAAGTCGCCAATGATTGGGACGTCACAACCCATCGCTTGCAGTTTTTCCTTGATATGAGCGACCTGGCTGGCGGCCTTTTCCGTGTTGACCGTGATACGGACCAATTCGGAGCCAGCTGCGGACAGTTGCTGGATTTGTCTGGCGGTAGCCTGTGCGTCAACCGTATCGGTATTGGTCATCGACTGTACGACTATCGGAGCATCGCCACCGATGACGACCGATCCGACTTTTACCCCAACGCTGGTTCGCTTTGCTGTAGGCCCGTACTGCTGCGACATGCACAAATTCCTGTATTGATGTGTTTGCAGGTGAGTCTAACGGCCGGGGGTCGACTGTCAAGCAATTGCAGGACTCATATCCCGTTACGCGAAGTTGGTGTACGCGTCCCGGCTAACGGGCCTATGGTGAATAGATCTCAGTATCGGGATTAAAGGCGAGCCAGGCGAAGGCAAAGTGAACACCACTGTCTACCTTGTCTAGTTGCTGGCCGGTCAATGGGCCTGATAATGCCCGGCCAAGCAGATCCCAATGGGAACCTGTTTCGATATCAATGAGTTTGCCTTGTCTTAAGGTAAAATTCAATTCCCTGCCATCGACTCTTCTGGACCATGCTGTGGCCGATGGTATTGTTCTTGAATTGATAATTTCACTGGCATCGAGTGCCGACAAGGTGCCCTTTTTACTGAAGATCACCACCGGCATACCGGCCACAACATCGTTTATCACCGGCCGCTCTTTAAACACACTGAACGGGTAAAGTCTCTGTTGCTTACCCTTGCGTATAAAGATAACGCGCTCCATCGGCGCTAATCTTTTATCGGTCTTATCCATCAGTAAAAACGGTGTATTATCGATTCGATCATAACCTCGATAAGGGTTTCTGCCATAAGGGCGACTGTGGCCGGTTTTGAAAGACAACACCTGTGCCTCTGGGTATGCCCTGCGCAGATCTTGATAGGCAACAATCTGGGCAGGGATTTGTTTCAAGGTGACGCCGGTATGTTCACCAACAATACCGGCACCAATGAACTGCTGCCACCAACTCTCGGTTTGCCGATCGTACATGACCATATCACTCTTGCGTAGTTTTCCCGTTGTGCCGAAATCCAGGATTTGTCCATTCACACGCCGATCAAACACGATTGTTGCATTACACAGTGGACAGAATGTAACAGCCACCGGTATACCGCCCACTACATCGTTGACTATCTCATGATAGATCATGATCTGTATTGGGTAGGCGTGAACTTCTGACTGAATCTTTAATACGATCACCGGCTCCTGCGGGTCCAGCCATTGATCAGCGCTGCCGATATTAATGAAGTGCGGATCATCTATTGCCGGGATACCATCTTTAGGCGGGCCACCGGAGAGAATTTCTTTCAGATCAACAGCAGTCTTTGAAAAATCAGTGTTTGGCCACTCCAGCTTTCCCCGCAACGCCGTATCGGCCAGTACAGGCGACTTAAGCAGAAACCAATACAGTGACAACAGCCCCAGACACAACAGTAATATCCAGCTGCGCCAGGACGTGTTTAATAATCGTGTTTCGTTCATAGTAGATAAATAAAAATAAAACATCCCCGCCGCAAGCAGACGGGCTATTAATACCCGTCATGCCGGACCCCGTATCAAGTACGTGGCAAGCTTATTCCGGCATCCAGTGGAATAATGTACCGCTATAAGCGGACTCTATCTGACTGGATTCCTGCCTTCGCAGGAATGACATCTTCTCGCCGCAAGCGGCGGTGAATTAAGACCTCAAGTGATTTAAGGAAGCTCTAACTTAATCAGAGTTGCCTTAAATATTTCACTAATAGACATAGCCACCCCGGCAACGTTCCCACTTCGGGGCTTGTCATATAAAATAATTTTTGAAGAAAAAAATGGCATGGCGTGAGATACTAACCGGACTATGTATGAAAAAAAGAATCAATACACAAAACAGGAATTACTGGCCTGTGCCAAAGCAGAGATGTTTGGTGAGGGTAATGCACAATTACCGATGCCGAACATGCTCATGTTCGACAGGATCATTGAAATCAATGCAGAGGGTGGCAGTGCGGGTAAAGGTCAAATCATTGCTGAACTCGATATTAACGATGCGCTATGGTTCTTTGACTGTCATTTTATCGGCGATCCGGTTATGCCGGGCTGCCTGGGACTGGATGCGATGTGGCAACTGGTCGGCTTTTACCTTGGCTGGTCCGGTGCGCCCGGACGCGGTCGAGCACTGGGCTCCGGTCAGGTGAAGTTCAGCGGTCAAGTAACTCCGAAAAACAAAAAGGTAACTTATCACATTGACATGAAACGTCTGGTACTCAGGAAGCTTGTTATGGGTGTGGCAAACGGTCACATGGAAGTGGATGGAAAAGAAATATATACGGTCAAGGAACTCAAGGTTGGGTTATTTAAATCAACAGATGAGTTTTAATCTATGTCGAATATGAAGCGTGTAGTCATCACAGGGCTTGGTATCAAGTCCAGTATCGGTAATAGTAAACAGCACGTCATTGAATCATTAAAACAGGCGCGCTCCGGCATTGAATTTAGTGCTGAATATGAGCAGCTCGGTTTTCGTTCCCATGTGCATGCACCTGTCCACCTTAATCTGGACGAACTCATTGATCGTAAGCTAAAACGCTTCATGGGTGATGCAGCGGCCTACGCCTATCTTGCCATGCAGGACGCCATCGCCGATGCCGGCCTGGAAGCCGATCAGATCTCTAACCCGCGTACCGGCTTGATTGTCGGCTCGGGTGGTTCCTCCACTGAAAATATGCTGCTATCGACGGATATTTTACGCGAGAAGGGCGCCAGGAAGGTTGCTCCAACCATGGTGCCACGGGTAATGGGCAGTACCTGCAGTGCTTGTCTCGGCGTCGCTTATCAGATCAAGGGTGTCAGTTATTCCATCAGTTCTGCCTGTACCACCAGTTTGCATTGTATCGGCAATGCCTATGAGACCATCCAGATGGGCAAGCAGGATATTATCTTTGCAGGAGGGGGTGATGAACTGCACTGGACCCTGACCTTGTTGTTTGACAGCATGGGCGCACTGTCGTCGAAATATAATAATGACCCAGCAACAGCCTCACGTCCGTTTGACGCCGATCGAGATGGGTTCGTCATATCCGCAGGTGGCGGCATCCTTGTAGTTGAGGAACTGGCGCATGCGCTGGCGCGTAACGCGCATATCTATGCTGAAATAGTCGGCTATGCCGCCACATGCGACGGTCTGGACATGGTCAAACCGTCAGGCGAGGGTGCGGCTCGCTGCATGCAGCAGGCGCTCGCTACGGTCGATTCCCCGATAGACTACATCAATGCCCATGCCACCAGCACACCAGCCGGTGACACCAGTGAGCTGAACGCGATAAGGCAGGTCTTCGACGAAAATATACCGCGTATAAGCGCCACTAAATCATTGACTGGGCATGGATTGGGTGCGGCAGGTGTCAACGAGGCGATCTTTTCACTACTCATGATGCAGCAAGGTTTCATCGGTAAATCAGCGAATATCTCAACACTGGATGAGCAGGCAGCAGGTGTGCCGATAGTGCAGGAGACTATCGACAACATTGAACTGAATACCGTCATGTCTAACAGCTTCGGTTTTGGTGGCACCAACGGCACGCTGATCTTTCAAAAAGGCCCATAATAAACAGTCTCGCAGGTATCCTGTCTGTTGAAGCTGGCAGACACATATTCACGTCACCACCGCAGTTTCCAGTGCCCTGACCCGGCGGGACGATTAAGGAACTGTCTCATTTCGCGCAATAAGGTGTTGTTTTTTTCCAACTTGTTGCGATAAATACATCAGCAATTTTAAGATTTTATGAATTTATTCAAATACTTATATACAAATTACCGTAGATATATGAGAATGTGATCAACATCACAACGAACTGAATAAATATATACTAGACTGTCATTAACAGACATCAAATTACCTCCCTGATGCTTGTAGATGGCCCGGGAAAAGCTCATACCTTCCTCCCCCCTTCATTGAGCTTGACCGGGCCTCTTTTATTTCATTCCTCGTAAACCATCCGCTGATTAAATCCAGGGATGCAGGCCGCTATCACTTCATGCCAGCACCGGCATTGTCTAAAAACCCCCCCCACAAACTATTCAAGAATAATGCGCACTCATAGCTATTTAATCGAAATAACTATCAAGAAATTTCTGCTTGTGCCAATACATAGTAAAGACTCCACAGTAATAAACAAGAGTGTAGAAAATTTGCTTGAGATAACAGCAGTAACGCTTTTAACGAACTGGCAGAATATTTGTCACCTGTACTGGTGCATACGTTAAATATTTAAAAATCAAACGCAGAAAATGCACATTGAATTTCGACAAAAAATTGTCCTGGCATATCTGTTGATTCTGGCGCTTGGCGCCTCCCTTGCACTGATCACGTACAAGGCCGGCCAATCCATGATGGCATCATCTACACCTCTGGGAGGTGGTGAATTTGTCGTTGACAACACAAACCTGATAATAGCGATGATGACCTTGTTCAGTATTGCCATATTCCTGATCTCTATATTTATTGCATACTATGTTTACAACCATTTTCGTGACCTGGCCGATAGAAAAATACTTGCCATGTTTCCGGAAAGGAATCCGATATCAGTAAGTCAACTGGATAGCAATGGCAATGTACTATATACAAACCCGAGTTCCATAAAATTACTGAAAAAGATTGGCAGCACATCCGATAGTCCGACCTGTTTAATGCCGGAAAATCTGATAGATACACTGAATGAACTTCGTGAATCAAAGGAGCATATAAAACGATATGAATACGCGCGCGGCGACTGTATTCTACAATGTGATGCGCATTATCTGGCAGACTTGTCAGTATTTCACTTGTATATAGAAGACATTACCGAACGAAAACATACTGAGGAATCCTTATACAAAAGTGAATTGCGTTACCGAGCACTTTATGATGATAACCCTTCCGTCTTTTTTACTCTGGATCCGGATGGGAAAATATTATCCGTCAATAACTATGGCGCCAATCAGTTAGGTTATTCGCGTGATGAAATAATTGGCACATCCTTCTACAATTTCTTTCATGAAGATGATGTAGAAAAGTGCCGGCAATATATTAGTCAAATTTTAAGCGATACAGAAAAAATACATCATCTGGAAACCAAAAAGAAATGTAAGGATGGTACATTCCTGTGGGTGTGTGAAAACGCGAGAGCAGTACATGATATAGACGATAACCTGCAGATACTCGTCGTCAGTGAAGATGTAACCGAGGCCAGGGGACTCTCTGAAGAATTATCCTACCAAGCGAGTCATGATTCACTGACCGGCCTCATTAACCGTCGCAAGTTCGAGCAATTATTGAAAGCATTGCTTGCCCGCTCCAAACGTGATTCAAGCGAACACTTTCTGTGCTACGTAGATCTTGACCAATTCAAGGTGATTAACGATACATGTGGTCATTTAGCAGGGGACGAGTTATTACGTCGATTAAGTGTCCTTCTAAAAGAAAAACTGCGAAAAACCGATACCGTCGCTCGCATCGGTGGCGATGAATTCGCCATATTGATTGAACAATGTGCAATCACTGAAGCATGGAAGATAGCAGAGACATTACGTCTTGCGGTAAATAATTTCCCGTTTGAATTCGACGGCAAAAAATTCCAAATCGGCGCCAGCATTGGCCTCGTATCGATTAATGAAAACAGTCATGATATTAATGACATACTCAGTCTTGCCGACTCAGCCTGCTATGCAGCCAAGGATCTAGGCCGTAATTGTGTTCATATTTATGATGAAACTGATACAAAAATTGTCGAACAACGAGGCCAGATGCGATGGGTGTCGCGAATTAATGGTGCTATTCAGGAAGATAAATTCGTACTCTATTATCAAACTATTATGCCGCTGTCCAGTGATGATAGTCTTGATTATTTTGAATTACTGATCCGCATGGTTGATGAAGACGGCAGCACTATACCACCAGGCGCATTCCTGCCTGCTGCTGAGAGATATAATCTTTCCAGCAAACTGGATCAGTGGGTAATCCACACAGCGTTTAACTGGCTATATGATAATCCTGATATTCTGGAGCGAGTCGGGCACTGCGGTTTGAATCTGTCAGGACAGTCTCTCGGAGATAGTTCATTACTGAATTTTATAACGAGCGAACTTATAGATAAAAATATCCCCCTGCATAAAATATGTTTTGAAATCACTGAAACTGCCGCGATAGCAAATTTGGAGAATGCTGTCGCTTTTATCAAAACCCTGCGTGATCTTGGTTGCAAGTTTGCATTGGATGACTTTGGCAGTGGTCTGTCTTCATTTGCTTATTTAAAAAATCTACCCGTAGATTTTTTAAAAATAGATGGTGCTTTTGTCAAGGATATAGTAGATAGCCCAGTTGATTATGCGATGGTTTCCTCTATACACCAGGTCGGTAAAGCCCTGGGAATCAAGACCATCGCCGAGTTTGTTGAAAATAACGAAATATTATCGAAACTTGAGGAAATCGGCATTGATTATGCGCAAGGCTACGGCATCGCCTTGCCCAAACCTATAACAGCATTTCAATCTATCAAACAAATAACAACACCCGAGCCGGATCTGTCCGAGATCAATTCTTCACTCACTTCTATTGCCTAGTACTCCGTCAAGACAGAACAACTTACGTCAAGCTAAAAATGTCTTGGGGTAGTAATGGCGAATAAACAGTAGCCGGTTGTGTCTACTCATTATCCTGAGGCCGGGCTATCACAACCCAGGCAGCAGCAGGCGGCATAATGCCGTCAGCTGTTTCATATTTACCCAGCACATGGCGGATGGTCATCGCTGCAGTGTCTTTTTCATCATCATTCGCTTGCGCGATCACTTCGGCAGCAGGCCCCATTCGCATCAGAAAGCTAACGGCCTCATGCATGGCGCCCAAAGGCATGCCCGTATCAACAGCCTGCAGGTTGATATCTTTAAACCCGGCACTAGCCAGTATATGACGCACCCGCCCGGTATCGGCAAATGAAAACGGACCTGGAGCATCGGCATCAGCTGTTTCAGGCTTGTCGGGAGGAGCCAGGTGTTTAAAAACTGCTGCGGCAGGCTCTCCCATCCAGGGATTTTCTTCAAGCGTTCTCCAACACATAAATACTAACCTGGCCGAAGGCTTCATGGCTTCGTGAAAGTTTTTAAAGGCCGCTATTGGATCATTAAAAAACATCACGCCAAAACGTGAAAAGATAACATCGAAATATTGCTCTCCCAAAGCAATACTGCCAGCATCACCCTCTCGCAGATACAGATTCGCTACTCGCTCAGCCCGCTGCCGGGCCACAGAGAGAATATCTGCAGAGATATCAATAGCCGTAACCTGGCCGCCTGAACCTACCTGTTTTACAATTTCCAGACTGGTCAGAGCACCGCCACAACCAACATCCAGGACAAACTCTGCCTCTCTAAAGGCTGCCCGCTCAAGTAATATCTCACCGAAAGGAATGAGGCTGGATTCAACAACATCTATGTTCTCCAACCATTTTTGCCCGCCTTCCTCTTTCCAGTAATCCTCAGAAAAAGCTTGTTTGTTCTTTTGCTTATAATTGCTCATCATTTGAACTCTCTCTAATGAATAACTTATGCCAGTTTTTTCCAGCATAAAATTCGGTTATTGGCCGGCATTTCATAATCTCGCTCAAGCAACATCCCGGCCTTTTCCGCCAACTCATTAACATCCTCGAAATTTCGGATGCCACTTTGTGGATCACGCTCTTTGAGCCAGACATCAAACCGCTCGTTACTCTCACTGGTATAACATTGCTTGTAATTAAATGGGCCATAGAGCAAAAACAAGCCATTCTTTTGTAGTCGCCTGCCGACTCCGGCAAAACAGGCTTTAACAGCATGCCACGACATGATATGCACAGTATTCGCCGAAAAAGCGGCGTCAACTTCGATGTCCGGCCAGACTGATTGTGTCACATTCAGTACCGCAGGTGAGCGCGTGTTAGGTAACCCAGCCTCATCCAGCCATATTCTTATAGCATCATGATTTTCTGCAAGATCACTGGTATACCAGATCAAATGCGGTAGTTTTTCTGCAAAATACACCGCATGCTGGCCGGTGCCGCTGCCAATTTCGAGTACTGTGGAACAGCAGCAAAGCAAGGGCTTAATCACTGACAGGATCGGCCCCCGATTCTTGTCGCAGGCGCTGCAGTAAGGTTTATGCAGAGACTGCTCCTGGCTCAAAGCGAGTTGTTAGTCCTTTTGTGTATGGGTAGTTGTCTTTTACAGGGCTTCAAGTATCTTTTCAGCAGCAGAAACATCAACACCAGAACCTGTCTCCACACTTAAGATCGTAACAGTTTTATCATCAACGACCATCGCAAAACGCTGTGAGCGTTGCCCCAGACCAAAACCTGAGCCATCAAATTCCAGGCCAAGCGCTTTGGTAAATTCTGCATTGCCATCGGCAAGCATCAGGATCTCATCAGCATTCTGAGCCTTACCCCATGCGCCCATGACAAAGGCATCATTGACCGCCATACAAACGATAGTATCAACACCTTTGGCCTTGATTTTATCCGCATTTACAACATAACCCGGTAAATGTACTTGCGAACAACCCGGCGTAAACGCACCGGGCACGGCAAATAGCACCACCTTTTTACCTGAAAAAATTTCTTCAGTTGTGACATCTTTCGGTCCATCTTCCGCCATTGTTTTCAGTGTCACCGCTGGTATTGAATCACCTGTTTTTATTGTCATTGCGTTCTCCTCATAAGTATAATCAGCACTGAATTATTCTAGCAGCGAATTATCAACTATGCCATTTCCCCTGGTATTTATGTTGGTATTATTGAGCAGTCCGTTTAATCTAAAACCCTTGCACGCAGACTCTTCAAACGACCGTGCCTTATTTTACTATCCAGTCGCTTTTGCCGGGAACTACGAGTTGGTTTTGTCGGTATGCGTTTTCTGCGGATCACAGCCACTGCCTGGATGATCTGCTGGAGTCGGGCAAGCGCCAGCGCTTTATTTTTTTCCTGACTTCGATGCTGTTGAGATTTAATGACAATCACACCTTCCTTATTAAGACGTCTATCCTTCAGCTTGAGCAACCGCTTTTTGTAAATATCAGGTAGTGAAGATGCCTGCACATCAAAACGCAGATGTACCGCAGTAGCGACTTTATTGACATTCTGTCCGCCTGCCCCCTGGGCCCGTATTGCACTGATGTCTATTTCATTATCTGCGATCACCAGCTTGTTTGATATTTTCAGCATAACGCCACTGTTTAATTTATTCTGATGACAGTGTCTCAGGTCGCTACGATTACTCTTAACGCATCCAGCCTTAATCCAGCTGAATCAAATAGTCGCGCCAGACTTTTTAATTGTTGTTCAAAGAACTGAATCTCCTCCTCACGTACATTAGGATTGACCTTGCTTAAGGCCTTGAGGCGTCCTATTTCCTGTGTGAAAGTCTGTTTAATCTGTTTATGCGCTGCCGCAATTATGTTCGGCGTTTGTGCCCTGGCAAGATCCTCGCTAACGGACACCAGTTGCCTGATCAGTGTTTTTTTTAATTGAATTACCTGCTTCGCTATCTCCACAGGAACCAGCTGCTGATGACTATTAATCACATCATGAAGTAAACCCGGATAATCACTGCTGCCATGCTCATCGACAAGTATGCGAATCATGCTGGGTGGCAGATAACGACTGCTTTGATGACTACTATCACCAACGGCTTCAAGCAAATACAAGCTTTCCAGTAACAAGGTACCTGGCTTCACATCCTTATGCTCTATCGAACTGACCACAGCGTTACCAAATTCGCTGCTTGACACCATATCCATCGCATTAATCACCATCGGATGCTCCCAGGCAAGATAATGTATATCTTCGTTGGCCAAAGCGACATCCCTTGAATAGGTAATGGTCATGCCGTCATCGTCTAGACCCGGGAATGGTGTAACCATATGCTCACCAGGTTGAATAATATAACTGCCGGCACGATGCTCATCCAGGTGAACGCCAAAACAATCAAACGCGACATCCATATAATGTGACAGATCATCGCTCGCATCCTGCAATTCGGCATGTTCCTTGAGTTTATTGGCAATAGCTGGCCGAAAAGAATTATATTCGAGCAGCTTGTCCCGCCCCCGATGCAGGGCATCGTTGAGTTCCCGATTAGCTGTACGGGTCGCGCTGATCAGTTCAGAAAGCGCATCCAGACTTGTCTGTTTTTGATGTAGCGCATCCATGAGAGCGGATTCCACCTGTAGAAAAACCGTCTGCCCTGCAGGACAGATCTGCTCGAATGCATCCAGTCCCTGATGATACCAATGAAACATGACAGCTTGTGCGCTGTTTTCCAGGTAAGGTACGTGTAGTGTGATCGTCTCAGTTTGACCAATACGATCCAGCCTGCCGATACGCTGTTCCAGCAGATCCGGATTTAACGGTAAATCAAACAATATAAGGTGATGCGCGAACTGGAAATTACGCCCCTCACTACCAATCTCGGAACAAACCAGCAACTGGCTGCCTTCAGCTTTATCTGCAAAATACGCAGCAGCACGGTCGCGTTCCAGCAGACTCATCTGCTCATGGAAGACTGATGCATGCAAGCCTGTCTGAACTTTCAGGGCCTGGGCAATATCCTGCGCTGATTGCATACTGGCTGTAATCACCAGCACTTTCTCCGGCCTGAGCTGTTTCAGGGTACTGGCCAGCCAGTTTATACGCGGGTCAATTCGCGTCCAGTGCGGCGCCCCGGATCTTACACTCGCCTGATACAACAATTCCGGACAAAGCAATAACTGTGGTTCCGGCACCTCAGCCGTTTGAAACCCGGCAAGACATGCGCTGTACTGTGTCGGTATCGGCAATGGAGCGGCAATAACCCTTCGATCAGGAAAGCCTTTTACCGCTGCACGTGTATTGCGGAATAAAATGCGACCGGTGCCATGACGATCAAGCAATAATTCAACAAGTTCTTTTCGCGCCTGCTGATTCTCTTCTGAATCAATGCCCGTATTTCTCACGCTATCGAGCAATTGTTGATTGGCGGGTTCCTGAATAGTCGACTCTATAATCTTAAAAACAGTCTCATCCGGCACCTGCTCACCGAGCAATGCCTCAACCGCCCGCGCGATCGGCTCATAGGATTTCTCTTCCTCAACAAAGCTATCGAAATCAGAAAATCGATGCGGGTCAAGCAGGCGCAGACGTGCGAAGTGACTGGCTTTGCCCAGTTGTTCGGGTGTGGCTGTTAATAACAGCACCCCTTCGGTATGTGCCGCCAATAGTTCAATCATCTGGTACTCCGGGCTAGCCGCTTGTTCAGACCACTGCAGATGATGCGCTTCATCGACAACCAACAAATCCCAGTCGCCTGCAACGGCTTGCCGAAATCTGTCCTGGTGACGACACAGAAAATCCAGGCTACAAAGAATAAGCTGCTCGGTATGAAACGGATTGTCCTGACCACTACTTGTATCCAGGGCGTCGCAACGCTGTTCATCGAACACACTGAAATAAAGATTGAAACGCCGCAGCATCTCTACCAACCACTGATGTAGCAGAGTTTCCGGCACAACGATCAGCACCCGTTTCGCACGTTCTGTCAACAGTTGATGGTGCAGTATTAACCCGGCTTCGATAGTTTTCCCGAGACCTACCTCATCGGCCAGAAGCACGCGTGGCGCATAACGGTGAGCGACTTCATGGGCAATGTATAACTGATGCGGGATCAGACTGGTACGGGAACCGGTCAATCCACGCAACGCTGTACAAGCAAGGCGATTGCGATGTAAAAGGGTTTGATAACGAAGCTGGAACCATTTGTCCTTATCGATATGGCCGTTAAACAGACGCTCAGCCGGTCGATTCAGTTGAATAAAATTAGCCAGCAGCCCCTCAGCCAGCTCGGCCTTGTTGCCATCCTCGTCCGTGCCATAATAGGTTAACAATCCGTCGTGTTCCGTGACGGCCTCCACCTTCAACAGCCAGCCTTCGTGACTGGGCAAGCTATCGCCAACGGCGAAAACAGCACGCGTCAGCGGCGCAGATTGACTGGCATAACTGCGTGTCTCGCCTGTGGCCAAAAAGGAAATGCTGACAGTACGCGCTTCAACGGCCAGCACAGTCCCCAGCCCCAACTGTAAATCTGCATCACTGATCCAGCGTTGACCTGGCTTAAAATCGTACACACTCTACTCTCACTATTAAAAAAGCAGCGCTATAGTAGTGGAATCAGCCAGAAAAACCAGATTAAGTTCAATGATATTAATCCGCATCCCCTTAAAAAAAACGCCCCCCTAATCCATTATGAAACGAAGGGGATTTAAACCCTGCTGCTTTTTCAGGCTTATCACATGGAGTAACATAGCATGCCAAAGCTCGAATATCGGATTAAAAGATACTATGTTGATAGTCATTTCGCCTGCCAAGACGCTGGATTACGAAACACCGGCAGTCACGGATCGATATACCACACCGGATTTTCTGCAGGATGCTGCCGCGTTAATCGATCAACTGCGATTATTGGAACCTGACAAGATTGCAGGTTTGATGAATATCAGCCCCAAACTTGCCACCTTAAATTCAAATCGTTATCTTGACTGGTCCTTGCCGTTTACACCGGATAACGCCAAACAGGCAATTCTGGCATTCAAGGGAGATGTCTATACCGGGCTGGATGCTGACAGCCTGAGCAAGACTGAACTGAACTTTGCGCAAAAACATTTGCGTATACTCTCTGGTCTGTATGGCGTACTGCGACCACTGGATCTGATGCAAGCCTATCGCCTGGAAATGGGCGCTAAATTAAAAAATAATCGAGGCGAAAATATTTATTCTTTCTGGGACACACAGATCACTACGGCCATCAATCAGGCGCTGAAGAAACAGGGTGACAACATATTAATCAATCTAGCCTCCAATGAATATTTTAAATCGATCAAACCGAAGCAACTTAACGCCGATGTCATCACTCCGATATTCAAAGACAGGAAGAACGGCAAATACAAGGTCATCAGTTTCTTTGTCAAGAAGGCACGCGGGATGATGAGCCGCTATATCATCCAGCATAAACTATCGAAGCCGGATGATCTCAAAGCATTCGATGTAGCGGGCTATCAATATAGTGAAACCTTGTCAACGGGCAATGAACTGACATTCACCCGCGAGGAAACTGTTCTATTGTCGTATTAAAAGATCGGCTAACAATTTCCTGTGGCGATCTCTAGCCTAATTCTGCGGAAAGGACTTCTATCGAGGGTCCGGCAGGAAGCGACTAATTCAACATTTTGCATGATATTCCCCTTAGCCTGTTTTTTTAAAATTGCTAACAGTCATTTTCCCGGGCCGGTATAACCATTAGCTTATCATGCTCATCCACAGTCACCGATACAGTAATGGGTTTACAACACACTTCACAATCCTCAATATATTCCTGAAACTCGATGCTGCAATCAATAAGCAGTTCAATAGTCTCACCACAATAAGGGCAATCAATCTGAACTGTTTCGAGCGGATTCATAGACAAGCATAAGAATACATATATCCCCGATCACTCAAACTTGCCGAGAAAATCCCGCTTGCCTATTTCGACACCATTATGGCGCAGAATGTCAAAGGCCGTCGTCACATGGAAATAGAAATGCGGCATGGAAAAATTCAACAGAAACTGCATCCCTTGAAGATTTAAGGTATTTTTTGGAAGCTTCACGCTAACCGGTTTCTGTTCTGTGCCATCAATCTGTGCAGGTGTCAGCGTATTGAGAAAGGCAATAGTCTTATCTATGCGTGCATAAAGATCGGCAAAGGTCTTTTCATTATCTTCATACGAAGGTGGTTCCATCCCTGCCAGGCGAGCTACGCAGCCCTTCGCTGCATCAGAAGCAATCTGGATCTGCCGCGATAAAGGAAACATATCCGGGGCAAGACGGCTATTGAATAAAACATCCAGTTGAATATCCTTTGCTTCAGCAAAGGCCTCAGCCTTTTTAAGTATCTCTGCCAGATTGTTCAGCATACGAATAAATACCGGCACAGATGTCTGGTACATGGAAATTGACATATATTACTCCTGTATAATTGATTTCTGGAAACCCTGATGAGTCCAGCATGGACTTGTTCACAGGTTCCTTATAGACAATAAAACTATTATTTAATATATTCCCATTCCCGCCATCCTTTGAGCAAGGGAAAATACAGGCCAAGCTTAATCGGCCTTGTTTCCATGCCGCTCAGTAATGTAGCGTACTTCCTTAACTGTTCATTATAGCGTTGCTGCTCATGCTCCAGAAACACCTGCAGATCAGCCCCCTCATGACGGCTGCTCTTGTAATCTACAATCCAGCGAACCCCCTGTTTATCAACAAAGGTCCGGTCAATAATCACATTAACGACTTTCCCCTGATAATCGCCACTGATGGCATACTCATTGTGCTGCTCGGTATGTTCCTTTGACAATAACCATTGGCCACGTTCATCGCCCGTCATCTTTATTAATGCTTCTTCAACCCTGCTACCGGCCCAACTGCTATCCTCTTCTGTGACACCTAGTCGCTTTAATGATAACTGGTAAAAGGCGCGTTTGTTTTTTATATAGTCTACATCCCAAACATCAAGCCCTTGTGCTGCGATGAGTTGTATGCACCGATGCATGACTGTTCCAATGTGTTTGATGGTTTCGCCTGCCCAGTGATACTCGATGTCCAGTTCTGATATCTCAGTCTGTTCAATGACATGGTCGGTCATCCATGCCACTTGCTTCGGCGCAGAAGGTAATTGCCATGTCGATGTCAACCGGCGTATTTGAGTATTGTCCATGTCTGCTTGTATTGCTTCATTATTCTTATCATCTGCCAGTCTGTTAAATGCCTGCTCATAGCTTGATTTAACGGCCGGCCATAATTGAGCAAGCAGGCTATTGCCACGTGGTACTGACAGCTTCTTGTCTGTGTTGTTTGTCTTGACCTCGACAGCTCCGAGCAAGTGTAATTGTTTTTTTGCCCGGGTAGCAGCAACATAGAGTAAACGCCCTTGTTCATACATCTGCTTTTTTCTTTGCAGACGTTGGACATAGTCATATATTGGAGATTTCTCATCACCTGCCTGCTTTATCGGTGCCAGTAACAAATCGGGATGTGCGCCATGAGGACTCTCCGACCACAACAATAAACGTGCTTCATCGCTACCACTACCTCGCGACAGCCCCGGCAAGATCACACAATCAAATTCCAGTCCTTTGGATTTGTGAATAGTCATGATCTGTAAATTTTCATCGGCCCCGACATCCGGCGCGGCATAAAGCATCCCGACCTGTTGCATAAACCCTTGCCGGTCCTTAAGCTCACTGCCTTCATCGTATTCATCCAGTAAACGGAAAAATGTATAGGCATTCTCCAGATCAGTCTGTTCCTCAACGGTGGCAGGCCCACCCAGATGCATCCATGTCGATTCTACCCAGCGGCTTAATCGTCGTCGCCGTTGATCAGCAAATGCCTGTTGCAAGATCGTTCGTAAACGTGTCAGGCGTTGCTGTCCATCATTTGTCAATGTCTGCACACAGACATCGTCCTGCATACATTGCCAAATGAGCTTGTCTTGTGCCTGCCCGGTCAATGTGAATAAATCATGCAAGGTCAAACCACACCAGGGCGCCCTTAGAATAGCCAGCCAACTGACCCGATCAGCCAGATGACTGAGTGCAAAAGTCAATGCCAACAGATCCTGTATCGCAGGCCGTTGCCCAAGGGCCTCGATTTCAACAGCACGAAAGCTTAAACCCGCCTTTTTCAAACAAGGCACTATTCTGCTGAGATGTCCCCTGCTACGCACCAATATGGCAATGCTGGCATTTGTATCACGCTGCCGGGTCTTGTTAACAATTTGCAAGACCTGCTCAGCCTCCAGTTCATCGTCCCGGCTGAGGGCTGGATGAATGACGACGGCGTTTTCTGTTAATTGCTCATGGAAGGCCTCGGCCCTGGCATAACTGACCGCACCCCGGCTGATATCATGCGTCGGGGGAAAGACCTGCTTGAATGTCTCATTTAGCCAGTGCACGATGCCGGCCTGGGATCTGAAGTTCACCGTAATCGACAGGGGCGTGACCGCCATCTGCCCCAGACGTTGCGCCTGCCAGGTATTTAAAAACAAACCTACTTCCGCCTCTCGAAAACGGTAAATAGATTGCATCGGATCACCCACCAGAAAAAGGCTATGCCCGTCACCAGTAGACCAGCCGGCAGTTAATCGTTGTAACAATAGATACTGGTTGATAGAGATATCCTGAAACTCGTCCAGCAGAAAATGCCGGGTCTGATAATCGAGATGCAGAGCCAGATCACTGGGTGCTTCCGCACTGCCCAATGCCTGAATTGCAGCCAGAGTAATACCACTAAAATCTATCTGGTTACGCTCAGCAAACAATAACCGTAGTTTTGCATCCGCCAGGATCAATAATTTGCACAAGACATTCACGACCTGCCACTCATTCTCTGTATAACTGACCGGTGGTAAACCCTGCACTTCCGATAGCAGGCTATGTATAGTTTTGTTTTCCGACATGTTTGCAAGCAAGGCAGCAAACCGATCCTTCATTGCCTTGCGTATTGCTTGCTCGGCTTTATTATCAGCTGGCGCCGGAAAGCCGATGCTCTTATTCGCCTGTTTGCGCCAGTCGCCTTTGCCTGTAAAGAAAAATGTGGCAATCGCCTGCCACTGCGGCAAATCTTCTACACAGTGGCCCGGTAATTGATCAATATCCAGGCAATGTCGAATAATTGATGGTGTCTCTTGCTCTTGCAGATGGCTGGCAGCGTATCTCAATAACGTCAGTAATTCTTCGTTATAGTCTGCCGGGAAAGATTGCCTGAGTGTGCTTAAGGTGGATTCCACCAGGTGTTTTAATGCACCTTCCAGTTCAGCACGCCGAACATCGGTCATCACATGACGCAACCATTGATCTCGCCGGCTTAACATACTGGCCAACATGTCCCTGGCCCTGGGCAGATCATTGTCCAGATGATTTAACAGATCGGTAATGATAGCCGACCAGTGCTGCTTACTTTCCAGTTCAGTCAGCGTATTGGCAGCGGCCAGCCGATATAATTCATCGGCATTATTGATAGTCTCAGGCTGAGCACCGAAGCTGGAGAGGATCGGCATCTGCCGCGTGAGCCAGGCACATAAGGCATCAATAGTCTGTATCCGCAAGCGGGCCGGATTACTCGCCAATTGCCAGCAATGTTTCTGATCCTGGGCCAGCGCCTTGCATGCTAATTCATAGGTCGTTCGGGCATAATCATCATCAGGCGCCTGTTGCGTCCGGGCCAGCTCCAACGCCTGCATAATACGTCCCTGCATTTCAGCAGCAGCTTTACGGGTAAAGGTAATCGCAACGATCTCTTCAGGTTCATCAACCAGGCTGAGTAAACGCAGATAACGCTGGATCAATAATTCCGTCTTGCCTGAACCCGCCGGCGCCTGCACAATGAAGGACTCAGACGGATCTAATGCCCGTTGCCGTTGTTCCTGATCAGGGATTATTTTATTCATAACAAAGTTTTAATTTTCATTAACCACGGAGTACAAGGAGATCACGGAGATGTAAAAACTAAATATTTTCATTCTTCATTCCTCTGTTTCCTTCGTGCTTTCCGTGCTTGTATAACAATCCATCCGTCTGCCCCCTTTCATAGATTCGGCATAAGGCATGCAGATCACAATAACGACAACTGTTAATATCTTTCGGTGCGACTCGTGCATCACCATCACAAAATGCATTCGCCAGCTTTTTTAATACTTCATCCCATTGCGCGAGCAGTAATTCCCATTTAGTAGAGTCTCTGTTATAACGTGAATCCTGCCATGAACTCACTCCAGGAATGATGTCCTCTCCATTAGCGAGCCCGACATAGCTGCATTCCCCGCGCTTGAGTCTGGCAAAGACGATGGCAGCTATTTGTCCTTCATTTGTAACAGCATAAAGAGGTAGTTGAGGTTCATCCGGACGCTCACCAAACCATGCAGCCAATCTGGCATCACCCGTCTTATAATCTATAATGACCTTCCGTCCATCGTGAATTTGATCGATTCTGTCTATACGCGTGCGTACTTCGATGCCATGAAATGAGAAATGATGTTTTTCCTCACGGGCTATAACCTCGAAAGTCTGACGTTCACGTTCAAGGGCTAACCAGTCATGCACCAGCCTGGCTAACCTTTGCGCTTCCAATGCCTTAAATCTTTCCGTGAAAGTCTGTGGCCGCCGCTTTTGATATTGTTCTATAGCGACGTTGATTGATTTGTCTATCAGCGACTCCAGTAGCGCCTCGTCGCATGCCAACAGCGCCTGCTGTCCACCAAGATGTTGCCACATTAATTGCATAACTGTATGGATCAGCGAGCCGCGCTCCATTGCATTCAGTCCTATATCGACACTGCCCAGACCATAGGCAGACAAACGATACCGGGCAAAGGCGCGAAACGCGCATGCGGCCTGGTCTTTAAATAATCCTGCGCCGCCCTTTACCGATTCGCCTTTTGCGATAACGGGACCACGAAAATCATTTATATATTGATAGTCTCTTGTTGCATGTATTTGTCTGGCATAGCTTGTATGTCGGTGTTTTTCAGCATCGGTTGATGCGGGTGGATATGGCTTGATTAAGGGGCTGGGTCTTAATGGACGTTCCTGCTCATGTTGTGGGTAACTGAAGATCACCTCAGCCGAGCAAGCGCGCAGCAGTTCTGTCATCCGTTTACTGTGTGCAAGATTGATCTCCGCCGAGGCATTGGCAAGCTGAGCCTGTCGCTGCAAGCCAATCGGAATGAACGGGTTCGGCTCGGCCGGTATCGGCCAGACCTCTTCGTGCAGTCCCATGACCCATAAATGGTCAAAGCCTAACCCTGCTGCACCAGCCAGACCGAGTACTTGCACCGGCACTTCCGGCGTTTGCGGCTGAAAGCTGTAAGCGCCAGCTAATTGTTTCAGTTGCGATAAGGCGAAAGAAAAACTGAATGATGCGGTCACCAGTTGCAGAGAGGCAAACTGTTTGATGACATCCTGCCATGCCTCGAACATTTGAAATTCTGCGCTATTGAGTGATCGCTCACCTGGCCAGGCAAAAATCTCCAGCAATTGAGAAAATGTGCTGGTCCATTGCCGGGCAGTCTGCTTGACTGGTAACGCCTTAAAGGTATCTTGCCATGTACGCAAACAATCCAGAAATTCAGTGCACTGTTGATCTTGTTGCAGGGTGTGCCCGGCGAAATATAACAAGCAATCAATATCAAGTTGAGTCTCACCAAAATCGCGTAAACGAGCATCCAGCTTTGCCCGACTGTGTTGTTCCTGTTTCGCGCCCTTGATAAACGGTGTTCGAAGCAGCCCGCCAAATTCCTCCAACAATATATTTTCATTAGCCAGACAAAGTATTGCTAAGGCTGTGTCAATGAGAGGGTAGCTGCTTAAAGGCTGACCTAATGAAATACTGTAGGGTCGTTGCATTGGCTCTGTGGGCAACAGGATGGCCGCCGGGAATAAGACATCGTCCAGGCTATCCTCTATCTGATTACGCAAGGCGTGTAAGTTGGGCACAACTATCCCTATCGTTTTGTTTTCTCCGGACTCCAGTAATTGCCGTACCCAGTCCGCTACAGCGTTGATCTCAGCACGCTCATCCAGATAACCCCGACTGGATACATGCTGGTTTACATGTTCCGATACATGTTCCTGAATTTCACAGCCCGCTGACCTCAGCACCTCAAACAATGCCATCTGCTGCGGCTCGATCTCATCAAAACCGATAAGCAGTATTTTTTTATCTATGCTTAGCCGCTGCTGCTGGATATTATTTGCCAGCACACTGGCAATGCCGGCCCCATCAATCCAGGCTTGTGCCTGACAACGCTGTCTGTAGCCATTCGCCCAGCTCTGAAAAGCGCGTGCATCTTCATTTAAATAAATATCACTGGGGAAAATCGGTATTTGCCAGCGCTGACACAGATTCCAGGTTTCAACTGCTTTCCTGGCGACACTGACAGGATTCAGTAGCTTATATTTTGAGTCATCGACCAGCTGTTGCCAGACAAGCTGTTGCTGCTGGGAGCTAAGCAACAATTGTTCATTATTGAAGGTATCGGCATATTCTTGCCAGAGCCGGGATAACCATGCGTTCCATGGCAGAATCTCTACAGTCTGCCAGGCAAGCTTGCCCGCCTGTAACTGACAATCAGCATACTGATGCTGTAAATAATGAGCCAGCCGGTTGCTAGCCGTCAGCAGGGAAAATCCCTTGTCGATAAATTCCTTGATTTCGGGTTTCATATATATTCTTGCCAAAGATTCTCAAAGATTAAAGACATGCCCCTGCCGGTTGGCATTATAAACATCAGGTGCTAGTCTGTGTTGATAATTCCGATAATCACATACAACAATATGATGCAGGCGGGGGAGCTAAAAGAAACGGAATATCCGATACGCTGTATGCGGGTACAGCCGACCAGACCTGTGCCGGATATAGTGGAAGATGTCCGTAACGGCCTGCTGAGGTCTCCCAGAACATTGCCGCCCAAATATTTCTACGATGGCCACGGCTCCAGATTATTTGATCGAATATGTGAGACACCTGAATATTATCCCACACGGACTGAAGACGAATTATTATCGAAGCACAGCATTGATATCATTGCTGAAGCACTGCCTGACCAGATCATCGAGATAGGCAGCGGTAGTTCAAGGAAAACCAGGCGCTTGTTTGACGCCTGTGAGGTGCATACCCATACCTGTGAATATGCACCCTTCGATGTTTGTGAACCCGCACTTAGTCAGGCAGCGACAGAGCTCCGTTCGGAATATGAATGGCTGTATATCACCCCCCTGGTCGGTGATTATCACGCCGGTCTGGGCAACCTGCCTGCCGCTGAAGGGGTACGATTACTGGTATTTCTGGGCAGCACCATTGGCAATTTCACGCCGGAAGAGACCAAAGAATTCATAGATGAGATCAAGCGTTGCATGCGACCCGGCGACTATTTCTTGCTCGGCGCAGACAGGGTAAAAGATACAAGTGTTTTAAATGCGGCATATAACGATGCAGAAGGCATCACTGCTGAATTCAATTTAAATGTACTCAGGGTGTTAAATCGCGAATTAGGCGCGAATTTCAATCTGCAAAGTTTTTCTCACCAGGCGTTCTTCAATGAAGAATTCAGCCGGATTGAAATGTACCTGATTTCCGAGATAAAACAGAACATACATCTGGCAAAAATAGATACCACTATATGTCTTGATTCAGGTGAAAAGATCCTTACAGAGATAAGCCGAAAGTTCCACTTTTCCGAGCTGGAATCCATGCTTATAGACAGCGACCTTAAGATAGTCAAACACTTCCAACCAGCCAATCAATACTTTTCCCTGGTGCTTGCGCAGCTAAGTGCTCAGTAGTCAGATTAATAAAAACTTTTTACAGCATGTAACGCAGACCACTTCTCTGAATTCCGGCTGAAACAAAGGCAATTTGGCATGTGAAACTGCAACACCATACCTTAGCGTTCTGCTCTGATTGAAATCTGATCTGCCAAAGAGGGATCATCAATATAAGGATTGCGCCGACCCTGAATTTTTTCGATTTTATCGTTGCGTACCTTCTCCTGCTCGCTAGGTGGATCTTCCTTATTCCAAGCCTTCAATACATTGATCATCTCAGGTTTAATCAACACGCCATACTTGCTATACATATAAAAAATTGCCCTGGCAATGTTGCCCCTGGCAAGTGGCCTTGGTTCCACGATGCCTCGCTTCCATTCGAAGTCGCAGTCATCAAAGCGCCATTCTTCGCCTTTTATCTCGCCGTAGTACAAATCATAGCGATAGGTGACAAGCGCCTGCCAGACAGGATACATATTGTGCATGTCGGCCTCCATACGTGCAAATCGCTTGTTGTTCGACTCCCGACATTGCATCCGACTTTCACATCCCACCTGTTTAAACATCCAGCTGGTCGGATAAATATGCTCAATACTGACAGTTTTTCCGGATCGCGTTTTTTTATTACTCTCAAACCAGTAACCACAATAAAGTGACCATCCGCCAAACGTGTACAGCTCATCCCAAAAAAGTGATGACAACACATAATCATAGTTATCGACCTCGGCCTCAGCAGCCGTGGCAGGCATAAAGCAAACAATGCAAAAAAATAAAATTATTTCTGTATATCTATTGGCTTTCATTAATGGGTCGCCGTATCGATCAGCTGCGGCTCGCCTATGGCTGATCCCTGGCCAAAATCAACGCCGATTTCCTCCAACGCGGTCAAAATAGAATCGGTCTCAACAAACTCCGCGATAGTGTACTTTCCCATAACCTGGCCGATGTCATTGATGGATTTGACCATCGCATGGTCGATGGAATTGTTGACCATATCTCTGACGAAAACCCCGTCGATTTTGAGGAAATCTACCGGCAAGTTTCTCAGGTACGCGAAAGAGCAAAGACCACTGCCGAAATCGTCCAAAGCGAATTGACAACCGAGGTCCTTGAGGGACTGGATGAATTTCATTGCGTTGGGGAGATTTGTTATGGCCGCAGTCTCGGTAATTTCAAAACAGATGCGTTCCGGCGGGATGTTGGTACTGTCAAAGGTTTCAGTGATAAATTCCAGAAACCCATTGGCGCTAAGCGACTGGGCAGACAGGTTGACACTGCACAGATAAAGCCCATCGAGATCTACCGTAGGTCCGTTAAGCCAGTCGAGGGTGTTCTTGACAACCGAACGGTCGATTTGAGC
>JADFPU010000161.1 GCA_022562175.1 Pseudomonadota bacterium | reverse complement strand
CAGTTTTTGAGTCAGGTTCAATGTACGCCGGGCCGGTCCTGCGCTGGGGTAAGGTCCAAAATAGCGTCCCTTGCCTGTGCGTGCCCCCCGATAATAACTCAGTCTTGGATAATCCTGATCGGATGAGAGATACAGATATGGGTAGCTTTTATCATCCTTGAAAAGGATGTTATATCGTGGTTTAAGTTCCTTGATTAGATTGCTTTCCAGCAACAGTGCCTCCCCTTCAGTATGCGTCACCGTTACTTCAATGTTATCTATCTGCTTTACCATGGCCCGTGTCTTGGGCGAGTCGTGCTGTTTACTGAAATAACTGCCGACACGTTTTTTCAGGTTGTTGGCCTTGCCGACATAGATGACTGCCGCATGACTGTCCAACATATGGTAGACACCCGGTTTTGTCGTCAAAGCAGCTAAATAATCTTTATGATTAAACTTAGACAAAATATTTATTACTGAGCGGTTTTCTTTAGAATTTTCTGTATATTTCTGAACACGTCATGAAACATTTGTTCGGTTAAGCGCCTGGTTTGGGTATTGTAACGACTGCAATGGTAAGAACTGACTAACCAGCGATTGTCGCCAAGGCCATGACAGGCATTATGAGCAAAGTCATAATCTTTGCGTTTTAATTGCAGACACCTCAATACCGCCTCATGGGCAATACGACCGAGTGCAAGGATAAGCAGTTGCCCTTTAATGGCTGCAATCTCATTTTTTAAGTACACATTGCATGTCTTGATTTCTTCTACGGTAGGTTTATTCGCCGGTGGCAGACATTTGACAGCATTGGTAATGCGGCAGTCGATCAATTCTAAACCATCGTCTTTATGCCTGGACTCAGGCAGAGTACTGAAACCGAACCGGTGCAAGGTCTGGTACAGCATGATACCGGCATGATCTCCGGTAAAGGGACGCCCTGAGGCATTGGCGCCATGCATACCGGGCCCAAGGCCAACGATCAATAATCTGGGTTGCTCGACGCCAAAGGCCGGCACCGGCCTGGCATGATACTGCGGATAGTCACGCCGGACTGCCGCAAGGTGCGCGGCAAGACGTGGACAGTTTGTACATTCGAGTTCAAAACTGCTCATAATTTAGATTCAACAGGAAAATTACGTTAGAATGGTTCCAGATTAAAGCATTATATTAGTTTAATAAAATACTTTATAAATTTACAATAACATACTGTTATATATGATAATTAAAAACACTTTCAGCCCGCTCAAACTATCACTGTTCTGCATTATACTCGTCTCAACGTTATGTAGCGCAACTGAGACGAAGTCCCTGTCGACAGATAAGCCTGATAATGATGCCAAAAGTCTTTATCAAGAAGCGGAAAATTACTACCGGGGCAATGGAGTTGATCAGGATCTGCATGAGGCAGCGAAATGGTATGGGCAGGCAGCGAAGCTTGGCCATCAGCAGGCCCAAAACAAACTGGCCTATCTTTATGAAACGGGGCAAGGTGTGGAACAGGATTTGGCTGTTGCCTTTTCCTGGTATAAAAAAGCCGCGGACGCTGGTTATCTGACTGCGCAATACAATATGGCTGAGAAGTATCGATTAGGTATAGGCGTAGAAAAGGACGAGCAGCTTGCTATCGAGTGGTGCCGTCGTGCTGCCATGGCCGGTCACAGGAATGCCATGAAAAGATTATCCGATTATTTTGAAAAAGGTGTTGGTGGTGAGCGGGATTATGCACGGGCACTGGCCTGGTATAATGTCGCTATTGAACTGGGGACATTGGTGCCGTTCGGCATGAAATATTCGCTGGAGATAAAAATGAACCAAACTGAATTATTCCAGTCGGAAAACATCACACGTGATATACGCAAACTGATGGCGGAACAGCAATAATCCTAGAATCCGCAGCTATTTAGCTGGAGTTTTTTCACAATACACATCCTAAAACGCATGCTCAGGGTTTTATAAACTTTAATGTCATGCGATCGCTTTCACCAATTGCCGCATATCTATCACGATTCTGATCTTTTAAACGGTAAACTGGCGGTAGGGTCCAGACGCCGTCAGGATGATCTTTTGTATCTTTCGGGTTTGCATTTATCCCGGTGCCACCTACCAGTTTGAAACCAGTCTGTTCAGCCAGACGTATGACTTCTGATTCGCTGACATAACCTTTCTTTGACCATTCCTTTCCGATCATATGATCTTTGCCGCGATGTTGTACTACGCCCAAAATACCGCCAGGTTTTAAAACTTCATACATCGCTTTATAGACTTGTTCAGCAGTATCATTGTTCAACCAGTTATGTGTATTGCGAAAAGTGACAACCATGTCTGCCTTCCCTCGCGGCTCCAAATCCGGTTTTTTAGGGGGTGCAAATTCGGTGACTGACACCTTGTCATATATATCAGGCCGTGATGCAAGCTTGTCTATATATTTTTTCGAATTAATGCGAAGGTATTCGATCTCGGACTGCGAGTCATAACTGGCCACATAAAGTTTTCCCTTATCTCTTAAAAAGGGTGCGAGTACTTCTGTATACCAGCCACCTCCTCCAGGTGATACCTCCACAACCGTCATATCATCCCGTATACCAAACCACATCAGTGTTTCAACGGGATGTCTATACTGGTTGCGTGCAATAGATTCAGGATTTCGATGCTCCCCTGAAACAATATTTTTTAATTTTTCTTCGGTTTCAACTCCATCTGCAAATACCATGACCGGGGATAAAGTCATATATATTGTTAATAACCATTTAATCGCTTTCATTGTTCGTTAATTTCTCTTTCAAATAATTTCAAGTAACTACTGCATATCACGCCTGCCTTTAATCTGCAGCATGTCCCAGTGCTGAAATCCCTGCAGTCCAGAGTATCCAGTCACAATACGATCATATCACTGACAGAATTAAACCCGGAAGATGATAACATCTTTAACTTCTGTTTACGTCAGGGTCGATGCGGCGGCGCCCTCCCCGTCCACCTCGTCGTCAACGCCACCGCCAATAGGCCTTGCAGCTTTGCTGATGCCAGCCCAGGACGGTCTCCGGCTGGAGACTACGTCTCAACAGAAAGTGTTTGCAAAACGTGATTTGGCAATATTGAGGCTGTTATCTGCTGTTCTGTCAGTTATTGATAATTGGCGGAGAGGGAGGCCGCTCTCATTCATCCATAAATTTCGCGGCACCTCGGCAACTGCTCCCGGCGTTACTCTATCTCCTGCATCCATGCAGTCGTGCACATCCCTGTGCACTGGGATTCAAACCCTCTTCTCGGACTCAAACACACATTCAACATTAAATAAATTACAGTCTTTGGACTGCAATTTATTTAATGGCGGAGAGGGAGGGATTCGAACCCTCGGTGCCCGTAAAGGCACGCTGGTTTTCAAGACCAGTGCTTTCAACCGCTCAGCCACCTCTCCATGCGGGGGCGAGAGAATAACCTATTGTGTTCATTGAATAAAGTAGACTTGTTGTGGCGCCTGGATACAGGCCAGTGACTGCAAAAGTCTGAACATTACTTGAATTTTCAGGTCTTAGGCCTCACTATTATACTATTATAGTTAAATAGCATTAACTGGAGATAAATTAACATGAGTCAAAGTCATTATGTAGTTGCCCGCCCTGTTGAATCAGCGCTGATCATCAATAAACTGATCCGCAACACGTATATTCTGTTGTCATTAACCCTGTTATTCAGTGCATTTTCCGCAGGCATCTCGATGGCATTTAACTTCCCGTACATGGGGGCGTTAGTGACTCTGGGTGGCTATTTTGGTTTGCTTTTCCTCACCTCCTCACTGAGAAACAGTGCCTGGGGGATATTGTCCGTATTTGCCCTGACAGGTTTTATGGGGTTGACACTCGGGCCAATGATCAGCGCCTACATACATACCTTTTCTAACGGCTCGGAACTGGTGATGACTGCTTTAGGCGGCACAGGTGCAATCTTTCTCGGACTTTCCGGCTATGCGTTGACCACCCGTAAGGATTTCAGCTTCATGGGCGGGTTTATCATGGTAGGCGTGCTGGTCGCCTTTTTGGCCGGCATTGGTGCGTTGATATTCAGTATCCCGGCGCTTGCCCTGGCCGTGTCGGCCATGTTCATCCTGCTGATGTCCGGTTTCATCCTGTATCAGACCAGCGCAATGGTACACGGTGGCGAGACCAACTACATCATGGCAACGGTCGCGCTGTATATCACCATCTTTAACCTGTTTACCAGCCTGTTGCACCTGCTGGGTGCTTTTGCCGGGAAAGATTAATTCCAGGGTATCAGTCACTCATTTGAAATCTCATAAAAACCCGGCTAGCCAAGCCGGGTTTTTTATGCTCAATGCAGCAGCAGCAGTAGTTTGTAACGTTTAGATCATCGCTGTCTTGCTATGACATATCCCTGTTTTCATGCTAGCATTCGCACCCTTTCGTGCTATGCACAATTAATAATTTTACATATTCATATCAAATATATTTGCTAGGGAGATCTGGATGAAAATCGCTGTACCCAGAGAAATTTATGTTGGCGAAAACCGCGTTGCGACTACGCCGCAAGCAGCAGAACAACTTATTAAGCTTGGATTTTCCGTCGCTATTGAATCCGGCGCCGGCAGTGCAGCCAAATTTTCCGATGAGGCATATCGTGAAGCCGGGGTTGAAGTCATTGCTAACACAAAAGCACTGTGGAACTCTGCAGATATCATATTGAAGGTCAGAGCCCCGCAACACCACCCTGAACTCGCGATAGACGAAGTTGACTTGCTGAGAGAGGGACAGACCCTCATCAGTTTTATCTGGCCTGCTCAAAATGAAGACTTGCTGGCGCGATTGGCCGCAACAAAAGCGACTGTTCTGGCAACGGATAGCATACCGCGAATATCCAGGGCACAAAAAATGGATGCGTTGAGTTCCATGGCCAACATAGCCGGTTATCGTGCGGTTATCGAGGCAGCTCAGCATTTCGGCAGGTTTTTTATGGGTCAAATCACTGCTGCCGGCAAGATCCCACCGGCCAAGGTGCTGGTTATCGGCGCCGGTGTTGCCGGTCTTTCTGCGATTGGTACGGCCAAGAGCATGGGGGCCATTGTGCGGGCGTTTGATACGCGTCCCGAGGTAAAAGAACAAGTCGAAAGTATGGATGCAGAATTCCTGATGCTGGATTTTGAAGAGGATGGTTCGGGGTCAGGCGGCTATGCCAAGACCATGAGTGATGAATTCATCAAGGCCGAGATGGAGTTGTTTGCCCGCCAGGCGATGGATGTCGATATCATTATTACCACTGCCCTGATCCCGGGAAAGCCGGCACCGGAATTGATCCTGGAAGGCATGGTAGAAAGCATGAAAGAAGGTAGTGTTATCGTCGATCTGGCCGCAGAACTAGGTGGTAATTGCAAATTAACCGAGCGGGACAAGGTTGTTGTCAAACATGGCGTTAGTATCATCGGTTATACGGATCTTCCCAGCCGATTAGCAACCCAGTCCAGTCAACTCTATTCTACAAACCTGCGCCATCTGCTCACCGATATGTGCCCGGCAAAAGATGGTGAACTCGTGGTTGATATGGAAGATGAAGTTGTGCGCGGCGCGACAGTTATTAATGCCGGTGAGATCACCTGGCCACCTCCGGCGCCAACACTTTCAGCTGCACCCAGACAGGCACCGGTAAAGGAAGTGGCACCGATAGAAAAACAGGCAGTGAAGCCCCCTTCCGTACTGAGTCAGCTTATACCCTTTATCATTGGCGGGCTTACGCTATACGGTCTAGGCCTGGTGGCGCCGCCAGAGTTCATGAAGCACCTCACCGTGTTTGTACTGTCCTGTTTTGTCGGCTACATGGTCATCTGGAATGTCACGCCGGCATTACACACACCGCTGATGAGTGTCACCAATGCCATTAGTAGCATCATTATTATTGGCGCGCTGGTTCAGCTTTCCGACACAAGTAACCTGGTTGTGTTCCTTTCCGGGGTCGCCGTGCTCATAACAAGTATTAACATCGCAGGTGGTTTTGCTGTTACCCGGCGCATGTTAGAGATGTTCAGGAAATAAGGGTTAGCTATGTCTCAAGGTTTAGTAACTGTCTCATATATAGGCGCCAGCGTACTGTTTATCCTGTCGCTGAGTGGCCTGAGTAGTCCGGAAACAGCACGTCGCGGCAATCTTTATGGCATGGTTGGTATGGCCATTGCCTTGCTAGCCACTATTTTTGGTACTGTCACGGCCAATTACGGCATCATGATTGCCGGCTTGCTCATCGGTGGTTATATCGGTATCACACTCGCCCGTAAGGTCAAGATGACGGAAATGCCTGAACTGGTTGCGATCCTGCACAGTCTGGTCGGTCTGGCCGCCGTGTTGGTTGGTTTCGCCAATTTCCTCGGCCATGATTCGGGCATCACCGGTATAGACAAGACCATTCATGATATCGAGACCTATCTGGGTATTATGATCGGTGCCGTCACTTTTTCAGGTTCGGTTATTGCCTTTGGCAAGTTGAGTGGCAAGATAGGTGGCACGCCTCTGACCTTACCCGGCAGACACTG
>JADFPU010000160.1 GCA_022562175.1 Pseudomonadota bacterium | reverse complement strand
ATTCCCAAACGACATTTCGAAAGTATTTTTGATGCGACGGTTGAGGAACACCAGGCATTTTGGGATTTGATAATCAAGGGAAAAGAACTTATCGATAACGAATATAATCCAGATGGTTTTAATATTGGGGTTAATGATGGGCAAGCAGCTGGGCAATCCATCTTTCATGTGCATATTCATATGATCCCAAGGTATGTTGGTGATGTTGAAGAACCCTTGGGTGGTATCAGAGGCATAGTCCCTAAAAAACAAAAATACTAGATATAAAGATAAGGTCGCTGTTGATTTGAGTTTTTGGTGTCAGGTCGTTATCGCAGTCCAAGCTAACATGGGCTGTTACCTATATCCCACCTTTCACTGCACTCCTTTATTCGAGTTTTTCAACAGAATAGGCACAAAGCAGACGATCGTTAAATACTTATTCGAAGATTAATCTCGATTATCGCGCTTCAGTTCCATGAGTCGCTCACGATCTGAAGAGATCAACCCCACCCGTTTCCCACTGCCAATCTCTGTGCGTCTCACCCATTTACGCAATGTTTCAGCGGGTCAGCCAATCTTGCTGGCAATTGAATTCAGTGCTGCCCACTGGGATTCATAGTCACCCTGATGGGCAAACACCAGCCGTACTACTCTTTCCCGGGTTTCCGGGGTGTTAACGGCCATTTAAACTAACCCCCTTTCGGCCATTAATTTTGCCCCCCCCTAGCCAGCTATCAGGCTGGTTTTCCATTAAATTAACGCCTAAGCAGCACAGTTCTGGTGGCAAAACCAAATGATGGGTATTACTAATATTTCTAGTAAAAATGGAGAACCCCAAAGTCTGCTGGGGAGGCACGTAAAGTTTGACAGTACCGGAAATCTCATAGTAACTCCCAAGTGTGAGCCGCGGCGGACGTCCTGCGGGAGCTCTCATATCCTTAATTAATTGCGTAAAGTATCGAAAAATGATATTTTCCGATAATGAAATCGGAATCTCGACAACTACGCGCCCGTGACTATATCGCCAGCCTTGCTGCATCCGGGCGCTATTGCTTCACTTCCAACGATGTCCGCAAGGCCTTAAATGTGTCTGCTGATGCCGCCAGGCTGGCTCTGAACCGGCTGGCCCGGCAAAAGATGATTGCCTCACCAGCACGGGGCTTCTATGTCGTCGTTTCGCCGGAGTACCGCTCTCTCGGCTGCCTGCCGGCGGATCAGTTCGTTCCGGCGCTGATGCAGCGTCTCGATCAGTCCTACTATGCGGGTCTGCTGTCCGCGGCGCAATATCACGGGGCGGCCCATCACCGCCCGCAGGAATTCCAGGTTTTCCTGGCCAAGGCCCGCCGTCCGATCCGCTGCGGGCAGGTGCGCGTGGCTTTCATCGTGCGCAAGCGCCTTAAGGTCGTTCCAGTGCAACGTTTCAACACGCCGCGCGGTACGATTCTGGTTTCAACCCCTGAAGCGACTGCTTTCGATCTTGTGGGTTATCACCGTCATGCCGGCGGGATGGATCATGTAGCGACTGTTCTGTCCGAACTCGCGGAGCGGATTGATCCGCAGCAGGTGGTCGCGGCGGCCGAAACTGCCCCTGTGTCGTGGGCGCAAAGACTCGGCTATCTGCTGGAGCGTGTCGGCGCCGGCGAAAAGGCGGCTGCTCTCAAGACTTATGTAAAAGACAGGGCCCGTGATGCGGCCCCGCTTCTCCCCGGCGTCGCTCATGCGCAGATGCACCGTGATTCGGACTGGAAGTTGTTCATCAACGTCAGTGTGGAGCCGGAGCTGTGATCCCGCACGACTACATCACCGAGTGGCGTGCTCAAGCGCCCTGGATACAGGATTTCCAGGTAGAACAGGATCTGGTGATATGCCGCGCCCTGGTCGCGATATTTGCGCATCCGCTTCTGAGCGAATCCCTGGCATTCCGGGGCGATACGGCGCTTTACAAACTGTATCTGAAGCCGCCTGCCCGCTATTCCGAGGACATCGATCTGGTGCAGATCAACGCCGGACCAGCGGGTCCGGTGATGGAGGCGCTGCGTGAGACACTCGACCCATGGCTCGGGAAGCCGCAATGGAAACAGACCGAAGGCCGTGTCACTTTCGTTTACCGCTTTCAGTCGGAAGATACGCCGCCACTCAGGCTGCGTCTCAAGATCGAGATCAACTCGAGGGAACATTTCTCGGTATACGGAGTAAGCCGCGTGTCTTTTGGCGTATCTTCGCGCTGGTTTGAAGGGGAATGTGAAATCGGCACCTATACACTCGACGAGTTACTGGGCACAAAACTGCGAGCGTTGTATCAGCGTAAGAAAGGTCGTGACCTCTTTGACCTCTCGTTCGCCCTGGAGAAAGCAGCGGTCGATCCCGGACGTGTAATTACCGCGTTCTCAAAGTACATGGATCACGGCGGCCACCGCGTGACGCGCGCCCAGTTCGAACAGAATCTCCACACCAAGCTGCGCGATCCGCAGTTCAACGCCGATATCGGTCCGTTACTCGCCACCAACTTCTCCTGGAACAGCAAAGAGGCCGCCGAGAGGATTTGCTCGCATCTGATCGCGCGACTGCCGGGCGATCCGTGGAAGGCTGACGGACAAATGTCATAGGGGCTTTTGTTTCAGCTGATCCGGATTATCGATCCTTGTTACTGCCATTGCGGTTTAATCTCCTTTTCAAGCAATACTTCTGCATTGAGCGCTACGACAGGGAACGGGATGCTTCAGGCAATCTCATACGGCTGCACCAGGAAGATCTGCTTCAGGCACTCGGGGAATCAACGATATTCAAGTATCAACATGATGGCGGACCATCAATTAAAGACGTAGCAGAAGTCTTGCGAGAGAATACTGCATGGCCGATCAACGCGCTCTCACATCTTCGCGATTGGCAGATCTTCAACTATTTGATCGGTAACTGGGACGGCCATGGAAAGAATCTTGCGCTGCTCTATGCGCCAGACCAGGCCGTCCCGATACTCGCACCGTTCTACGATCTCGTCGCCATTGAATTTCTCAATCTTGTGCGGCCGGGGACCTGGTCCCGCGACATGTCGTTTTTTATCGGCGAGCACTATATGCCTGAACAGATCACACGCGCGGATTGGGTGGCCTTTGCCAAGGATTTAGGCATGCCGCCTAAACGCTTACTGGAACGCCTAGAGGAACTGGCAGCGTACTTGCCGGAAGTTGCGGGTAATGCCCATCAAGCATTCACGGAGACACACGGTGACGAACTTGTGTACGATAGACTGGAAGAGTCAGTCAGCGCTGTCGCTGGACACTGAACTCGGTGTTCGCAAACAGGCCGGCGAATTGATCCAGCGTTTTCAGAGCAATCTCATCTACTTTGAAAAGGACAAAAGACCATGATGGAGCAAAGTCAGCAAACCAGTGGCAATAAAGTCGCGTTAGTGACGGGAGCCACCGGCGCGATCGGAAAAGGTATTGCCCGGCAGATTGCCGAAAAGCATGCTTATGAGGTTGTCTTGCTTTGCCGGGATGAAGAAAAGGCGAAAAAGGCGGTTGAGGAGATCAAGAAAAGTACGGCCAACAATAAAGTCCGTTATGAATTGGTCGATGTGTCCAGCCTTGCTTCCATTCGGAATTTATCCAAACGCTGGCAAGGGCGGCTGGATGCTCTGGTCAATAATGCCGCCGTCACGCCTCAAAAACGCGAGGAAACCGCAGAAGGCATTGAACTCCAATTTGCAACCAACGTGATGGGGTACTTTTGGATGGTTGAACAATTCATCCCCTTCCTCACCGAATCCCCGTCTCCTCGGGTGGTGAATGTTGCCAGTTACTGGGCCGGAGGGCTGGATCTCAATGACCTTGAATTCAAAAATCGTCCTTACAATAACGACATGGCCTATCGTCAATCCAAACAAGCCAACCGCATGCTGACGGTGGCTTCTGCCGAGCGCTTGAAGTCCCAAAATATCTCGGTCTATGCTTGTCATCCGGGGGATGTCGATTCCACGCTGAGCAACAACCTGGGGTTTACTGGAAGTGACAGTCCGGCAGCCGGGGCGAAAACTCCGGTCTGGCTTGCTACCGACTCTATCGGAACGGGAGGCTCCGGTCAGTATTATGAATACATGCAAAAAACCCGATGTCGCTTTGGAGAAAATCGCAAGGAGGTGGAGGCATTGTATGAAATCTGTGACAGCTTTTACCGATGAGATTTCCGGGAGGAGGGCTTTAGTCACACCACTGGACTTGCTCTGCCTGTTGTTTCGTCCAACCGGCAAGTCTTCCTGGTACTCCGGTGAGCACACCGGCGACGGCGCCGACCGTGATCGCCGCGGCGGCGAATGTGATCAAATCAGGGCTCATGCCGGGCGCCGTAACGGAACCGCGAAGCTCAATTCATGCCCATCGGGATCGACGATGTGGAAATAGCGCGCTCCCCACTCGGCGTCGCGCGGCGGTGCCTCTGGTTCGAGACCGCGAGCCACGGCGTTGGCATAAAATGCATCGACATCATCGACGTGAAATATCACGCGCCCCCACCACGACCAGCGACGGTTGTCGGGTTCGGCGATCACGTTCAGATACTGCGCGCCGACACTGAATGAGGTGAATGCGGCGTTCGTGCCTCCGTAGTTGATCTCGAATCCTAATGCCGTGTAGAAGCGCACCGAGCGTGGCATATCATGGGTCGCGATCGTCAGCGCGCTAATCGTTAGTACATTCGGCATGGGCTCTTTATTACATGTTTTCAGATTGGCCACTTAAGAATTCAATAGTCATTGCCATTCTTGTCATATTGGCTTACTCCATTCTGGCAACTAACTTAGAACAAAATTTTTGAATGCCTCTTGTTATCCGCCACTGTTAACCAGCGGAACAAGGGCAACGACCCGAACCGGGCCACCGGATCCTCCTTCAATCTTTATCGGTAATGCAATCAGTATAAAACCTGTTGCCGGAAGTTTGTCCAGGTTGGCAAGATTTTCAATTCCGGGGATGTTATGTTCTGCAGCAACACGATGGACGATAAAGTCCTTTGATGGGCCATAATCAATCGATGCGGTATCAAGGCCAATCAACGCAACTTTTCGTTCCTCCACCAGCAATCGAACCGCACCCTCACCAAAGCTGGGAAATTTCAACTTGCTGGCATCACCCGGCGTGTCATCGCCTAAATACTTTTTCACATCCGGCCAGTATTTACCCCAGCCGGTCCGAAGCAGTACCGCACTCCCGGCTGTAATTTGACCATGCGCCGCCTCAAACATCAGAACGTCTTCGCGGGTCAGCCGATAATTACGATCCTGCATGGTCTTATTTGTCACGTCTATTACAATTCCGGGCAAGATGAGTTGTTCAAGCGGTATCTGATCAACAGTCTGTCCCCCGGCATGGAAATGAATGGGCGCATCAATATGCGTACCGCCGTGCTCAGGTGTTGCAAAGGTGTTGGCAGAATAAAAAAAACCTGCTTCCGTCGGGCCATAGGCGAGCTGTTTCAAACTGAACTTTGACGGTGAAGTTGGCCAGTAAATCGTGTCCTTATTATAAGCATGGCTCAGATCAATGATCTCTTGTTTGCCGAGATCGAAGCCAGACGTTAGCGGCGACATGCTATTCAATACCAGCAAAGCGATAAGGCAAACAGACTTTCTCATCGCTTTGCCGGTTAGGGCTAAAACAACACCCACTGATTTGGCAATAACAACGTCAACTTCTTCTTTTGCAATGCGGGCTAATTCATTATCTAAATTCATTTTCGTTGCAGGGTTGTCCCAATGCTGGTATCTGTGCACATAAGTAGAGGTATGACTCAAATCAAGTACTGGTTTTGATTATTTATTATTCATTCAACTGATTAAATCTGTCATGCTGTTGATGCACACTTCTTGGCGCCTTTCTCGACGTCGTGTTTGGACAACAGTACGCCTTCAGTGAGTGGGTTGTACAGTTAATCTGTTTTGCTCGATAGCGAATGGTGTTGTCTTTCGCTATCCCTGTCCGCTGCTTTTTGAACGCACGACGAAAGCGTTCAAAATGTTTGCCGCCCGCACAGGTGTCGTGAACCTGGACGGGGGCAAAGACGAAGTCGCAACGACAGAAGGTGTCATCACTCCGTTCGCCTTTTTCCCAAAGGGGCACAGAGGGTTTCGATGGGTTTCTTCGCATAATCGTCTCTCTGAACGTATATGCCAGGCCATAACCGATGCACAACATCCGTATCATTAGCTCAGGGTCTATAGAGGGGCGACCTGTATGGTTAATAGGACGGTGGCAGATGCTTACGGAGTTTAGTTAAATCGAGAATGCGATCCTATCTGGCGCAGGCTATGATCATCTGATACATGATCGTCGAGGCAAAAATCATAAAACAGGGCAGATTGTCCTGCTGGTAGTAGTCCCATGATCAGATGTGCTCCTAATATGACACATCTGATCAGATCACCGCGTTAACGCAAAGTTCCAATAGTTTTTTAACTTGTAATTCCCCGTGGTCTTGCCACGGGGACACATTATATTAACATGAAGGGCTGTCGATAGATGAAGTGCAGCAGGGTAGTCAC
>JADFPU010000159.1 GCA_022562175.1 Pseudomonadota bacterium | reverse complement strand
CGATCCGTCTTGGCCTCGCATGTGTCCCTCCTTCTCGTTAAAACGAGGGAATCACAAATCCCCCCCTTTGGGGAGAGTTTTTCAGCAGCCTGCTAGAGCGATTCCAGGTGAACTGGAAACGCTCTAGTGTCTTGATGGCGCCGACTTGTCAAGCGCTACCACGGCGCGCTGAGCCACGCCTTCGATGATGTCCTGTTCAAGTGGTGCTTGTGGGTTAGCGAGCGGGCAGGACGCGGCCTCACGACTCAGGCTTCCCGGGGGGCGGGATGATGCGCCGGATACCGCCCGCGCCTTTCCGTTCTTCCCCCGGTCTCTCCCCCGCCCGCGGCTCGGGCAGGGAGGCGCCCGAACCTTGAGGCACCCACTTGCGCGCGCGCTGGCCCGAGGGCGTCAGGAAAACCTCGTCCGGGTCGCGCCGGGCCGCCGCCTCTTCGCGTGCCTGCCGCAGGCCGAGCACCCGGCTTCCCGCATAGAGCTTGGTCATCAATTCGATGGGTATTTCGGCATTTTTGCCAAGTTTTTTTGCCGCCTCCCAGACGCCATCCCGATGGACGAAGCGCTCGATTTCCTTTGCCGGCTCGTGCCCGAAGCGGCCCCATATCTCTTGCAAAAACTCCTCGGCAGCGACACTCAGGGACCCCGGCTGGCGATCGGGCGCTCCCTCCTCGAACAACGCGTAAATGTTGGGTTCGAGGGGCCCCACCTCGCCCGCCAGAAAAGTGCCCGGCATAAGTTTTCGGCCCTCGTTTTCGCCCGCGAATAGAGCCTGAGCGAGGTACAACAAAAAGTGGAGCTTCCGCGGCGGGAGGCGCTCGCCCGCCGAGTCGCTGCGCGCCTGAAACCACAGCGCGATGTCCAATGTCGAACGTGCAGCCGGCGCTTTGCTCATCCGTGCAAATCCCATGTTGGCGAGACGCCCGAAACCCGGGCGTTACTCTGGCCGCGTGCGCCCATTCCGCAAGACCGGCGCGGCGCGGCGCCCGCCACCTTGAACGCTTGCCGAAGCCGCCCGCCAAGGCTACCGTACGGGGAAGGCCGTGTGTGGCTCCGGGGAGGGATAAGAGTGGAAATTGCAGGCGAGTACCGCATTGCGGCGGACAAGCAAACGGTCTGGGAGGCGTTGAACGACCCCGAGATTTTACGCGCGAGTATCCCTGGCTGCGAAAGCGTTGAACGGCATTCGGACACACAATTCTCCGCGGTGGTAAAGGTCAGGATGGGGCCGGTGAGGGCCACGTTCAAGAGCAAGGTGACCTTGGCCGACCTTCGCGCGTAATATGCCGGGGACCGCGCCACCAAGCTTTTCAGACAGCACCTCCCCAACCGACAGGCAGATATCCAGACCAACGGTATCAGCCAGCATAACGGGTCCCATGGGCATGCCGAATTGTTTTGCTACCTTGTCAACTGTGGCGGCAGGGATGCCTTCTTCAAGCATAACCACTGCTTCGAGTAAATAGGGTGTCAGGATCCTGTTCACCAAAAAGCCGGGAGAACTTTTTACCGGCAAAGGCAAGCGATCAATCGTACGGCAAAATGATGCGGACTTCGTTATCCATTCTGCTGCTGTGTTTTCCGAGTATACTATCTCGACTAACTGCATCTGCGACACAGGATTAAAAAAGTGTATCCCCGTCAGGCGTTCAGGCTGAGCGAGATGTTGGCTTATCTCATCAAGCGGAATACTTGATGTATTGCTGGCAAGAATGGTATCGGGTCCTATTCGTGACTCAATTTGCTTAAACAGATCAATCTTGGCCTCAGTATTCTCAATGATCGCTTCAATCACTACGTCAGCCTTGTTAACTGCGAGTGCCTTATGATCAGGCAGCAACCTGTCCATTGCGGCTGTTACCAGTCGTGGAAGTTTCAATCGTTTCTTGAACAGTTTGTGGGCACGCTTGATAGCGGGTGCAATATACTCCGGTGCACGATCCTGCAACGTTACATTAAGTCCCTTGAAAGCACACCAGCTTGCAATGTCGCCCCCCATAACGCCGGCACCGACTACATGAACATGCTGCGGTTTAAATCCTTTTAACTTACCTAATGACTTCAATCGATCCTGTAACAAAAATACTCTGACCAGGTTTCTGGAATTATCACTGGTGATCAATCTGACAACGGATTTTATTTCTGCATCCAGCATCTTGCGGCTACTACCACCATGCTTTTCCCACAGTTCGATAAGTGCATAAGGGGCCGGATAATGTTCTGCATTAATACGTTTATTGAGTTGCTTACGCATGTAATTGGCAAGTAATGGACGGACAAAACCAGCATTCATCAGTCGTTGCAGAAGTCCGGGCCTTGATCTTGCTGCTTGTTTGAGTATTATCGACTCGGCTGCTTTTTTTAATTGCCGCGCTGCTACTGCGCGATCAACCAGTCCCAGTTTTGCTGCTCTTTTGGCATCTATGCTACGCCCGGCCAACATCAACTGCATGGCCTGTATCGGGCCAATCTGTCTGATCATTCGCATACTGCCGCCAAAGCCGGGATGTATACCCAACAACACTTCCGGCAGCCCCAGTCTTGTTTTGGGATCATCGAGTGCAACACGATAACGACACGCCAGAGCCAGTTCCAGCCCGCCGCCCAGACAAAACCCGTTAATCAGACTTAATGTCGGACACGTCAATGCTTCCAGTCGGTTAAATAAAGTGTGAACTCCCTGTACCAATTCCAGGGCCTGCTGCTCATCTTTAATGGTGGTAAACTCAACGACATCAGCGCCGGCAATAAATCCATTCGACTTATCAGAGAGAATAATGAAACCTTGCGGTATTTTGATCTCTACACCTGAAATTATCTGTTCAAATTCAGCCAGCACATCGGCTGACAGGACATTCGTCGAACTATCTTGCTTGTCTAGATGACACCAGACGATATTGTTGTCGTCCGTTTCAAGATGCCAGTTTTTATATTGATTTGTCATTTGTTATTTGTCGTTTGTTACTGGTTTTTTTTGTAATGTATCTCTTATCACTCGTCCTTATATCATGCTATCTAGCCCGCATATACCATTGACCATTGATATATGACCAATAACAGTTAACGTTCTATCAACATTGCACCACCCTGACCACCACCAATACAAATCGCCGCCATACCTCTGCGGGCATTATTTTCGGCCAGTGTATGACAAAGATGAAGAATAATCCTGGCGCCACTACAACCCACAGGGTGCCCTATGGCGATAGCACCTCCGTCAACGTTCAAACGCGCCTGCTCGATAGCGCCCATGGCAGTATCCAGATTCAATTCATTACGACAATATTCCGCATCTTGCCAGGCCGCCAGACAGGCCAGTACCTGTGCAGCAAATGCCTCATTGATCTCCCAGTAATCAATATCATCAATGCTCAGTTGCTGACGCTTCATGATGGGGCTCATCGCATGCACCGGACCGAGACCCATTTGCTCAGGCTTCAGCCCGGCCCATTCGCTGTCAACTATCCGCGCCATGACGGATAATTGATGTTGCTTGACAGCGGCTTCACTGGCAAGAATGACCCAGGCAGCACCATCAGTGATCTGCGAGCTGTTACCTGCCGTGACCATGCCGAACTCCCGATCAAAAACGGGCTTCAATTTGGCCAACTTCTCAACCGCACTGTCCAGACGGACCCCATCGTCATGATCATAGTAGTTACCATCCTTGTCATAGCTGACTTCGATCTCTTGCAACCGTCCGGCTTCCTGTGCCGCAGCGATGCGTTGATGACTTTGTACTGCATAGGCATCCATTGCTTCTCTACCGATAGCAAAACGATGCGCCAGCACCTCTGCGGTTTGGCCCATATTCAGTCCGACAACTGGATCAGTTAAGCCCTTGATTAAGGCAATAACCGGTTTCAGAAGCTTGGGCCGGAACTTCGCCAGGACCTGCAATTTACCAGTAAGATTTCTTGTCATGTTAAAACGTCCCAGCCAGGTCACCATGGCATCACTCAACAACAGGGGCGCGCGACTCATTGCCTCTGTGCCACCAGCCAGTACCAGATCAGCCCGCCCGGCAAGGATATTTCTTGTCGCACTGTCAACCGCTTGCATTCCCGAGCCACAGTTACGCTGCACCGTCCAGGCGGGAACAGCCTCACCACAGCCCAGACGCAATGACACGACACGTGCGATATTAGCCTCATCCGCTGCCGGCATGATGCAACCCAATATAACCTCATCAAGTTGTGTCGGTTCAAATGGCTGTCTTGCCAACAGCGCGCCAGCCGCATTCACCGCCTGATCAGAGGCGCTGAATGGACCGGGTATACCTCGCGTTCTTATAAAAGGTGTGCGACTACCATCAACGATATAAACAGCCTGTCCGTTGTTGCCTGGCTTATCAGTACTCATCATATTGTTTTTTCTCTCTATCAACAGTAGCACTGTCAACTATTAATTATAGCTAATACAAATTGCAGGCAATATTACTCAATGTTTTGCCTTATCCTGGGATCAAATGCATCTCTTACCCCATCAGCAAACAAATTGGCGGACAATACCAACCCCAGCATAAAGAAAAAAGCCGCCACCAGTGACCACCAGACTACCGGCTCACGCGCCATTTCCAGACGGGCACTGTTGATCATATTGCCCCAGCTTTCCATGGTCGGGTCAACGCCAATATTGATATAAGAGAGCACCGCTTCCGCCAGCACCAGACCACTGAAGTCCAGCACGATTGTAATCATGACGATGTGCATGACATTAGGCAACATATGCCGCACAAGTATGGTGAAATGTGATACACCAAAAGCACGTGAAGCTTCTATATAATCAATTTCCCTTAATTTTAACGCTTCACCTCGCAATAAGCGACACAGCCCGGTCCAACTGGTTACACCAAGGATCATACACAGGAATAATAGTCTCAGATCAGCGCGGGCCGCCAGGTTGGTAAAATCTTCAGCGTGTTTCGCCATATATACTTCCAGCAGTAAAGCCGCTGCGGCAATGAGCAATACACCGGGAATGGAACTTAACGTTGTATACAGATACTGGATAACGTCATCAATCCAGCCCCTGAAATAACCTGCCATCACGCCAAGCGTCACGGCAAACGGTAACATAATCAATGTCGTAAGTGTTCCGATCAGCAATCCGGTGCGGATACCTTTTAGTGACTGATAAAAAACATCAATGCCGACCTTGTCAGTGCCAAAAATATGATATTTCATAGACAGATGGCCACAGATAAATCCGCTGATTATTATTACCCCAAAGGTGATAAATAGCACATGCCACGGCACGCTTGTTTTACCTTTTATAATATTTTCTGTCTGTAGCCAGAACCCTGTATTCGAATTACGTGCCAGAAAAAGAATAAACATACCGGCCAGCAACAGCCACACGATAAGCCCATATAACAATCCGGAGATAGTCAATTTCAGAATATCAGCAAAGCGCTGTTCGCCCGGGTTTTGCAGATGTATGCCCCCATATTCCAGTCTCGGGTACATGCGTGAAGATTGCGCCCCGGCTGATTCAACCGTTTCCTTGCTGAATAAATGTGTGGCAAATGGCGCCGAATAGGTTTTTTCGGTTTGCAGGCGCAACGGCCCAACCAAATGATCAAACAGACTGATTATCTCTGTCGAGTAGACCGCATTATTGTTCTCTGTGGGCTTATCCAGCAGCGGATGAAAATGAATGGAATCAAGAATTGAGATCAACAGATAAGTAGCAAGAATTATCGCAGCACACATACTTAATTTGCCACGAACAACTTGTCGCCATGGCGCTGACAGATGTTCGTGCTTTGATGCATAAACTGCATAGATGGTGACTGTAACCAGCAAAATATACAGCAATGCATCTGTTTTAAACAAAACATAATCGAATGGCATCGCTATGACTCCAATCGCACTCGGGGATCAACCAGTGTATAAGAAATATCTGTCAGGATAAGTCCGATGATATACAGGAACGAGCCAAGAAAGACCATTGTACGGACAATGGCAAAATCCTGCCGGTTTATAGCATCTATTGTGTAACTACCCAAACCTGGAATACTGAAAAATGATTCGGTGATAAGACTGCCCAGAAACAACAGGGGCAGGATAACCACCACACCGGTAAGGATCGGAATGAGTGCATTTCTAAGAATATGACGATAGCTAATCAGACGCTCACTCAAACCCTTGGCCCGGGCTGTACGCACATAATCCTTGCTGCCTTCCTCCAGAAAAATAGTTCTGTACCAGCGCGTGCCGCTGCCAATACCACCTATCACACCGATCAATACTGGCAGGATCAGAAATTTAAACGCTTCCACACCCGTGTTATAACCTGATATAGGCACCAGATGTAATAATTTACTGATTAAATACTGACCTCCAATGATGTAGAACAGACTGGAGACAGACATCATAAAAACACAAATCACGACAGAGACAGTAATGCTAATGAGCATAAGCGTTTTAGCACAGTCTGGAAATTACGATGATGTTTACTATTCTCCATCGGATGATCCGGTTTATACAAACGACAATCCAAGCACAACACCTGCTTCAGACGGGGAATACAAAACCGTTTACGAC
>JADFPU010000158.1 GCA_022562175.1 Pseudomonadota bacterium | reverse complement strand
CGAAACATATGTTTCGGACATATGTTCAGTATTTTCGGTAAAAGTGCAGTTTGTACCAGGCCTATCGTTTGGCGAATCTTCAAGCTTCCGTTCCTCGGCAAGTGCTCGAGAATGTGTTGGAAAATTTGTTCCAGACATTTTCTCCCAAATATATCCTAATATTCGTCCAGACGTTCTCTGCCTACTCCTTCCATGGAGTCGTCCCACACCCCACGAGGGTACCGGGGTCCATGCGGTCGTGCTCACACCCCTTGCCTACGTCCTGTAGCCAACTCGTGCAGTATGCGGGCTGGCGGCGAATTTTTAGACCCGATACTTATTCAAAGTCTCGACGCTGATTTTGTTATTGTGCAGCGCAGAGGCCAGTAGTACACCCGCTACACCTCTTGAGCAGAGCTCGTCCAGATCGTGCTCACTGCGGATGCCGCCAGCCATGAACAGGTTTTTTTCTGCCGCAATAGATTGTATATAACTCAATAGATCCAGATCAGGTCCATGCCCGGAACCGACACGTTGTAATGACATGACGATGACATCCTCTGGCCAGGATTTGGTATTTTCCAACAGGCTGTCATCGCCCTTCAAATTCGAACCCAGAAAGTCCAGCGAGAGAATCGGTTTAGAGTCATGACCGGTATGGCAGGCAAGCTGTTGTGATGTGACGCCGGTTTCAGTGCCAATGACCGGACGAAGACGTTCCAGTGAGTGTAAATCATCAGCAATATTATTGCCGGCATCCAGCCAGAATGTGAGATCTGAAAAATGATTGTGCAAACTGGTCACAACGGCGTCGTTTTGTCCGGTCTGCTCAATGGCATCCAGATCTGCCAGATATATCTCTGTAAAGGGGTATAGTGAAAGATAAGCATGGACCAACTCAAGCGGATCTGAATTATGGCATAATGCGGTATGTAGCGGACGATAGTCATCACGTTTACCGCAACGGGCATGGACAACCTGTGCGTTGCGAATATCTATTACCGGAATGATAAGCATGTAGGTGGTTAGTGGTTAGTAATGAGTGACTGGTAATTTTAACTGTAACTGATTGCCAATCACCAGTAAGTAATCAATTTTTATATAAAATAATGCGCCTGTTTGTCTGTGAATTTATCACCTGTGGAGGAATGCGGGATAAGGTATTGCCGGATTTACTTCGCTTCGATGCGGAGATTATGTTGCAAGCGCTGATGGCTGATTTGAGGAAATTGCCGGGCATTGATATCATTTCGACACGAGATGACAGGTTGGATGATTTGCCTGAATCGGTGGCTGATATCACTGAGCAAGACGATGTCTGGGATATTTGGGGAAAGTGTATGCAGGACGCGGATGCGATCTGGGCGATCGCCCCGGAGTCGCAAGGGCTGTTGTTAAAAATGCATGATCTGGCCATTGAGTCAGCTTGTGATTTCATAGGTTGCAGTGCTGAAGCGATAAATATTACAGCAAGTAAATTCACGACCGCCAGACATTTGTTGAAAAATGGCATTGCATGTATTGAGACATTCCATGTCGGAGGCAGGATCCCGCACAGTAGCACTGGCTGGGTAGTGAAACCTGACGACGGGGCAGGTACCGATGCGTGTTATTTTTTTAAAGACAAAATGCAATTACAAAACTGGCAACAGCAAAGGTCTGCACAACAGCTATTTGTTATTCAAAGATATGTGCCGGGTCTGGCTGCAAGCCTGTCAGTGCTTTATCATAACGAACAGGTTCAGTTGCTGGCATGTAATGAACAACTAGTTCGTTTCCATGATGGTATTGGCAGGAATCACGGCGTTGTTGTTAACGGGCTACGGCACAAATACCAATCATTTGAAAGTATCGCAAAAGAAATTGGTCAGGCCATACCCGGACTGAGCGGTTATGTGGGTATAGATTTACTCGTAACAGCATCCGGTCCTGTGGTTGTCGAAATCAATCCAAGGCTAACAACATCTTATGCAGGTTTAAGTGAGTCATTGGATACTAATGTCGCTGAACTGGTGTTACAAACAATCAACACTAATGAGTTATCTACATTACCTGATCGTTCACCAGCTGTAGTAACAGTTGATATGTATGCAGGGCAATGACTGTGAAGCATTATATCGGCTGGGATATGGGGGGCGCCCATCTTAAGATGGCGCATATTGATCAAGCCGGGGTTGTCAGGAATGTTGAACAACATGCTACCCCTATCTGGCAGGGGTTGGCATCGCTGGATCAAGTCCTGACGGACTTGAACAGGCGCCTGCCGGTCAGCAATATCATGCATGTCGTTACTACAACCGGTGAACTGGCAGATATTTTTTCTGATCGTAAACAGGGGGTTATTAGCCTCGTTGACCGAATAGCTGCTACGTTCCCTCATCACGAGCTAAGGGTGTATGCCGGCGCGAGTGGTTTTATTACACGTGAGCAGGTGGCGGAGCACTACCTGCAAGTAGCTTCGGCGAACTGGCATGCGACAGCACAATTTGCAGCGCATCATTATAATTCAGGTGTATTGATCGACATTGGCAGCAGCACAACAGATATCGTACCTTTTTTGCGAGGCAGGTTGTGTAATCGAGGTTATACCGATCAGCAGCGACTGCAATATGATGAACTGGTTTATAGCGGCATCGTCCGTACACCTTTAATGGCGATCGTCGACAAGGTGCCGTTTGCAGGCGAATGGCAATCGTTGGCAGCAGAACATTTCGCCACCACTGCTGATATTTACCGCCTGACAGGCGAGCTGGATGAAACATATGACATGATGGAGCCTGCTGATGGTGGCGGTAAAATGGAACTTGATAGTGCCCGCCGGCTTGCCAGAATGTTGGGTACCGACCTCGAACCGACAGCATCGAATGCAAAATGGACAGGCTTGGCACGCTATATTAGCGAACAGCAATTACAACTGATCAGTCGTTCTCTTCATCGAGTGATATCAGCTACAGATCTGGGCGATGGGCTAAGGCTGATTGGAGCCGGGTCCGGTCGTTTTATGGTCAGTAAACTGGCGCAACGCCATGCTTGTGACTATATAGACTATGCACAAGTCATGCATATAGAGGGTAACAATCGACATGGCGTTGCCGACTGTGCAACGGCCGTTTCCGTCGCACAATTGGCACGAACACTCTATCACCATGAAATTATCTGAGCTGCCATATCATCGGAATTCCGAACATCTGTTCGGTCTGATCAGTGCCGAACCCTGGAGTATTTTTCTGGACAGTGGTTACCCACAAATAGATTCCGGTCGTTACGATATCCTGTCTGCTCGTCCCTATATGACCTTTAGCACGTATGCTAATGATACCTATGTGGATAATGGTCAGACGGTCGTTTGTTCGCAAGACGATCCGTTTGAATTGATAAAGTCAGCGCTGGGGGACAAGCTCACCAATCTTACCGGTTTGCCTTTCTGTGGCGGAGCAATGGGGTATTTCGGTTATGATCTGGGTAGACGCATTGAGCATCTGCCTGAGATCGCTGAAAAAGATATCGAGATAGCCGATTTAGCCATCGGTTTGTATGACTGGGCGGTTATCGTTGACCACCATCAACGTCGCACCTGGCTAATCGGAGCGGGCCGGCATGCCAGCACGGCTGCACAATGGCAGAGCTTGCAGACATTATTTCAGACCAGCCCGCAAGCCCGCACGAGCAGCTTTTCAGTGTGCACAGAAATCAGACCGGATATGGATAAATCCAGCTATGCGGCAGCTTTTGACAAGATAAAGCAGTACATCCGTGAAGGAGACTGCTATCAGATTAATCTTGCCCAACGCTTCTCAGCCGATGTGAAAGGTGATCCCTGGGATATCTATTTACAGTTGCGCAGGAATAATCCGGCCCCTTTCGCTGGTTATTTAAATACGCCCGACGGCTGTGTGCTCAGTTCATCGCCCGAAAGGTTTCTGAGCGTTGTTAACGGTCAGGTTGAGACCAAACCTATTAAAGGCACCATACGCCGCTCCGCCTTTGCCAATGAGGATAAGGCCCTGGCAGAAAAATTACTCGAAAGTGAAAAAGACCGGGCGGAAAACCTGATGATTGTGGATTTGTTACGTAACGATATCAGTAAAAACTGCATAACCGGGACTGTTGCGGTACCAAAACTGTTTGCTTTAGAAAGCTATGCCACTGTCCACCATCTGGTCAGCACAATTACCGGCCGACTGGAAAAGCACCGTCACACGCTGGATCTGTTACGGGGTTGTTTCCCCGGAGGGTCCGTTACCGGGGCGCCCAAATTACGCGCCATGGAGATCATTGAAGAGCTGGAACCCTACCGGCGTAATGTTTATTGTGGCTCAGTTGCCTATATTGGTTACGATGGCAATATGGACAGCAATATCGCGATACGTACCCTGGTGACTTATAAAGACAAGGTCTACTGCTGGGCGGGCGGTGGTATCGTTGCCGATTCAAAAATGGAAGCAGAGTACCAGGAGTGCTTCGAAAAGGCTTCCTCCATTCTGAGAATGTTTGCCGCAGAAAAGATCCAGCATGTGGGTAGTTAAGATTGGCGGTAGTCTACAGACGTCAGTGCAGTTGACTGAATGGCTGCATATGCTGGCAGAACATGGAACGGGTAAGGTGATTCTTGTTCCGGGTGGCGGCCAGTTTGTCGATCAGGTGCGCGCGATGCAATCACATTGGGGCTTTGATGATAGAGTGGCCCATAAGATGGCCTTACGCGGCATGGAACACTATGCATATATGTTGCAAGGTATAGAACCGCGCTTGCAGACAGTCAACTCCAGCAAAGAGTTGCTGAGTTGTTTGCGGGCAGGCAGGCTGGCTGTCTGGTTACCCTATGACATGACAGTAAGGCTAGATCACCTGCCGGCTTCATGGCAGGTCACTTCAGACAGTCTGGCTTTGTGGTTGGCGGGCCATTTACAGGCGGATTATCTTGCCCTGATAAAATCAGGAAAACTTCCGGAGGACTGCCAAAGCGTGGTTCAGCTTGTTGGTCAAGGGATGCTTGACGACTACTTCCCGGATTTAATGGCGCGTGTACAATTGCCTGTTATATGGTTTGAGCGCAATGAGTATTCGAGCCTGGCCGCTGCATTACAAGGCCAGACAATCCTCGCTGACCGGCAACTGCCCGGCGTGGTCGATAACAGCACAGCCCTGCCAAACATCTAGGAGCCTATCCGGGAATAGAAAGCCTTAAAGTAATTTCAATTCATGCCGTTAAAGCATCTAATAGCTAATAGTTTTGTAAGGCGTTGTAAAATATATCTATATTATTTTCTGGAGAGTTAGAAATGGGCCAAATATTTCAGCGATTTAATCTGAGAAGCCAGATGTATATAGTGGCGGGCCTTTGCGCTCTGAGTCATCTAGCGATCATTGCTTATGTCTGGAGCGCCGAGCCGGATTTAACACTGGTGGACGTTGCTGTCGGTATTACAGTCTTTCAACTATTTTCCTCCATGGTGGTTTTCGGTTTTGCCCATATCATGGGCACACTTAACGGTCAGCGCGCGGAGATTATTGTGCAGGCAATGGGCGCTTTGGCGAAGGGCGATCTGACTAAAAAAATTAATATGGCAGGCAAGGATGAATTTGCCTGGATGTGCTGGGAATATACCTGTGCCCGCAAAGGCTTTACTGAGGTGATTAAAAATATTATCAGTGGCTCTACGCATCTGGCAGCTGCCTCCGAAGAATTGTCTGCAATTACCTCACAGGGATCTTCAGGTATCGTCCGTCAGCAAAGTGAGATTCAGCAGGTAGCGACTGCCATGGAGGAAATGTCGGCAACGGTTAATGAAGTGGCTAAAAATGCTGTGAATGCTGCAACCGCCGCACAGGAAGCAGATGATCAATCCAAGCATGGCTTTACAGTGGTCAATGATACTGTTGAGACTATTCACTCATTGGCAGATGAAGTTAAACGTACCGCCGAGGTGGTAGAAAAACTAAAGGAAGATTGTCTTAAAATAGGTACTGTGCTGGATGTGATTCGTGATATTGCCGAGCAGACAAACCTGCTGGCGCTGAATGCGGCGATTGAGGCGGCTCGCGCCGGTGAACAGGGTAGAGGCTTTGCAGTGGTGGCCGATGAGGTGCGTACACTGGCCAGTCGCACCCAACAATCCACCCAGGAAATCAATGGAATGATTGAACGACTGCAGGCTGGGGCCAATCAGGCAGTTACCGCAATGGAAAAAGGCCGGGAGAAGGCCAATGACAGTGTCGAACAGTCGGTGAAGGCAGGCGAGGCGCTGGAAGCGATTACCACAGTCGTGGATCGAATCAAGTCCATGACCATGCAGATCGCTAGTGCCGCTGAACAGCAAAGCACGACCACAGAAGAGGTGAATCGTAGTATCGTCAGTATCAGCGACGTGGCTGAAGATGCTGCTTTAGGCGCACAGAAAACAGCCAACTCCAGTGACGATCTGGCCAAACTTGCTGTGGAGCTACAAGAGCAGGTATCGCAATTTAAGATTTCGAGTTAGTCAGGAGTCATAGATAGGATCTTGAGGGAATATTCATTGTCTAGGTTGTCAGATAATCTGAAATCTAAACACAGAGGCACGGAGCACACGGAGATAAAGAACAAATATCATCCAAACTCCGTGTACTCCGTGCCTGTAAAACGTGTTCCAGACGTTTTCAACCGTATACATCCCTGTATACGTCTGTGTTTAAAATGCTGACCTTAATAATGGTTTCAGACCTTAAAGACTAACCTATGAGTCAGCAGTAGAAGAATTATCGACGTTCT
>JADFPU010000157.1 GCA_022562175.1 Pseudomonadota bacterium | reverse complement strand
GTGACAGCAAAGACGCGTGTGGGGAGGTTATCTTTTCTCCCTGACCGATGATGATGCCGGACAGGATGGGGATCATGGGGAACACACAGGGTGTCAGCGAAAGTAACAAGCCAAAACCAAAAAAGGCCAGGATATTTAAAAGCAGGCCGCCATCCTGAAGTTTTTGTGTGATTGCATCCTGCTCTGACATGACACGACTGTCCTGTGGGTTGGACACTGTCTGCAGAGTCGCCGCTTCAGCAGTCCTTGACAACATAGACAACACCAGTGGCACCTGTTTTTTGATCGGAGGATAGCAGATCGAGTCTTCTTTGCAGCCCTGATAAGCAACACTCAATGTAACGGGCATTTCAGCCGTGCCCTGTCTGATCAGCGGCACATCGACCTGCACATCGCCAACATTAACCTCAACACTGCCAAAGGAAGGATCCTGCTTCAGCTTGCCAGGCGGAATCTCGATAGCCTCTGTATCAATACTGACTTCATCGCTGACAACAGCAAAGGAAAATTTATCATGATAGAGGTAATAGCCTTCAGCAATCTGCCAGTAAACACGTATTGTCTCGGGGCCGGTAGTCACCGCCGACATAACAAATGCCCTGTCCGGGTCAAGCAACTGCTGGTCGACCGCTACGCTGGAAGACAAACCAAAGAAATTTTGCAAACGATCGCTGAAAGAATCCGCAGCAACCGAAAATGCAGGCGTAATAAATATTAGTGTAAGCAGGGCTTTGATGATATTCATTGAGAATGGGTACTATCGTCTATCCAGGTCAAGTAGTCAGCCAGGCCGATATTGATAGGGACTGCAATAATCTCCGGAAGTTCATAGGGATGCAACGCCTGTATCTTCTTCTCCAGCTCGTCGTACCTGTCATTGCTGGTCTTGATTAACAACAGGTGTTCTTCAGCGGAATCGACCTTGCCAACCCAGCGGAACACAGACTGAACATTTGCTATGATCTGTACACAGGCAGCCAGCTTATTGGCAACAAGTTCATTGGCAATTTTTTTTGCTGTGATCGAGCCAGGACAGGTGCATAATACCAGCAGATGCTTTGATTCTGTTGCCATTTTATTTTCTGTCTTTTTTGATGCCTTGAAAAGTGTTATTTTGCCTATATATTGACTAAGAATCCATTTCTAAAAACAGCCCTGTGCCCTTATTCAGACTACTTCTGATTCTGTTCATCATTGTTCCTTTGTTTGAGCTCTATATACTCATTCAAATAGGCAATCTGCTGGGCGTGTTGCCCACCATCATGCTGGTCATCATGACCGCGCTCATCGGTGCGTTGCTGCTCAGGTATCAGGGACTACAAACACTGGCGCGAGTTCAAAACAAACTCCAGCAAGGAGAGATCCCGGCAGCAGAACTGATCGGCGGGGTAATCCTGTTGCTGTCCGGCGCCCTGTTACTGACGCCAGGCTTCTTTACAGACTGTATAGGTTTTCTTTGTCTGCTACCAACTTTCAGAACCCGTCTCGCCACGAGTTTTCTAAAGCGCCTGATACAAAAGGGTGCGTATCGTTCAGTTGACCAGTCGGTAACTCTGGATGGTGAATTTTGGGAAGAAAACAGCAACAAACACCTGCATGACTAATAAACGAGCAGGAAAAAACTGATCTCTACATTGACTGGCTGGTAAAATCGACCCCGACCGAGGCGGTGTTAATGCACAAATTTCTGCAAGAGTACAAGGGCACTTTTGATGAATGAATACAAGTTTTGCCTTACTCTCCATAACAACGCCACTGATTAACATTCCTTTCGATATTAAGAAGACGGTTCAGATCGGTTACTTCTCCGCAGGAAACAAACCTTGATTCAATCACCACTGCAATAAAGCAGACCTGAAACAGCGAATTTATCAAAAGCCTCTTTCTTCTTTTATCCTCTCATACGCCTGTCGGATCTCATGCGTTTTGTTTTCAGCTATTTTCATCATCTCTTCCGGCAACCCTTTTGAAACGAGCTTGTCTGGATGATGTTGATTCATCAACCGTCGATAGGCGCGCTTTACTTCGGCATCGGCAGCTCTTGCTGCAACATTCAGGATCGCATAGGCGTCATTCAGTGCCAATGCCGGCCCCTTGGCCGATTGCTGATGACGCCACTCGCCCCTGATGGCTTCTTCGAGGCTTGCCAGATCATGACTGGAAAAACCAAATGTCTTGCATATTTTTAAGAGTAATGCCCTCTCGGAAGGATGCATCACGCCGTCTGCATAGGCAGAATATAATTGTATCTCTATAAACATGCGTTGCAGATTCGGCTGGTAACCTATTTCCTGCTTCAGTTGCAACAGCACATCATCCATCGGGAATCCGGCCTTTTTGCCCTCATTAAACAAGGCCATAGCCGCTTGTCTTTGCTGCGATGATAATGACATCTTCGCCATAATCTGTCTTGCCACCGCAATTTCATCGTCACTGACGCGGCCATCTGCCTTGCAGAGGCTGCCCATAACAGAAAATGTTGCGGTAAAGAAAGCAGTTTGCACGCGCTCCTTCTGACCATGACCATACTCGCCTGTGCCGGGAACCCCGTTCAACCTCTTGTCAAAGTTATGTCCCAGTGATGCCCCGAGTAATGCACCCAACGGACCCCCCAGCATAAAGCCGAATGTCCCGCCGATGATCTTGCCCCACCAGCTCATGCCACACCTGTGTTGCGCATTGATATATAACCTCTTGTACAATAAATAATTTATTATAAACAAACCATACAGGAAAAATATTATATCGGTATAATATCCTGCCTAATTTTTAAAATACTAAGCAACCGTTCATTGCAAAAACATGGCAAAAAACATCAGAAAGAAAAAATCAAAAAAATCCGCTAATGGCAAACAATCCATGGCGGAACTGGCCGACAAATATTTTCTATATGAACAAGCGGTCCAATGTGTTGAATCGGAAATTGATTTTGTTGATGAGACATTTCAGAAGCTGCGTAACAGAAACGCGCAAACACTGCGAGAGGATTTTTGTGGCACAATAAATACCTCTTGTGAGTGGATAACGCGGCGCGATACCAACATTGCCTACAGCGTCGATATTGATGCTGAGGTGCTTGCATGGGGCAAGCAACATAACATCGCTAAGCTAACTACTGATCAGGCACAGCGAATCAATGTGCTCAATAGTGATGTGCTGAATGTAGACATCAAACCCGTCGATACGGTCCTGGCAATGAACTTCAGTTACTGGCTCCTGAAAGACCGCGCAACAATGAAGAATTATTTTCGCCGGGTTTACCACGGATTAAAAAAGGACGGCATCTTCTTTCTCGATGCATTTGGTGGTTATGAATCATTTCAGGAAATGGAAGAGACTACAAAATGCGATGGTTTTACCTATATCTGGGATCAATCCCACTACAATCCCATCACCGGCGATGCCACCTTATATATACATTTTAAATTCAAAGATGGTTCAAGAATGCAAAATGCGTTTAGCTATCACTGGCGTCTGTGGACCCTGCCTGAAATATGCGAGATGCTAGGCGAAGCAGGATTTAAGCCAACGGTATATTGGGAAGGCACTGATGAAGATGGCGAAGGAGATGGAATATTCAGCCCGACAACCGAAGGTGAAGCCGATGCCGGCTGGATCGCCTACATTGTTGCTGAAAAATAGATTCCGCAAAAAATACTGAAGGCTAAAGCCTGACAAATCTCCAAGCCTGATATTCACTCTGCGTACAATCGAGTGCCTGAAGAAAACCCTTGACTGAAGCGCTGACCCCAGCAGACTCTGCATGACACATGAGGCTTAATCTGCTCATGCCGGGCTAATAATTTTCATAGTGTCATTATCAACTATTTCATCTATAACTATAGGTATATATAGTTATAGATGAAATATAGCGGTGGTTACCTTGGCGCCCAACACTTTAACTTCATTACGATCATAATACATAATACAGTATGAGCATTACGCCACAAGATATACACATAGTTGTTGTGGAAGATGAAAAGGACATCCTGGATGTGATCGAATACAACCTCTTGCGTGAAGGCTATAAAGTATCTGTTGCAGAGGATGGTGACACAGGTCTGAGGCTAATCCGTAGTGAGCATCCAGACCTGGTGTTGCTGGATCTCATGCTGCCGGAGCTGGACGGAATTGAACTTTGCCGGATCTTGAAAGTAGAGCAATCAACCAGCGACATCCCCGTTATCATGGTGACAGCCAAACAAGCAGAAGCTGATATTATCCAGGGACTTGAGCAAGGGGCAGACGATTATGTTACCAAGCCATTTCGGATCAAGGAATTATTGGCGCGTGTGAAGTCGGTGTTACGCCGAAACACAAATGACCGGGCGGCTGAATCGAGTTCATGTCTTGAGCTTGGGCCCGTTAAAATTGACCCGGAACAGTATTCTGTACAGCTATCAGGTAAAACACTTGAATTGACGCGCACAGAATTTCGTATCCTGCATACTCTTGCTTCAAAACCAGGTCGTGTGTTCAGTCGGGAACAATTATTACAAGACGCAGTCGGTAACCATGTAATCGTGCTTGACCGCAATATTGATGTGCATATTCGCGCCATTCGTAAAGCCTTTGGTGATCACCGTCAACTTGTAGAAACCGTGCATGGCGTTGGCTACCGATTTGCCGGCAAATTTGATTAAGGGATCAAACCTTGGTTTACTCGCGAATCTTTCTCAAACTCTATACAAGTTATGTTGTCATCATCCTGTTCTGTACGGCTATCGTTAGTTTAATGGTAGGCCGTCAAATGCAACAAGACAGCATGCTCGATATCGATAAAAACCTGGAAAGCCAGGCTATCATGCTACAAGAAAGTATTTATCCCGCCCTGGCGTCAAATCAAACCGACAATTTACAACAACGTATTCTTCAACTGGCCCGTAATATTGATATAAGATTAACGGTCATTGCAGAAGATGGCACCGTGTTAGCGGATACGGATCAGAACCCAACAAGCATGGATAATCACCGTAATCGCCCTGAGCTGCAACAAGCCTTGGAGCAGGGCAGGGGCATAGTGACCCGTTATAGTCATACATTGTCTCAAACCATGCGCTACCTGGCCTTACCTGTGGGCGATGACAAGCTACTGTCAGGATTTGTCCGTGTGGCAATGCCACTTTCGCTTATCGATAAACGTTTAGATCATCTTCGTAATGTGGTCATTCTTGCTGCCAGCCTGACCGCTATCATCGCCTTGCTAGTTGGCGTTTGGATAGCGCGCAGCTTCGCCATGCCTTTACGTCAAATGACGAATATGGCCCAGAAGCTATCGGATGGAGATTATCAACAACGCCTGACTATAGACAGGCAAGATGAAATGGGTGATCTGGCGGCAACATTAAACCAGCTTGCCTTAACTGCTGCGCAACGCATGGAAACGATCACCAAGGATCGCAATAAGCTTGCGACCATACTGACCGGCATGGTGGAAGGCGTCATCGCAGTAGATGAAACCGGCCATGTCATACATATGAACGAAGCAGCAGGCAGAATGATCGATGCCATTCCTGAAGTATGTTTCGGTAAGCTACTGACAGACGTCATCAGTATTGATGCAATAGACGATGCAATCAAACAATGCCTGCACACTCGGGGAGTCGTGCAAAGTGAATTAAAATTATCATCACCACCCCGATATTTTGAGCTTTATGCGACGGCATTATATGAGATCGTTAACCGGCCAACGGGTGCTGTAATCGTGCTGCACGATGTCACTGAACTGCGCAAGCTGGAAAGGGTGCGTCGGGATTTTGTAGTCAATGCCTCTCACGAACTGAAAACACCGGTAACTGCGATACACGGTCTCGCGGAAACCATGCTGGAAGATGACAACATGGAGGTGGATACACGAAAAAATTTCCTGAAAAAAATACGCGACCAGTCTTTGCGCTTGTCTGAATTAACGACAGATTTGTTGGCCTTGTCCCGACTTGAATCTGATGGTACAGAGGACTTTACCAGCATTAATCTGGCAGACATCATTACAAGCTGTAGCGACGCCCTGCAAGCCGAGGCCAATGAAAAAGGTGTGACATTAAATGCTATGCTACCTGACAACGAGCTTATCGTTATTGCAGATGCAAAATTAATCCGGCAATTACTCGACAATCTTCTGCAAAACGCCATCAAATACACGCCCGCTGGAGGTCATATCAGCTTGCGTCTGACAGTAGATGATAAACAAGCCATTATGGAAGTCGAGGACGACGGTATTGGTATTGATACGACAGAGCAGGAAAGAATATTTGAACGTTTTTATAGGGTAGATAAGGCACACTCCAGAACATCCGGTGGCACCGGACTTGGTCTGTCCATCGTCAGGCATATCGTAAAAAAGCATCAGGGGCAGGTCTCTGTGCAAAGTAGTTTAGGTCATGGTTCGCTGTTTCGTGTCAGCCTGCCTCTGGCCAATTCATAAAAAATTAATCCTTTCTTTATATTATCTTAACCTTTCTCTACTAGACTGCGCCTCGACGGTCATGACTGTAACCATGGTCACTATTAACCGGAAAAGGAAAATACGCATGTCATCGTTGCACGTTAACCTGCACTGGGAGATTTAAACCATGTCATTAATTTCTGAATATGGGCAAATACTGTTAATCCTTGCCTGTGTGTTTGGTTTTTTTATGGCCTGGGGGGTTGGCGCTAACGATGTTGCCAACGCTATGGTCACATCGGTTGGTGCCAAGGCCATCACCATCAAGCAGGCCATATTAATTGCGGTA
>JADFPU010000156.1 GCA_022562175.1 Pseudomonadota bacterium | reverse complement strand
TTGCGCTTCTTTGGCTTTGGAATCGGTGTTATAAATTCAGCACGTCGTCGGGTTTCTAGAATCTGTTGAGTTGGCTGCCCGGCTTCATCCAGTTCCCAGTGTCGACTCGGATAGTCGTATGGGGAATTAAGTATTGGCTTTGAAAAAAAGTCTAGAATGGACATATTCTAAAGATTGTTTTCCTTGGCTTGAATAATTGGTGTCGTTGCTATTGAGCGAGATAAGCGAAAGAACTGCAAAGACTCCCTATCTCAACTTTTGACACGCAGATACTGGCACTTAATGACATCCCCCCTCCTTTATGTCCTTGAGTTTTTTGTGGTTATATCTTACTCCTTAATTAAAGTAATACCATGTCTATAAGTACTTGATAATTAGTTATTTTATCTATTGATGGATACGAGGAAATACGAACACCTGACATTCGTATAGTGATGGTTAATAATATGGCAAAACGAAAAAAAGCCCCTGCCCCTGAGCATACGCATCTTACGATTGAACTGATTGATTTCCGTGCTTCGGTTAATGCCTCGGTCAACCACGAAGTCCGTGATCCGCGACATTACCGGGACGATGCCAAAGTATTCAAATTTGAAACCCATATTGAGGTAGAAGGTATTTATCTATAACCAGAAGAGCGGACAGATGAGAAGACCCAATTGACTATTTACGGCTCCAATTCAGGCCACCGTGATTTTGAATTGACGCTCGCTGACTGCCATGTCCGTAACGATGATGGATCACGGCAATACCGCAGAGTGAGAGGCAAGGAAGTCCTTGTTTACGATGTTCCGAATGATACCTTCGTTAGTACAACTGTGAGGTGTGAAGATTATCCATTTCATGTGGGACTCATGGGGAATTGCTCATCCATCGCAGTCTTTTTAACCCCATGCCCACCTAACTTTCCTGCCCCTTTAAAATCGTTTAGAGCAAATCTGGGGGGCTCTGATGGGCATTTTTCCGTATAGTTTCCGTACGGCTTGATTTGAAAAGACTTAAATCCATGTAAGTCTTTGATTGCAATTGGCGTCCCCAAGGGGATTATTCCGTACTTCCCTGTACTCCACCCTTCGGGCCGGCCTTCGGCCGTTCAAATTTGTTCCAGACAAATTTGTCGAACCTGAGGTTCGAATCTACTCATAAAAAATCACCATATATAAAAAAGCCTGCACAAGGCAGGCATTTTTATATTTGGCGTCCCCAAGGGGATTCGAACCCCTGTTGCCGCCGTGAAAGGGCAGTGTCCTAGGCCAACTAGACGATGGGGACAGATTCAGAAGACAGTAGACGGAAAACAGAGAACTGAATCAGAGTACGGAAGGCAGAAGGCGGAAGACTGAAAATTAAGGCACTGGGCTGTGTTTTACAGTCATTAGTCTTCTGTCATCAGCTAACTGACTCAGTTCTCTGTTTTCTGTCTTCCGTCTTCCGTCTACTGTCTTCTGATCTGGTGGAGCCAGGCGGGATCGAACCGCCGACCTCTACACTGCCAGTGTAGCGCTCTCCCAGCTGAGCTATGGCCCCGTTATAAAGTTCAAAATTCCTAAACTCAGGAGTTTGAACCCCTTCAAAATAAAGCCGGTGACTGTACGTTACGGCCTGTTAGCTGTCAAGCTGAAGCACGCCGCTGGATATAATCCAGGGCGTTGTCGAGTCTGTTCAAAGACCGTTCCTGCCCTACTAATTTGAGGGTATCATCAATCGAAGGTGACACCGAGGAGCCAGTCACCGCGACACGTAGCGGTTGCGCAATCTTACCCAGCTTCAGTTCAAATTCACTGGCGAGCTGTTCGATGGTCTGCTGAATATCAGCATTGTCCCATATTGAGAGGGCAGCCAATCGTCCCCGCAATGCGGTTAACGGCTCAGACACTACCGGACGCAAGTGTTTTTTTGCAGCCGCTTCGTCAAATGACTCAAAATCTTCATAGAAACAACGGCTTTGTTCAGCCATTTCGGCAAGTGTCTTGCAGCGCTGTTTTTGCACCTCGTACAGATCCCGGATTAGCGGACCTTGATTGGTGTCTAGCCCCAAATCACGCAAATGTTGACCTAATAACTCACTCAGCCGCTCCGTGTCGGCCGATTTAAGATAGTGCTGATTCAACCAGAGTAACTTGTCCGGGTTCAACGCAGACGCGGCTTTATTGACGTCGTGGATATCAAATAAGTCGATCATCTCCTGCATGGAAAAGATCTCCTGATCGCCATGAGACCAACCGAGCCGGACCAGATAATTCAACAATGCCTCGGGCAAGAAGCCCTCGTCTCTGTACTGCAAGACACTCACCGTGCCGTGCCGCTTCGACAGCTTCTTGCCATCCGTCCCCAGTATCATGGGGATATGGGCAAATGCTGGTGGCGTGGCGCCAAGTGCTGTAAAGATATTGATCTGTCGCGGTGTGTTATTGAGATGATCATCGCCCCGAATCACATGCGAGATCGACATATCCAGATCGTCTATCACCACCGTCAGATTATAAGTCGGTGATCCATCAGGCCGTGCTATGATCAGATCATCCAGCTCAGCGTTCCGGAAGCTTACCTGTCCCTGGATCAAATCCGTCACAACGACTTCGCCTTCGAGCGGATTCTTGAACCGAATAACCGGGGCAATTCCCTTGTCTGTTGACACGTGTCTGTCCCGGCATGTACCGTTATATTTCGGTTTCTCGCCACGGGCCATGGCCTCGGCCCGCATGACATCCAGTTGGTCCTTGCTGCAACAACAATAATAAGCCTTGTCTTCGTGCAGAAGCTGTTGAATGACTTGTTTGTAGCGGTCAAATCTTTGTGTCTGGTAAAACGGACCTTCGTCATAATCCAGCCCCAACCATTGCATGCCTTGCAGAATGACAGATACGGCCTGTTCACTAGAGCGTTGCCGATCCGTATCTTCAATCCGCAGGATAAATTGACCACCATGATGTCTGGCATACAACCAGGAAAACAGGGCCGTGCGTACACCGCCGATATGTAAATAACCGGTAGGACTGGGGGCAAATCGTGTTCGTATTGTCATGTGTTTTGTAATGGCTTAATGGTGTCTGGGAGTCTGTCCGGGAATAGAAAACCTGCTGCGGAACAGCTTATTTTGGCCGATCATCTTCAATCTTTCTTCAATTCTCTTGTACAACTGATTCATTTCCTGTAACTTTTTGTGTTCTGATCAGGGGCGATTAGCTCAGCGGGAGAGCGCTGCCTTCACACGGCAGAGGCCGCTGGTTCGATCCCAGCATCGCCCACCATTTTTATTATAAGCTATTGTTATTAATAATAATTACAACCTCAGGCGAAAATATACCGCCGATAACTGCATTTGGATGATTTCATTCGGACGTAATTCTGCTATAGTCTGGCTTGCAGTAGATAATATCAATAACAAAATTTTCTGGATTTTATATGGCCCCGTCTCGACGGGGTCTTTTATCTTTATCCGGCACATAATTCAGCATAGGATGAGACCGTCTACTTTATTCTGCTCAGAGCCTGGATTTGGATCAAATTGGTTTAATAAACCAGAACGCAGCCTGTTGCTTTTTTCATAATATGCTGATGGAACAATTTTCTGCATTAATCGACTAATAATCATACTCAATAATTTATCGCAGTATTATTTATTTGGGCAAACCATGATGAAAATATTCCTGCTTACACTTACCCTGTTGTTTCTGGCCACATCGATTGTTCGCGCCGATTTTAGCGATGGTGTCTTTGCCTATTTGAAGGGAGACTTCGACAGTGCCCACGCGACGCTGCGGCCACTCGCAGAAACAGCAGATCATGGCCTGGCGCAATATTGGATGGGCGTGATGTATCTGCAGGGCCAGGGCGTGGAACAAAGTTATGAAGAGGCTGCCAAATGGCTGCGCAAGGCATCGGAAAAAAGTGTTCCCCAGGCCCAACACAAACTTGCGAACCTCTATATGAAAGGATTAGGTGTGCCGAGAGATTATGAATATGCCTATGCCTGGTATCGCACAGCAGCCGCATCTGAGCATAAACTTTCAATCAACATGGCTGACAAGGCAAAAGAAAATCTGTCGGCAGAGGAACTGAAAGAGGCGAACAAATTATCTGCTGAATTTATCAGTAAATTCGCCCTGCAAATAGAACAAAAAGCTGCGGCAACCCAGACAGGGAATCGATAAGCCGCGACAACGTAAGGATAATCGCTAACTCACACTACAGCATTGAATAACTGGCCACGACTCGTCTGCTTTTCACCACCACCCATCTCATTGATCAATTGCAATAGCGCCCGGGCACTTGATACCACCCGGTTTCCAGCGCTTTCCTTATTAACATTGTTAGCCTGACCGGGCTGGGTTCGCTGTCTGAATTGCTGTTTGGAAACGGCTGATTCCACGGCTGATATAGCGCCAATATCGCGGATATTCCGTCTGTCAGCTTGACTCGCTTCATCTCCCTTCGCCCGGGCATCGTCGAGTTCAAATTGATTTCGTGCTGTTCCATGGCCAATGGGGAGACCAGGCATGGGGGACACTTTCGTTATGCTATTAGTAATCACTTATGCGGACGTTTCTAGTGGTAACCACTTAATCAGACGTTTATTTCTAAATAAGAATTCCCTCGAATTTACAGTCTCTGAAGATGACCGGCCGGGATATACCCAACCCAGCGTATTATAGACATCTAATTGAGCATATTCATCAATGTCGTGACATTATTCATGGACAGCAGATGTGTATATATCAACTCCATCTGACCGTTCTTGACCAAATCAGCCATTTTATCGTCTTGCAGGGCTATCAGTTTTTTACGATTAACACACTGGAAGCCGCCAATAGCAAGCTTCTCGCCGGATCGCATTTCGATAGTCGCCTGCATGGGCTCGAGTAAATCCAGATCCTGCATATTTTGACAAAAAGCCGTCGTCAATTGCACATGATTCTGATAATCCTTTAAAAAATCTACAGCTTGTTGCAGCATCGGGGTATGCTCACCTGTCTCGTCGAATAGTGCTTGGCCCTCCTCTGCAGTGTTAAAACCCGTATAAGCTTCATCGATACAGACAGTAAACTGACCGGCGTCAGTGTCAGTACTGGCCAGAATAAACGGGTAACGCCGTACATAGGCCGGGATATATGTTGCCTTCCATGCGCCCTTGCCATTAATAAACAAGTTTTGATTATTTTTTAAACCCAACAAAACGACTGGAAATATCCCGCCATTACTGTCATTTCCAAAGACGATTGGGTACTCTCTGGAGATATTGGCAAATTCGACCGCCGCGATATACAAACTGTTTGTTTGCCTGGCAAAGCCAAACCCCTCAACTGTTTCTATATACAGTTTCCTGTGTTGCTCTTTGTTTAACGGAACAACCTTTTTATAAAATAATGGCGCTGTCGTCATAGTCAATGATTTTTAGAGTTAACATGAAATATTTCAGGGTCTGCTGTTGCTTGATCAAACTGCTCACAATTCATCATCGAGGTCCCTAAACACATCGAATGCCTCATCACTGGCTGATTCTTCATCATCCGCAAACACATCTACAGGCTCAGTCAGGTCTTCAGCAACAGAGAACGTTGCCAGTTTATCGATGTATTGAGCATAGCTTTCACGGGCGTTGGCATAAGCAATAAGAATTGCTTCCAGCTCCGTCTCCCCCGTTTCTTCATGACGTTCGCTTAAACTGCTGATGCGCGTGTCCAGTGTGCTGATAATTATTTCAAGCTCATTCCTGTTCACCGCCGGCGTACAGTTATCAATGCCCTCACACTGCGCAATTGATAAGGCGATACCTTTACCGATAGTGTCAAACAGATTTGCTTCCGCCATCAACACTACAGCATCCGCTGCGGGGGCAATGTCGTCCTTTAAAATTTCACCCATAGTTGCTGCGCCAGCGCCTGTTGTCATCACATTCAAAAACATGATGACCAGGTAATAAAATTTAAATTTCTGATTCCGCATCATTAATGCCAACGCTCGTTCAATGCCACTGCTTGATCATTTGACTGTAACAACCATGGGCCATAGGCAACCTCCCGGAGCATCTGATAATCCCCGGACTCTGCCCAGAACAATGGTTTTTCTGCTGGTGTGTGATGCGGGTCGACCTTGGCCTCGATCCCTTCCAGCAGGAAATTAATCTGCGATTCTATCGACTGCACCTGCTGCTGGGTCGCGTCAATGATCTCATCCAGGGCTTCTATGGTCAGTTCTAACCCGGTCAATTCGCTCAGCTTTGCGCGCGTATCGGCATCTGCCTTCAAGTTCTCCAGCCAGGCTATACGTAGCTTGACAACCTCCAGTATATCGCTAAGGGTCTTGACCTGATTAGTAATAACATCTCGAGCAAAATCTTCTTCACCAAACTCATCATCGAAAGCTTCGTCTTCATCCTCTATATAGTACTCTGCCAGTTGTTCTTTATACCCTTCGAAGTTTTCAAGCTCCTGCCGGAAGCCATCCATCAATTGAACCAGCTTGTCTCGATCAACTTCCTGCTCTGCTTCGACCAGACGCTTATCCAGTTCATCAATACGGGCCTGCAATGCATCAATTAATTGATCCAGCTCCTCTTCAGTAACATTGGGTGCGCAACCTTCCACTTCTTCACACTGGGCCAGTGCCAGCGCAATACCTTTACCAATAACACCGAACAAGGACAGATCTTCTTCAAACAAACCGACATCGATATACGCCAGTTGCGCCAGACCTATCAGGTTACCGGCAAGCACGGCCTGGATAGCGGTTGCGGCCTGTACAGTG
>JADFPU010000155.1 GCA_022562175.1 Pseudomonadota bacterium | reverse complement strand
ACTAAGGCGCCATTGAAAACCGATCCGTCACGCAACTCGGGCACCTCGATCTCACGCGCGGCGAAGTACTGCCCTTTCCGATTTAAATAGAGCACGATTCCGGCATCCGTTGCCGAAACTATGTCCGGCCAGCCATCACGGTCTATATCACCGGAGGAAATCCCTCTGCCGTTGAAGAAGGGTGGAAAGAAATCCCTGGGGCTGAAGGTATTCTCTTGGTAAAGTCCAAACAGGCTGCCCTCATAACGCGTAAAGGGTGCGTCGCCGTCACCGGTGCGCGGTTGAAAGGCCGTGGCGTTGATGCGCACCGGGTGCCCCTGTGGGTCACGCACCTCGCGGGGCTCGGCCCCAGACTCCCCGACCAATGCGAGCAAGCTGGTGGCGAGGGCCAACAAGGCTCCCCAGCCGCAACGCCTCACCCGGTAACAGTGTTCCACCACCCGCTAGATCCCTTGCTCCAGAAACTCCAGCATGTCACGTATCTCGGCCTGGTGGATTTCCTCGGCGATGATGCCGCCGGCAACTCCGATCAGCACCAGCACGACGGTTAGGATCACCGCCACCCTAGGAGAAATGGTCTTCCAGACGATGAGGAAAGGATAGACGCTGAAGATCCCCAAAGTAAATAGCAGCGTCATGGAATAGATCATTGGCGCTCCTGCGGTGATCAGGACCGCGACGAGTATGAGATCGAATGCCACCGGCACCGGCAGGAAGATCCCCACTAGCGCAATCACGGCGACTGAGAGAATGCTCGGCGGGTAGTCAACTAGCGTCTGCAGTGGGATGACGTTGGCTACCACGGCTCCCAGTATACCCGCGAGCAGCATCAGCGGTACGGTTCGTATCACTATGTAACTTAAGTTTCGGCCCAGGAGAATCGAGGTATTGCGAACAACCGACGGCCAACTTTCATCGACCTGGGGAGCCGAGGGCGGTTCTATTAGACAGAAACTATCATCATAAGTCTGCACGCGCTCTTCACGGAAGGCCCAACGCGACAGCAGTGGCACCAGTACAAGAATGAATAACAGGGTCTGGCTCAGCTTGATCACGACTAGGTAAAGAGGAAAGATCGAGAAGAGCATGCTGAGTACGATGACGTTTAGGGTGGGTGAACTGAACATCGTTGCCAAGGTGGTTTCAAGTCGAGCGCCGCCATCATGCAGGCCCTTCGCCACAGGGGCTGAACAATTGACACACACACCAAGGGGTGAGCCGACGGCCACTCCGATCAGGGAGTTCACGAAGCCATTACGGTGTCCCCGCACGGGGATCATCCCGATCAACGTCAGAAAACACGCACCGATTACCAGTCCAAAGGCCATGCCTTCGAGAACTGTCTCAACCCAGTTGATCGTGGTATAGACAATGCGAACGAGGAGGCTATCGCTGGGCTGGATCTGGATCAAAGCCTCGAACGCAAGCGGGTCTTCGAGTTGGGCGGAACCACCCATGATCGCCTTCTCGTCAAGAGAAGGGTAGCGAGATCCGATCCAGAAGGTCACAGCTGTAACAACAATGACCGTAATCACGAGCAGAATTCGCAAGGATTGGAAATTACTTTTAGCGATTACCGCCATCGGCGCATTACTCGGCATCAAAAACGCCCTGATGGCTTTTTGACATAAGACTTGTTCTGCGCAATCCTCATTCTTCTCTCCTGCTTTGCCCCTTTGGGCGAAAATAGATTGATTTTCAGGAAAATGACACCCCATTACTAATCCATTTTAACAATTTGCAGCTCGTGTTATCTAATATCCAGGTGAAATTAGTAATTATTGCAAACGTCCGGAAAGGGTCGGCTGGTATTGCCCTCGTTTAATGGACCGTTTCGTAAAGACCGCTTATCCTCTCTTCGAATATCGCTGGACTGATGTTACCAAGATAAACGTAACGACGTTTTCTATCATAAAAACATTCGAAATAATTTAACACGTCTGCCCGCACTTCGTCTCTAGTTCGGTAACGTTCTCTTTGATTCGTTAGTTTTAGCAGTTAAATCATCTCTAAGCCGGCAACGAAAAAAAGCGCTGTCACAGATGGAAAACGGGTACAACGCGCCAATAAAATTTTAACCAGTTCTACCATGCTGGAGACAAGTTTTGATTGTACTTCTAAGCTGTAGATAAATGATAAATTTACGTCAAACAAAGGCAAATAATACCGCTGCTGGAAACTAGTTGAAAATCGAAAAAATAGAGCATAAAAATACTTCGAAGGCAAAATTATGACATATTTAACTATTTGTTTTTATTATATTAGGTTGTAATTGTATCAAATTATGTGAATATAACTTGAATATATATTGCATTCGAAGTATAAATGTCGTTAATAATATTGTTAAGAAGCCTTTCAAATTCAGGCTATCCCGAAAACTTTAAACTTAGTTGAGATTGCTACTTTCATCAGATTTCATTTTCTGGTGAAGTCTTGTTGTGTACTTCCCTTAAACTGAGACAGATAAAATGTAAAGTTTTATGAAAATATTTACTCAGGAGACGGCAATGAAGAAACTACGATTTACGGAAACGCAGATAGTTTCCATTTTGAAAGAAGCTTATGAGAAATAATTACTGTACACATTCAGCAGGACTGCGTTATGGCTATTAAAAAAAAGAAATCACCTAATACAAAAAAAACCACCAAAAATAAAAAAAGTGCAGTTGTGGCACGTCCCTTGTCTAAACAACACATGCCCGAAGACTATTCAATTTCACTTGCTGAATATGTCAAGGGTGGGCCGGAGCGCTTAATTACTGATGCGGATAAACGTGGGCCAAAACAACGCATGCGTGGTTTTGAGTCGACCTATCAAAACATTATTGACTACATCGTTCGTGTTACCCACCGCATCTGGGAGGAAAAGAATATTGGCTATATCTACGATACCTATCAGCAGAACTCCCAGGTATATGATGATTACGGCTTGCAGTTAGGGGCAAAAAAGATCGTTACCGATACCACGCACACGATCAATGCTTTTCCAAATATTCAATTGATCGCTGATGAAGTTATCTGGGCCGGCAATGATGAAGTCGGCTTCCATACTTCGCACCGATGCATAATACGCGGCAAAAACACCGGTTACAGTAAGTATGGTCCACCCACGAACAGGGAAATTGATGTCTGGTGTATCGCCAATTGTGTTACGCTGGACAATGAAATATTTCTGGAACACGTGCTCTATAATAATTCCAGTATGCTCAGCCAACTTGGCTTGGATTTGCACGAGGTCGCCGCTAAACTCGCCGCAGACAGACCAGCAGGTCGCTCAAAAAAATCCGCTGTACGGCAGAGCTCAAGTCGACGTGGCGTAATAAAGCCCGATCTTGTAACGATACCTAAGCCTGGCAAAGGTTTCGATGTCGACGATTTTGTGCGCAGCCTTTATCAAAACGTTTGGAACCGCCGAATGCTCGGGGCGCTGGCAACAACCCATGCGTCAAATCTTGTCTTTCATGGTCCGACCGACCGTGCATTTAAAGGTCTGGAGCTGTATCAGGCTTTCTTATTGTCCTTATTAGCGATGTTCCCGGATCTAGTGCTCAGCATCGATGAGATATACTGGATGGGCAATGATAAGGAAGGCTATTTAACCTCAGTGCGATGGAGCGGCAATGCTACCCATGCCGGTAACGGCCGCTACGGTCCGCCAACGAACCGCCAAGTATATATATGGGGTATTACCCAACATAAGATCGTTAACGGACGTATATCCGACGAGTGGATGATGTTCAACGAAATGGATCTGATGATGCAATTGGCAGGTGCTCTTGACGAGGCATAAAGACCACATGCTGTATTGTCCGATCTGGTTTAACTGCTATCTGTAACTCCCTCAGTTGGTTATAGTATCAATCTTAATTGACCTGCCCGGATTGGAATCATGAGTAGTCTAGACATAATAATAATACTTATCTATTTCTGCGTGCTGGTCTATATTGGTCATCGTGCCGGTGCCGGGAGTAAGACTCAGGACGATTATTTTACCGGTGGCCGCTCACTTTCCTGGTTCCCCATAGGGATATCAATTATCGCCACCTGGACCAGTGCCGCGGCATTTATCAGCGCACCGGGATGGGTCTATCAAGACGGTTTACGGGCATACATTATTATCCTGAATATCCCCCTGGTGATGCTCATTTGTTCCGGCATCTTTATTCCTTTTATATACAATCTGAAGATCATTTCCGTCTACCAATACCTGGAGACCAGGTTTGGTGGTATAGCACGATTATTCGTGGCGATCGGTTTTCTCTTCACCTCAATTATGCTGATAGGAGTGATGGTGCTGGTGCCATCGCTGGTATTGAATGCACTGACCGGACTGAGTAACCTCACCATCAGTTCAGTTATTCTGGTACTAGCGGTTATCTATACCGTTATGGGCGGCATTAAGGCGGTTATTTGGACGGATGTTTCCCAAATGGCGATACTGTGGTTTGGTGGCATGGTGGTTTTTATTGTCGCGATAGCCGGTACCGATAGCAGTTTTATGCAAGGCGTGGAGCTCGTTAGGGCAGCCGGCAAGCTACAGTCATTGGATTTTTCCTGGGGGTTTTTGATTAACAACGGCGTCTGGGTATCGATATTGGGTTACGGCTTTCTACACATGCAATATTTCGCTGCCGACCAATCTCAAGTGCAACGAATATTTACGGCACGGACCATGAAGGATGTTAAGTACTCCTTTTGGTTTAGCGGTTTATTGCTTAACACGACATTTTTCATATTCTGTACGCTGGGTTTGATCTTGTTCGTATTCTACCAAGGCAGGGAGTTTCCGGATTCCAACACGATCATGATCGATTTCATTATTAACAACGTCCCCATTGGTATATTTGGCATCATTGTCTCTGCTATCTTTGCCGCTTCCATGGCGGCAATCGATTCACTGCTTAATTCCATGACCACAGTCTATGTCAAGGATATCCACGAACGGTGGATATTGAAAGATAGCGGTGCGACGACATCCATGTTTACCACGAGATTCATTACCCTGGCATTTGGCATCTTTACCGCTATTTTCGTCTACTTTATGGGAGATGATCCGAAATCCCCATTGGTGCAATTAATGGGCGAGTACACCTCGTATTTAACGGGAGCGATGTTCGGTGTATTCATGATGGCGATGTTCACTCAAAAAACCAATGAAATCGGCATATGCCTGGGTTTTGTTGCCGGTATTGTCGTTGTTGCCTTCATGGACTTTACCTATAATTTTGATTGGGGCTGGAAAAGTCCACTAGGGCTGATTGTTACCTGCGTAGTTGCCTATGCTGTCAGCTCGGTCACGGGTTGGGAGAAAAAAGATATTTTCCAATACACTTTTGCAGGACAAAGAAAGCAATTGATTGCAGAAGGTCGAATCAAGGAGGATGGTGTCTATATTCTGCCGGGTAAATTTGAGAAACGCTCCTATGTCTTGCTGGGCTTCTTTCTGTTTCAATTTCTTTTCCTGTACTACATAGCAAGCTAAGTACTAAACAGCTAAACAGGTTATGTCCGAAATTATGCAGGAAAATAAAGAATTTATATGGCAATGGTTACAGTATCTCGCTGATCCTGATCCCGGCAAGATAGGTACACAACTCAATAAATACTATCATGAAGATACCATCTGGAATGGTCCGCAGCCGCTGAACACACTATCAGGATGTAGTGCCTTACTTAAGCAGTTCTGGCAACCCTTATTTAAATCCTTCCCGGATCTACAAAGAAGAACCGATATTTTTTTTGGCGGTAGATTCAATGACAAAGACTGGCTATGTTCGACCGGTTATTACCTGGGCACCTTTGACAATGACTGGCTATCAATTCCAGCCAATCACAAACCCGTTTATATTCGCTATGGTGAATTTGTTCATCTGCTCGATGGCAAAATAAAAGAATCATTTGTGATCCTGGATATACTCGATGTCATGCGACAAGCAGGCATCTGGCCGATTGCAACCAGTCTGGGGATAGAAGGTATCGTTCCCGGTCCGGCCTGCCATGATGGTTTATTGCTTGCTAAGCAGGATGACAAAGAATCGGCAAAAAGCCTGCAATTGGTGGAAGATATGTTGGCGCAATTAAACACGCCGGATCATGCCTGGGCGCCCTATTGGCATCCTAATATGATGTGGTACGGTCCATCAGGTATCGGTACAACCCGTGGCATAGACGGATTTGCCAAATTTCATAACGATCCATGGGACAATGCTTTGTCAGACTGGAAAGGAGGTCATCATTATGCGCGGTTCGCGGAAGGAAAATTTGTTGCATCGGGTGGCTGGCCAAGCATCTATGCCACACATAATGGTAATGGCCTGTTTGGAACAACGGCGACCGGCAAAAAAGTCGCGATACGAGTTATGGACTGGTGGGTGCGTGAAGGAGACTTGTTGACAGAGAACTGGATATTTATCGACATACCTGATTTCTTGAGACAAATCGGTATAGATGTCTTCCAGCGTATGCGCCAGCAATTGGCGATAGGTTAAACCTGCGGAGATTAGGCCGCAGCCACTTGATAAGAACATCCATGTATAAAATTCAGACCCTGATTTATAAAATTTATAATAATATCCGGGATCACATTGAAAAAGTTTTAAGTTGATACTTTTGCTGGCAGGGAAACGGGCCCTCTATAAACCAATGTTTGCAATTCTCATGGGACAGGGCAGAAATCTGGCTGCCTCTAGTCTCGAATTCATCATGCCAACATATATTACCTTGATGATCCCGAAGAATGGATTTTGCGGTTTCCAGGGTAAATTTATTTTCATTTAGCTTACATAGCTGCCTGACTCGTCCTTCCCTGG
>JADFPU010000154.1 GCA_022562175.1 Pseudomonadota bacterium | reverse complement strand
AAAATCGAAATACTCTTTCAATTACCAGAGGTGCTTTAGATGCCACTATCCCATGCTATTGATATTAATTCAAACGCTATTCCTTCCTTTCATCATCTGAGTCAACAGGTGAATGAGTTTAGAGAACAAAGCCGTGCCAGGGGCTCTTTTGCGATGTTGGAACGCGATCTGCATGAGGCGTTTGCCGCGGCAGAGCGGGCGTGTCTGGAACAACTGCTGGAAGATTACGATATTAATGTGGAGACATTTCGCTGTGACGATAAAACCTATCGGCGTGTGAGTCGAAGCGCGAAACGTTATATGACGGTGGCGGGCAATATAACGGTGGACCGTAGTCTGTATCGTCATACTCGCAACGGTGAGACGACTTGCCCATTAGAATTAAATGCGGGGATTGTCGAACAATTTTGGACACCGCAAGCAGCGAAACAAGCGATACACCTGGTGATAATCGGGGACAGACCACGGTTTTAAAAGGGCTGTTCGTGGAAAACCGTGGTCTGTCCCCGATATTGTTAGAGCAGGTATTGGCCAAACGTCCCTCGCTTGAAGTGATTAAGATCGCCGATGGCGCAAAAGATAATTGGACTTACCTGGAAGACACCTTAGCACAAGGCGAATGTGTGTTGGATTTCTATCACGCCTCGGAACACCTGTTTGCGGCGATGGAAGCCATTTACGGTAAAAATGATACACGTACCACTACGCAGCATGCCAAGTACCGAGAGCTGTTAAGGGATGACGAACACGGAGTAGACAAGGTACTACGTCATCTTCGTTATCAGTTGCGCAAAACTCCCCATAAAAAAGCACTAAAGGCCGAGGTCACTTATTTCTCCCGACAACGACATCGTTGTCGCTATGCGCAGTTAAAAGCGGAAAATAAACCGATTGGTTCCGGTGTCGTTGAAGCCGCTTGCAAAAGTATTGTTCAACTGCGGCTCAAGCGTTCCGGGCAACGTTGGGACGATGACGGCGGGCAAGCCATCTTAACGTTCCGCACTTTAGTGAAAAGCAATCAATTCGATCAGGCTTGGGAACTCATCAAAGATTTTTACCAACAAAACCTTCACCTGCCCAAAAATGTCGTTATATTCCCTACAAAATGATCAGTGCGAGAGTTACACCCCTTAATGTAAGTATCTTCGTTTTATGAGGAATACCTCAGCAGCCAGCTGCAGCCAGGGAAAAAAGTCGCCAACGCCAGATAGGAAATAGCTGTAGACTTTAAGACATGAAACTATTGATACGCAATCTTGCCCGCACCACTTCCGAGATAGATCTGCGGGCGATGTTTGAGGGCTATGGCGCTGTACAGTCCTGTACCCTGGTGTTGGACAAAAAGTCCGGTGACTCCAAGGGCTTTGGCTTTATCGAGATGCCCAAGCCGGGTGATGCCAAGGCAGCAATGAAAAGCCTCAACGGCAAAGAGATAGACGGCAATAAGATCCGCGTTAAAAAAGCCGGGCCAAAAGCAACCGAGATAAAATCAGAGTCGGAAAACAATAGAGAGGCCGGATCAAAAGCGTAATGCAGCCATTAATGATCGCCGAAGTTATGTTTCTATTGAACGCAAAATGATTAAGGACGTAAAATTTCTGTTTGGGACTTGAAAGCATGATTAATAATGATGTCTTACGCCGTCTCCGCTATTGCTTTGACTTTAGCGATTCGAAGATGATTGCCATATATAACCTGGCTGATCATCACGTAACGCGGGCGCAGATCAGCGATTGGTTAAAAAAAGATGATGATCCTGCCTTTCAGGAATGTAGTGACACGCAGTTGGCGATTTTCCTGAATGGGTTGATTAACGATAAACGAGGCAAGAAAGAAGGGGCACAACCTGAGCTAGAGCAGCAGTTAACCAACAATATCATTTTAAGAAAATTGAAGATCGCATTAAACCTTAAAGCAGAAGATATTTTGAAGATACTGGAGCTGGCTAATATGCGCATGAGTAAACACGAATTAAGTGCGTTTTTTCGTAAGCGCGATCATAAACACTACCGTGAGTGCAAAGATCAAATCTTGCGTAATTTTCTAAAAGGTGTTCAGCTTAAATATCGCCCTGACATTCACAACTAAGCAGGCGGAAAATCGGATACTAACTTTCAGATCAAGTTAGGGCCACTACCGTAAAGCTGTTCAATCGCAACTCATCCTGCAGGACTTTACCACATCAAATCATCCGGGATCACATAATCAGCGTATGCATCGTCCTCGTCCTGTTCGGCGCTATGCTCACAGCTGATGATGCACTGGCTATCACGCTGTTTGATTTTCTCAGCCACGGGCACAGGTATCAGTTCATAGCTATTACCCAGTTTGGCAATAGCAAGTCGACCGCACATGATATATTTGTAGACCTGATCTGAAACGTAGATACGCTTGACCACATTGGCGTCAGTAAAGTTGTAAACAATATCGCCAGTACAATCTTTAACACGGTTGGTTTCGATCAGTTGCTTGATCTGGGCAGCGATGGCCTTGCGTTCAAACTCTTCATTTTTCTGTTGGTTGATCTGTCGATCACGCTCGACTTTTTCTGCATGGGCCTTTTGCGCCAGCAACTTGGCTTCGTCTGGCTGCTCAGGCGAGCCCTTTTTGGCATGCTGTTTTTTATTTTTATATTGGCTATGCTTGAGCTTTTGCGCCTTGGTCTTATTAACCAGGCCACTCTTTTTCAGTTGCTCAAAAAGTGAATTCCCCATAGGCTGTATTCTGAATGTTATGATGTGATAAGTATACGATAGTACTCACTCAATTCATTCTGTGGAAATATTTTCTAATATACTTCAGGTGATAAAAAAGCCGGATAAGCAATTACAGGAACTGCTGGATTTCGCTACTGAGGTAATCGAAAGTGCAGGGGAAATCACCTTAAAATATTTTCGCTCACCAATAACAGTTGAAAATAAGAAGGGGACGGATGAATTCGATCCAGTGACGGTTGCTGATAAAGAAATAGAATCATACATTAAGGGCAAGAATAGCTGACTCGTATCCGCAACACTCGATATTAGGCGAGGAACAAGCAGAACATAAAGGCAATGATGATTGCAAATGGGTCATCGATCCAATCGATGGCACCAGGTCCTTTATCTCCGGCACCCCAATGTGGGGTATTTTGCTCGGTCTGATGGAAGGGGAGGATTGTAAATTAGGTTTGCTGCACCAACCCTATCTGCATGAAACTTTTATCGGCAGTAGCGCTGGTGCATTTCTCAAAAAAGGAACATCTAGTCAGCCTATCTTTAGCCGTGATACTAGGGAATTGAGCGAGGCCATACTATATTGCACCCATCCTTCCTTTTTTACTGATGCCGCTGAGCTTGATGCCTTTAATCAGTTTGCAGGGCATTGCAATCTAATGTGTTTTGGCGGGGATTGTTATTCTTATTGTTTACTGGCCAATGGTTTTATCGATCTGGTCATTGATGGTAACCTTAAGCCCTGGGATATTATTCCGCTGATTCCGATTATAGAGGCTGCCGGAGGCATCGTGACGGATTGGCGGGGAGAGACAGCTACAGTCGGGGGTAATATTATCGCTGCGGCCAATCCCGAGCTTCATGGAAAAGCAATAAAACTTCTCGATAGCAATCTATAATATTTGCTATTAAACTCTGTGTGCTCTGTAGCTAAAAAATAATATTTTGCAATTAAAATTTCGTTTATGACTAGATCAAGAGGCCAACCATGAATGATGACAAAATTATCCGTGTCAATATGACAGACATGACAATTTCTATTGATGATTATCCATCAGAATGGAAATTGTTGGGTGGGCGTGCACTTTCTGCCAGGATCTTGTTAAACGAATGCGATCCAAGCTGCGATCCATTAGGGCCTGATAATGTATTCGTTCTTGCTCCAGGTATTTTGTCTGGAACCTCTGCGCCAACCTCCGGTCGTCTTTCGGTGGGTTGCAAGAGTCCTCTAACAGGGGGAATCAAAGAAGCGAATGTCGGTGGCAATCCTGGGCAGGACATGATGAAACTCGGTTATCGTGCCATTGTCGTGTTCGGACAGCCAGCTGATCGGGATAAACGTTGGGGTCTGGAAGTGACCGCTGAAGGGGTAAAGTTGGTTGCAGCGGATGACTATGCAGGCATGTGGAATTACGCTTGTTGTGAAAAATTGTTTAGCAATTATCCGAAAACTGCCTCAGCGATAAGTATCGGTCCTGCAGGTGAAATGATGCTGAAGTCTGCATCAGTGGCCTGTACGGACAAAGACAGGGCGCGCCGTCCGGCAAGGCATGCCGCGCGTGGCGGTGTGGGAGCAGTGATGGGTTCAAAATGTCTGAAATGGGTACTAGTCGATGCGGCTAGAATTCCGGCTCGCAAAGCTGCTGATGCAAAAGCTTTTGTAGCTTTTAATAAATCATTCAGTAAAGATTACCTAACAGGTGGACGCCACGATGGGTTTAAATACGGCACCAGTGCTTGTGTACCGTTTGCAAATATGTTGAACACGTTTCCGTATAAGAACCGTACCGAGGGTCAGAATCCTGAATTCGAACAGCTCGATGGCGCCAGGATCAATGAATCATTCGCAACACGCGGTGGTAAAATGCACGCTTGTCGGTCGGGGTGTATTGTTAAATGCTCAAATATCGTCCATGACAAAGACGGTAACTATTTGACTTCCGCCCTTGAGTTCGAAACATTGACTTTACTGGGTTCCTGTTGTGCGATTAATAATTGGGAAGATGTTGCTGATTTGGATCGATTGTGTGATGAGCTAGGTCTGGATACTATTGAAATCGGTGCGGCGATCGCAATATTGATGGATTCCGGTGGCATGGAGTGGGGTGATGCTGAAGCTGCCAGGAATTTATTAAAAAACGATATTGCTAAAGGCACAGATCTTGGCATAACCGTGGGCAATGGGGCGGTTTCCATTGGCACATCACGCAATCACCACCGTATTCCTGTGGCAAAAGGTCAGGCGCTCCCAGCCTGGGATCCAAGACCGTTAAAAGCGGCAGGCGTGACCTATGCCAGCAGCGCCATGGGTGCTGACCATACGGCGGGTTTGGTAATAAATACCGATATTGGTGGTGAAGAAGCAGTCATTGCCTCCCAACATAGCCAGATCATTAATGCCGTCATAGACTCCTCGGGTTTCTGCCTGTTTTTATGTGCAACACTGGACGAAGTGCGCAATTTCTATAGTCTCTATCTAGGCGAGGAAATCTCGCGCGAACAAATTGCCGATTTAGGTTGGCAATGCATGCAAGAGGAATGGGAATTTAATGATCGAGCCGGGTTTACGCCAGAGGATGACGATATGGCCGCCTGTTTACGAGAAGAGGGCATAGGACCAGATCATTCATTGAAATTTGATATTCCACTGGACCTTATCGCCAAGGCAAAAATCAGACAACCGATGCCGGACGAGATTTATAGTCAGATCCCTGAGGGGTAGCGTAGTTAAGTCTAACTATAAACAAGATTACTCAATTAACTTTCTATGTAGAGTTATGAGTGGGGGGATTCGTAGAACTGTTTAGTTTTATAATACAGTGAGCTAATAAATTGATAAAAGGGAAATTATTCAATTATGCCCGTTTGCCCTATAAAATATTTTTTCAAAAATAATCAGCCCTTAAATAACTGTTAACCATCATTAAAGAATTATGACAAACCAAGAACAAACAATCCTAATCGCTGAAGCAGACTATCCAAAAGCAAAAGAACTCGCCGATCTGACTTCGCTAATCCAGGACATGGATACATGCATCAATACATGCCAGCGCTTAACAGACTTTATGGATCAGGAAAATCAAGATACACTCATTCAAAATAGTTTATGGACCAGTGTATTGATTATCTATGCTCGATGTTTTGGCGCAAGCAAGAAATTTGGAATTACTGAAGAGTATTTGAGTGAGATAAAAGGTAATGCGGTTGTAGCACATAATTATTTCATTGACATAAGCAGCAAGCATATTGCTCACTCAGTCAATCAATTTGACCTGATCAAAGTAGGTTTAGTACTCTCCGACCCTCAAATTGAACGCCGTGTAACAGGAATTATTAAACTTACTCAAAGTCACGTAACCGGGAATAAAGAAAATGTAGACACTTTAAAACAACTTTGTCTCGTGATTAAAACAAAATTAGTAAACGATGAGAAACTGTGCTTGAAAGAAGCACTCAAGTTTGGCCAGGAACTGCCTCTCGAGGATCTGTATGAAAAGTCATACACTCAATCGGAATTTTCTGATCCAAATGATGTTTTCAAAACATTAGAATAATAATGATGGTCTAAGAAAAGCGCCCGTTGGGGCGCTTTTGGATTGTGTAGACAGAATAAGGACAATCTTGGACAGGCTTATGGATTGATGAATTCAACTATTCTGTAAAACGCAAATCAACGTTAAAAGGAAAATATAAAATATTTTGCCACAGACGACTACAGGGACGTAGAAGGTAGAGTCGCGTCGGGAACAGCGACCGAGGGCACAGACACCTACATGGAAGTAGGTGGTAGAGCGAAGCAGGAGCTAGAGCCGAGTACACGGAGAATAAAAAAAATTAAAACCAGGTTCTATTCGGGTTTGGCCATAAACAATCGTGCTAAATAAGGGGTCTACCATTGGAATTAGAAATTTTAAAGTTATGATGGAGAAGAATAAACGGTTGAGTAAAGATATTAACTATATATTACAAGACTTGAACATCCCGCTTGAAATTTCAATTCATTTTTAATTATTTTTTGTTTTTTCAAACATAATAATCTCTATCATCCTTTAGCATTTTAAAAATAACTCGTGTTAAATGACGGCCTAATGAGCGGATGGCTTGATTATGTTTTTTCCTTTCCAATCTCTTTTTATCGTAGTATCG
>JADFPU010000153.1 GCA_022562175.1 Pseudomonadota bacterium | reverse complement strand
CTGCGATGTGTTATCTGATGTGTTATCTGATGTAGTAGCTGAGGCCAGCAGCACAATCAATGTCCCGACGGCAACCCGCTCACCAACACTGACCTTCACGTCTTTGATTTCACCTGCTGCCGATGAGGGTATATCCATGGTGGCTTTATCACTTTCAAGCGTGATTAACGGATCGTCCAGCTTGACTGAATCGCCCTTTTTGACCAACACATCAATAATTTCGACTTCGTCAAAATCTCCCAGATCGGGCACTCTTACCTCTATATATCTATGCATGTACACTGCTGTGTTTGAATTTATGAGTGCGATAATATGCCATAAACAGAGCGTTAATGTGTAACCTGTCTGGGAGACTGTCCGGGAATAGAAACACAAGCGTTTTTTGTCGCAACAAACTGCCTGAGAAAAAAATTTCACATCTTCTCGCTGATGCTGAGCGCCATTTTGAATTGTGCAAGAAAAATGCCGAATCACACAGTCTGTCCAGGCCGTTTGATAAGCTACTGAATAAGCTTATTTTAACCCGGCAAATACTGATTAGAGTCATTTGGCACACAACTTATCCACAGGAAACCCCCAGGGAGATAACACCCCAATCCACAATATATTGTGTTTTAAATAGTACTTGACCACATATTGTAGTGGTGCTATATATTCACCTTACATAGAAAACTTCATCTCGTTTCTAAAGTTTTCATGCAGTTTGGAAACGATCAAAAATAAAGAAGTAAATATAAAACAGTGGGAGAAGTATATTGGGGGCCGAGAAAGCTATCGTTAAAGGGTCTGTCACAGGGCCGCAGTCTGGCACAAATATACCGTCTATAATAACGGATTCAGTCCTGACATCGAAGCACTCCAATGCTGATATCGGCGTGCATCAACCGGGTGAATTCAAGGTCATCCGCCGGAATAACAAGCTGACTGCATTTGATCCCAGCAAGATCAGTGTCGCGATGACCAAGGCATTTCTCGAAGTTGAAGGCGGCACTGCCGCCGCTTCAACAAGAATCCATGAAACCGTCGAAAAAATGACCAACCAGGTCGTGAGTGCCGTAACCCGCCGCATGCCTGATGGTGGCACTGTGCATATCGAAGACATACAGGATCAGGTCGAATTGTGTCTGATGCGTGCCGGCGAGCAGAAGATTGCCCGTTCCTATGTCATATATCGCGAACAACGTGCAAAGGAACGTGCAGCCAAGGCTGAAGCAACGGCCCCGGAACAAAGAATGGCGGCCCCTGTCAGGGTGCTATTAGAAGACGGCAGTAAGGTGGCACTCGATACCAGGCGCCTCAAAACAATTGTTGCTGAAGCGTGTGACGGACTGCAGGAAGTCGATGGCCAACTGATTATTGAAGATGCGTTGCATAATCTGTTTGATGGCGTGGAGCAAGCCGACGTTAGCCCTGCCCTGGTCATGAGTGCCCGAACACACATCGAAAAGGAACCGAATTATTCCTATGTCGCGGCGAGATTGTTACTGGATAATATGCGCCATAAAGCATTGAGCTTTATTGAGGGCAAACCTGTAGAAGCCACCCAGGCAGAGTTAACGGAACGTTATCCCGCTTATTTTAAGGCCTATATACAACGTGGCGCTGAATTGGGTTTGCTGGATCACGAACTTGAAAAATATGATCTGCCACGTTTAGGCAAAGCCTTAATCGCAGAACGTGATTTGCAATTTAATTACCTGGGACTGCAAACACTTTATGATCGCTATTTTATTCATTCCGATGAAATACGGTTCGAATTACCACAAGCCTTTTTTATGCGGGTTGCCATGGGGCTGGCTATCAATGAACTTGATCGTGAAGCACGAGCAATTGAGTTTTACGAATTATTATCTTCTTTTGATTTCATGAGTTCGACGCCTACCTTATTTAACTCAGGTACTTGCCGGCCACAATTATCGAGTTGTTATCTTACCACCATTCCGGACGACCTCGATGGTATCTTCAGTGCCATCAAGGACGATGCCCTGTTGTCCAAATTTGCCGGCGGGCTGGGAAATGACTGGTCTCGCGTACGGGCCATGGGCGCACACATCAAAGGTACGAATGGAAAATCACAAGGTATTGTACCGTTTCTGAAAGTAGCCAATGATACGGCTGTCGCTGTCAATCAGGGCGGAAAACGCAAGGGTGCCATGTGTGCCTATCTGGAGACCTGGCACCTTGATATTGAGGATTTTCTGGATCTTAGAAAAAATACCGGTGATGAACGACGCCGTACCCACGACATGAACACCGCTAACTGGGTGCCTGATCTGTTCATGAAGCGTATTTGTGAAGAAGCCGACTGGACATTGTTTTCCCCAGAAGAAACGCCTGATTTACATGAGCTTTATGGTGAGGCCTTTGAAAAGCGTTATGTCGAATATGAGAAAAAGGCCGCTAACGGTGAGATCAAACATTTCAAAACTCTGTCAGCCGTTGACCTTTGGCGCAAGATGTTATCCATGTTGTTTGAAACCGGGCATCCCTGGATCACTTTCAAGGATCCCTGCAATCTGCGTTCACCGCAACAACATGTGGGTGTCGTACATTCTTCCAATCTATGCACGGAGATCACCCTGAATACCTCAGATGAAGAGATTGCGGTCTGTAATCTCGGCTCGATCAATCTCGCCCAGCATCTTGGTGAGCACGGCCTGGACATAGAGAAACTGGAAAAGACCATCAACACTGCCATGCGCATGTTGGATAACGTCATCGACTATAACTATTACAGCGTTCCACAGGCGCGCCGTTCCAATCTGCGTCACCGCCCGGTCGGTATGGGCATCATGGGATTCCAGGATGTGCTGTACAAGCTCCGTATTTCGTATGCCTCGGAACAAGCCATTACTTTTGCAGACAACAGTATGGAGGTTGTCAGTTACTACGCCATCAAGGCTTCTACCGACCTGGCAGAAGAACGTGGCCCCTATTCCAGCTTCGCCGGTTCACTCTGGCAACAAGGTATCTTACCTATCGATTCCATCAAACGATTAAAGCAGACACGCGGTAATTATCTGCAAGTCGATTTAAGCAAGACTCTGGAATGGGACAGCCTGCGCGAACGCGTTAAAACTGTCGGCATGCGTAATTCCAATTGCATGGCGATTGCGCCAACTGCGACGATTTCCAATATCTGTGGTGTCAGTCAATCCATAGAACCTACTTATCAGAACCTGTTCGTTAAATCGAATCTGTCCGGGGAATTTACAGTGGTTAATCCCTACCTGGTCCGGGATCTGAAAGAACGTAATCTTTGGGATAAAGTCATGGTCAATGACCTGAAATATTTTGACGGTAGCGTGCAACCCATTGACCGTATCCCTGCAGACTTGAAGGAAATCTATGCAACGGCATTTGAAATTGATCCGCGTTGGTTGGTTGAAGCAGCATCACGTCGTCAAAAATGGATCGACCAAAGTCTATCGTTAAATCTGTACATGGCCGAGCCCAGCGGTAAAAAACTGGATAACCTTTACAAACTGGCCTGGGTGAGGGGATTAAAGACCACCTATTACTTGCGCTCATTGGGAGCAACGCATTTGGAGAAAAATATTACTAATGATGCTGTTCAGGACAGCCGCTCCAGCACTGCCGATACAGCACTAAAGGTTTGCTCGATTCTTGAGCCGGATTGTGAGGCATGCCAGTAATCCGGCTGGCTTGATGAAAGAGGAATGATGCAATGTTAAATTGGGAAAATCCCATAGAGACAACAATAGACAACCCGAATATTGTCCCTGATATAGATCCAGGACATACTACGAATGAGCAGGCATTTAATGCCGAAGTAATGATGCCGGCCAATCTCAAACCGATTAACCCGGAAGACAAGCGCGTCGTCAATGGCCTGACCGATATTAATCAACTCGCTCCTTTCAAGTATCCCTGGGCATGGAACTTCTTTCTTAACGCCAACAAAAATCATTGGACACCGCTTGATATTAATATGGCGCAGGATGTGAGTGACTATAAATATAAACTGACGCTGGAAGAACGTCATGTCTATGAAAACGTACTGTCCTATCTCACCACATCGGACATTATGGCAATGCGCAATATCGGGCTTGCTGTCATGGAAAAAATGACGGCGCCTGAGCTACAAATTTATCAGGCCCGCCAGGTTTACGAAGAAGCATTACATACATGGACCTATCAACATTGTATTGAAACGATTGGTCTGGATCAGGGTGATATCTATAACCGCTATCGTGTTGTCCCGGAGATCAATCAAAAGATACAGATTGCAAGTCGACGTCTGAAATCAATTTTACGTTCCGGTATCGATCTGCGTGATCCTGATGAATTAAACAACTTTGTTATATCCTATATCTTCTTTGCAGCTGTTTTCGAAGGCTGCTGGTTCTATAACGGATTCAGTCCTATCTTCGCATTACAACGACGCGGTCTGATGAAAGGTACGGCAGAACAATTCCAGTACATCATGCGCGATGAAGTAATGCATACTGCTTTCGGGATTCGTGTGGTAAAACAAATAATCTATGAAGAAAACATCACGCTTGATCCGAAAATAGTACGCAATATGTGGGATGAAGCTGAAGCAGCGGAAGCAACTTATGCAAATTATATCTTGAGAGATCCTATCCTCGGTTATTCCACTGATATGCATATCGGTCAATTTCGTTTTATTGCCAATCGCCGTGCAAATCAATTGGCAATGGAAGAACCCTTTCCTGGCGCTGAAGCCACGCTCCCCTGGTTGGACGAGCAGGCCAATTTGCGTAAGGAAAAGAATTTTTTCGAAACTCGCGTTACCGAGTATCAAACAGGTGGCACACTGAGTTGGGACTAATGATAAATAGACAAAGATTTTACCGTGACCGCCTTAAACAAGCGGTGAGCCAAGCGGGATGCTTGGCTATTGCCTGGTATCTCCAACCTCTTCCAGATACCAGGCCTTCTTATTCCTGCGCAAATCATTTGGAACGATTTGCGTTTGTTTAACCAACAAATGGATACACAACCTACAACCATGAAAAAGCATCTACCTGAGCCTAAACTGGCCAAATACCCTGCCATATACACCTGAAACATATCAAACGACTTTCCTTGCTGCAATATTCTCATGCCAAACGATATTACCGCATGGATTCTTTTTAATTTTGGAATTTTTCAGATTGAAGTTAAAATTTCCGCTCATCATCTTGCCGTGCAACACTTACAGCACGCTCAGCGCGCAGCAGCGCTTGGCGACTCTGGAGTGTGTGCAAAAACATCTCGCGGCGGGAGGACTGTTCGCGGCCAGCATGCTCAACCCCGCCCGCGTGTTGGATTTACCTGAAAGCGGCGAGCCTGAACTGGAAGAAACGATTGCCCATCCACGCAGCGGCCAGCCGGTGCAGGTCAGCAGCGCCTGGCAGCGCGATCAGGATAAATTCCAGGTGATCTGGCATTATGATCACATGCTGCCGGATGGAAAGGTCGAACGCACCACGGTCACAGCCAATCACGAGTTGGCTAGCACGGAAGATTATCAACACGAGCTGCGACTGGCGGGCTTCGAGTTGAAAGACGTTTATGGGGATTTTGAAGAGGGGAGTTATCATGCCGATTCGCCCTATTTTATATTTGTGGCTGCTCCGCAAAGTTAATATGATGTAGATTTATCTATTACAGATTTCTGACATTCGGGAGCTAAGATAGGAGGGTATTGAGAAGTCAAACTTGTAGATATAAACTTGGAGGTTTATCGATGATGACTTACTATCTTTCCCCTTCCCGGCAACTCCGCCCCAACCGTTGGATGGATGTTTCGCGTCCCGAGGTACATATTCCAGTGGATGTGATCGTTGAAGACGACGACTTCATTTTGACCGCGTTTGTGCCCGGAATTGAGGCCGAGGACGTTCAGATTGAGATCTTGGAAAATTCGATTTCCATCCGCGGCGAATTCCCGCAGGTGGAGGATGAGGATGTTTCCTACCTCTTGCGCGAGCGCCCCAGCGGCAAGTTCAGCCGGGTATTGCGCATGCCGGCTTCCTTAGAGGCTGGTAAGGGCGAGGCTAACGTCAGCAATGGCGTGCTCACCCTACGAGTGCCCAAGGCCGAATCGGCCAAGGCAAAGAAAATTGCCGTCAAGGTCAAATAATAATTTGTCTGGATGAAGTCAGAGAGTAGTCAGGTTGGCTGCTCTCTGACTTTTTCATTTAACTAACAGGTAGAATTTGGTATTATTCCCGTCACGAGATGGCTGTGCAAGGAAAGAGAGATTAATGCAAATCGAGAAGCATAAATGATCCCGCTCAGAGATACCATCCGCTCGCGGCATGTGCCAGTCATGACTTGGCTGCTGTTGGGCGCTAATGTTTTCGTGTTTCTATTCGAATCCAGCCTAGGGGTAAATGCCCAAACCCGATTTATTTATACTTTCAGCATTGTGCCTGCCCGTCTGCTGGATGGGCAGCCCTTATTTTTTCTGTCCTTGTTCACAAGTATGTTCATGCATATTGGATGGTTCCACCTGCTGAGCAATATGCTTACCCTGTACATCTTCGGGGACAATGTTGAAGACCGTATGGGATCATTCCCATTTTTGATATTTTATCTACTCAGCGGGTTGGCGGCTGGATTGCTGCAGACCTTCACCAGCCTCAACAGCATTGTGCCCATATTGGGGGCCAGCGGCGCGATAGCGGGGGTATTGGGGGCCTACATGTTCTTATATCCACGCGCGCGGGTAGTCACGTTGATCTTCTTATTTATCATCCCCTGGTTCGTAGAAATCCCGGCTTTGTTCTATTTAGCCTTTTGGTTTATCTCGCAGCTATTTTCAGGTATTGCCTCATTCGGCGCGGCCGGCGGGGTGGCCTGGTGGGCGCATATTGGCGGCTTTTTGTTTGGGCTGCTGTTGGGCAGACTCTTCCTCCTGCGCCCACCGCCGCCTCCACCCAGAGTGTACCAAT